>NZ_JBHMEC010000028.1:0-79718 GCF_042430665.1 Roseovarius ramblicola | reverse complement strand
CCGATCAGCAGGTGCAAAGAGTAGCTTGATTTACGCCAGATCCTGTCCAAGAGACGGGGAGTAGCTCAATGCCTCCCAAACACTTCGTGCCGAAGCGGAGCCTAGTGCTCGTCCCCTCGAAGCCCCTTTGGACAGCCCGAGGTGTGTCTCATTCGGTTCCTTGAGACGTTCAAGAAGCTCGATAGCGGCGGCATCATCACCTTGTCGTATCGACGCAAGGACCTGTCCAAAGAAGTCCTGTACCAGTGAGACGCATTCATCGCCCCACTGCGACGGTAGTAGTCGGATTGCACGCGGGCTAATGAAGAGCGGAGTATCATTCTCAACATCAACATCAACGAAACTGAGTGTTGGTTGGGTTCGGCCGAGGCCATAATAGTCCGAGACCCGCATTTCATTCTCCTAAGCAATATCTTCGGCAATACTAATCATGCCTAGGCTGTCCAAACCAACCCTTCCGCATCTAATGCGCCAATAAGTTACGTAATTCTCTGGCACATTTTTTCGTGCCCCCTTCTATTACTCGCGACAATGCGAGTTCCCCCCATACCTGCCGTCTGACTGTAACACTCACAACCATCGCTGACCCATGGAATGCGAGTGAGAACCGGGAAGTACCAATGTCCTCCGAAAAACTCCGCACATTTTTGCGAGGGTGTATATACCATAGCTCCCGAACCCTTTTCCCCCATAGGGCCCTCCCGATAGCAGCCCAGCCTCAATCCTCGTGACGCCGCATCAAGTCCGTCACGTCATCGTACAGGCTCTGCAACCCTCGCTCGCCCGGATGCAATGCTGCGTATGTCAGCCTGCTGATATGCATCCTCGCTCCTGCCAAGCGGCTAAGGCAGGCCTTCAGGTGCCGCAGCGTGATGACCTCGGGTGCGTCCTTCAACCTACACTGGAAATACGCCTCGCCTGAGCCATCGCTACCGGCTATGCCGTAGCTCTCCAAGCCGTGCGCAATGGCGTTCCGCACTCTGAGCGCACCGGCTAGATGCCCGTGCAGTTCACACACGACCTCCAGGTGATCCGTGCCTCTCCCGGCGATGTCCTCGTGCAGCGCCTTCCACGCTGCGAGTGTGCGACCGATGCCGTGCGGCTTGTCTGCTTTCGGCGGGCCGCTCAACTCGGAAAGTGCCTTCACCAGATCAGCCTCAACCCTCGACCAGAGCATGAACAAAGAGCCCACTGCCTCTTTCATCTCGGCGATGGTACCCGGGGCTTCTGACTGGTCAGTCATGTTCTGGGTCATCGCCTACAACGTCCGCTGCAACCACTTTGGCTGCACGTTAAGCTCCCCTGATGTCGTTGACAACTGTCTCAGAGGGCCTGCTCTAGTGAGGCGCCTCGGACTTATCCGCAAAGTGTCTCACAAAATACTTCTTGCTATTTTGATACAGTCTGAGTATCAGGGTCTTGGATATCATTGAGACAATTGGAGTGCGACCATGATCGTTGGGTATGCCAGAACGTCCACCTTGGACCAGAAAGCCGGGCTCGAAGCCCAGCAGTCAGAACTGTTGGCAGTTGGGTGTGAGAAGGTGTTCGTAGAACAAGTCTCCTCAGTTGACGTGAAAGCGCGTGAGCGGCTTGCTGAGGCCCTCGACTATATCCGGGAGGGAGACACCCTTGTCGTAACCAAGCTGGACCGTCTGGCCCGCTCCGTGGCGCACCTGCTAGAGGTGCTGGAGGTCATATCGAGCAAGGGGGCCTCCCTTCGCATACTGTCCATGGGGATCGACACTGGGACCGCAACGGGCAAGCTGATGCTTACAATCTTTGGCGGTGTCGCAGAGTTTGAGCGTGAAATCATGCTCGAGCGTCAACGCGAAGGCATTGCGAAGGCCAAGGCTGCGGGTAAGTACAAGGGCAGGAGCCCCACGGCCCGCGCAAAGGCGGGTCAGGTTCTGGCGCTCCAAGCAGAAGGCATCGGGGCAGCAGAGATCGCACGGCGTCTCAGAATTGGCAGGGCAAGCGTTTATCGCATCCTGAACGACCAAAAGGCCGGGGACCGCAAAGAGCCTGAACCCGACCCTCTGGCGGAGGTCGCTACGCCAACCGCTTCGGTCTAACAGGTGGGACGCTGGAGGCAGCCCCACAAGGCGGCGTCCCTTGGCAGGGAGCATGGTGAAGGCAGTGCTGAGGCGATTTTGAAGCTGCCTGCCCAGCACCGGAGTTGAGATGTGCAGACAGACCATGGAGCGCAACGTGCTAACTGCAACAAGAGTGCTCCATAACACTGGAGCCATTGAGTTTTTTGATCGCTGAGAGCTCTGCGATTGTCTTGGGCTGGGTTGGGTCTGGGCGACGGGTTGAAGCCGCTCAGCAGGGCGCTCTGGAGCTCTGCGATGGCATCCGCGCCGCCGGTTGCATCTATTTACTTTCGCTTGCAAGTCTCTGAGGAGTCGAATTGGCTGGCCTGTTTTGCATCAGGCCTAATCCTCCATCTTCAAGACAGAACAAACCATCCGGAGCGGTTCGCCCTTAGCCCTCCGTCTGTTAGTCAGACGAATGTGGCAAGTTGCGCATCTGTTTTCCCCGAGGGTTATAATAAATCAGATATAGCCCGGATACAGGCAGCCGCGAGGCACTGAATATAACTGATTGATATATATATAAATTATATCCTGATTATAGATACCTGATCTATAGCCCGGATAGATAGTTAGGATAGGCCGCAAGACGCTTGATATGTCCCACCTTTGTGGCCCACCGGCGTATCTTGCAGTCTAAGTCATTGATTTAGCGGAAAATGGTGGGCGACCTAGGAATCGAACCTAGCGTGCGTCTCCGCGAGGGAGTTACAGTCCCCTGCCACACCTTGCGGCCTGTCGCCCACGTGCCGGGCGTCTTAGAATTGGTGCCGCGGCCCGTCAACCGGAAAATGGCTTGCGTGCCCGTGCGCTGAGGTGCAAGGACACGACGCTGTAGACGAGGGGCGTGCGACCGATGAAGAAACCCCGCTGGGTGATCGAGAAGGAGCAGGCGCGGCGCGCCGAGGCTGCCGGGACGGTTTGGCTGTTCGGGCTGCACGCCGTGCGCGACGCGCTGGAGAATCCCCGCCGCGAAAAGCTGCGGCTGATCGTGACACGGAATGCCGCCGACAAACTCGCCGCCGCCATCGCCGCGAGCGGGTTGGAGCCGGAGATCGCCGATCCGCGCAAGTTCCCCGCGCCGCTTGATCCCGGCTCGGTTCATCAGGGCGCGGCGCTGGAGGTCAAGCCGCTCGACTGGGGAAGTCTGGCCGATCTCGCGCTGCGCGACCGCCCGGGCGTGCCCCGTCTGGTGCTGCTCGACCGGGTGACCGACCCGCATAACGTGGGCGCGATCCTGCGCTCGGCAGAGGTGTTCGGCGCGCGCGCGGTGATCGCCCCGCGCCACCATGCCGCCCCCGAGACCGGCGCGCTTGCCAAGTCCGCCAGCGGTGCGCTGGAGCGTCAGCCCTATCTGCGGGTGCGCAACCTCGCCGATGCGATCACCGAATTGCAGGGCATGGGCTATGTCGTTCTCGGCCTCGCGGGCGAGGCGGACGAGACCGTCGAGACGGCCCTGGAAGGACGGCGCGACCGACCCGTCGCACTCGTTCTGGGGGCAGAGGGGCCGGGGCTGCGCCCGCGCACGCGCGAGGTGGTGGACGCGCTCGTGCGCATCGACGCGGCGGGTGGCTTCGGTTCGCTCAATGTCTCGAACGCGGCGGCCGTCGCGCTCTATGCCGCGCGCGCCTGACGTCTCGCGGCTGCGTCCTCGAAGATCGGCAGGAACCGGCCCTTGATCATCCAGGCCAGCCCGAAGGCAAAAAGCCCCGCCGCCTCGAACACGAAGGTGAGATTGAACCGGTTCCAGAAGCCGAGAAAATCTGGCGCGACGCGCCCGACGGCCATCTTGACCGCCAGCACCGCGACCACGGAGAGGATCATCCGGCCCAGAACGCGGTAGCAGGCGTTGCGAAGGGCCTTGCGGTTGCCTGCCATCTCGGCGGCCGTGGAATTGACGCGGGTAAAAACGCGCAGCACCACGTAAGCGAGGATGAGGAACATTCCCCCCGCCGCGCCGTAATGTACCGCGTCGAGCGGCAGGCCGGTCGCCTCCGTCCGCCCGAGAAGCACGGCCCAGAAATCGAAGGACGGCTCCTCCGCGCCTGTGAGCAAGACGCGCGCGCCCTCGGCTCCCGTGCGGGCACAGCCGGTGCCGGTCGTGGGCACGAAGGCCACGAGGAGCGATGCGATACCGGCCAGCCGGATCAGCAGGATATCCAACCGCGTCCAGCGCCTCGCGCCCTCGCATCCGGCGGCATCGAAAGAGTAGAGGCAGAGCAGCAAAAGGCCGATGAAGCTCAGCGCGCCAACGAGGATATCGCCGCCCACCGGGCTGAAATAGAAATGACTGATCGAGTCCTGGAAGCAGACCGTCGGCAGCCACGCGACCGCCACGAGCGAGAGCGGCAGTCCGAAGGCGATCCAGCCCACGGCGAGATGAACGCGCCTGAGGTCCACCGTGAAGGGCAGATTGCGGGGTGCGGGGTCTTGCTCGGTTTGATCGGTCATGCGGGGCCGGTCCTCGGGGGCTTCGTCCTGCGATGATAGCACGCGTCCGCGTGCTGGGCGACGATTTCGCGGCGCCGGGGCTTGGAAAACCGGCGCGATTGACCGATATGGAACGGCATGGCTCACAAGATCGCGACATGCAGTTACTGCGGCACGCGCGCGGCCCTCGTGCTCGACCGGGCGCGCCACGAATTGGCCTGTTCAAGCTGCGGCGCGCCGCTGCACGACATGAAGGCGATGCCAAAGGCGAAATCCGACCGTTCGCGCCCGGCGGGACGGCCCATGACCCTGCCGCGGCAGGATTATGAGGACGGGCACCGGGCCACGCCACCGCCACGCAAACGCACGAACAAGCGCCGCAAGGGGATCGGGCGGCGTATTTTCGAGGAGTTGTGGGATGTGGTCGAGGATGTGTTCGACTGACCCGCGATTTCACGCTTGGTCACGCGGCTATTACACCCCCTTTATATCGTGAAAATCGGTCCTATCTATAGTCTCAGAGGCGGCGAGTTGGAACACCGTCGTCTCCTATCACTGTCCCTCGTTCCGCGACTGGCGCCCAAGCATTATCTTGGGCGCTTTTTTCTTGGCCCGCTTCGTGATTAATGGCCACCATGAGCGAGACCTACACTGATTCCCACCTGCGCGACATCCTGACCCGGACCCGCCGCGTGGCGGTTGTGGGCGTGTCGATGAACCCGGTGCGCCCGTCCTATTACGTGGCGCGCTACCTCGGCCTCAAGAAATACGAGGTGGTGCCGGTCAACCCTGGTCACGCGGGGCGTGTGCTGTTTGGTCAGACGGTTGCGGCGTCGCTCTCGGAGATCGAAGGCGGGGTGGACATGGTCGATATCTTCCGCCGGTCCGAGCACGTGCCGCCGTTGGTCGAAGAGGCGTTGGACGCGTTTCCCGAGTTGCAGACGATCTGGATGCAGATCGGGGTGGAGCACCCAGAGGCAGCAGAGAAGGCCCGCGCGCGTGGCGTCGACGTGGTCATGAACCACTGCCCCAAGATCGAATACCAGCGCCTGTTCGGCGAGTTGCGCATGGGCGGCTTTAACACCGGGGTGATTTCCTCGCGGCTGTGAGCGGCGGATCCGGATATTTATGGCAAGATGAAGCCGGGGACAGGCTGGTCCCTGGTCGGACCTGTGATAGCTAAGGGCCATGACGCTCAAATCCGCCACCCCCGATTTCATCGACAGCCTGCGCGCGGTGCTGCCCGACGCGGCATTTCGCGAGGCCGCACCGCGCTATTTCGAAGAGCCGCGCGGGCGCTGGCAGGGACAGGGCGTGATCGTTGCGCCCGGCGACGCGGAGGGTGTGGCGCAGGTGGTGCGCGCCTGCGCCGGGGCACGGGTGCCGATCGTGCCCTATGGCGGCGGCACGGGGCTTGTCGGCGGACAGATCGCCCCGGACGGCCCGGTGCCGGTGATCCTGAGCCTCGAACGGATGCGCGCGGTGCGCGGACTCTGGCCCGGGGAGAACGTGGTGGTGGTCGAGGCGGGCGCGATCCTGCAGGACATCCACGAAGCGGCGGAGGCGGCGGGGCGACTGTTCCCGCTTTCCATCGCGGCCAAGGGCTCGGCGCGTATCGGCGGGCTATTGGGAACCAACGCGGGCGGGGTCAACGTGCTGCGTTATGGCAATGCGCGCGACCTGTGCCTGGGGTTGGAGGCGGTACTGCCCGACGGACGCATCTGGCACGGGCTGAAACGCTTGCGCAAGGACAACACCGGCTACGACCTGCGCAACCTGCTGATCGGGTCGGAGGGTACGCTGGGCGTCATCACCGCCGCCGCGCTGAAGCTTGCGCCGCGCCCGGCGGGGGAGGGCACCGCGCTCATGGCGGTGGCGGGGGCGCGCGCCGCGCTCGACCTGCTGGCGATGGCGCGCGATCACATGGGCGAGGGGATCAGTGCCTTCGAGATCATCCACCGGCAGGGGCTCGACTTCCTCGCCGAGACGTTGCCCGATATCCGGCAGCCTTTCGCCGAGCCGCCGGAATGGTGCGTGCTCATCGACGTGGGGCTGGCGCGCGGGCTCGATCCGGCGGCGGCGCTGGAGACGCTCTTTGCCGAAGGTTTCGAGGCCGGGCTGGTGCACGACGGGATGGTCGCGCAGTCGCAGGCGCAGCGGCACGCATTCTGGGAGGTGCGCGAGCAAATCCCGGAGGCCAACCGGCGCATCGGCTCGGTCAGTTCGCACGACATCTCGCTGCCGCTCTCGGTGATCCCGGAGTTCATCGCGCGCGGTACCGGGGTGATTGCCGGGATTGGCGATTTTCGCGTCAACTGTTTCGGCCACCTCGGCGACGGCAATCTGCACTACAACGTCTTTCCCATGCCCGGGCGCACCCGCGCCGACCATGTGGCCGAGCGCGACGCGATCAAGCGTGCGGTGCATGACCTCGTGCACGAGATGGGCGGCTCGGTCAGCGCCGAGCACGGCATCGGGCGGCTCAAGGTCGGGGACCTGGAGCGCTATGGCGATCCGGTGAAGCTCGATGCGATGCGCGCCATCAAGGCGGCGCTCGACCCCGTCGGCATCATGAACCCCGGCGCTGTGCTGCGCGCAGGCGGCTAGATCTCGATCTCGCCCTCGGGGGCCGTGTCCTTGAGTTCCTGCGGCGTCTTGCGACGCAGGATGATGTCGCCGTTGGGCAGCATCTCGGGGGGGTGATAGGCGCTCAGGTCGTCGATCTTGTCCATCAGTTCGGCCAGCGCCGGTCCCATCCGTTCGGCGAAGTCGCGCAGAGCGGGCTCCATCTCGTCGGCACGGTCGCGCAGGCTTTCGAGCGCGGGACCCATCTCGCGCCGCAACCCGTCCCAGAAAAGCTGCGCGCCTTCCTCCATGAGCGATCGGCCGTCCTCTTCCTCCTGCGCGGAGGCGGGGAGGGCACCGGTGAGCAGCGCGACGGCCAGAGCGAGGAAAGGTGCAGCGTGTTTCATGGGGCCAAGATAGGCAGAGTCCGTGACATTTTTAAGAGGGGGCGCGCATGGCGTTGATCTCTTCCCAGGCGTGATTGATGTCCCTGAGGCGCCTCTCGGCGAGGCGCACCGCCTCCTCGGGTACGCCGCGCGCCTTGAGCCGGTCGGGGTGACAATCGCGCACCTGTTTGCGCCAGGCGGCGCGGATTTCGTCAAACGACATGTCGGCGGTCACCCCGAGAACGGACCAGGGATCGGGCCGCTCGTCCGGGACGTAGCGCGCGCGCAGGGCGCGAAATCGTGCCTCCCCGAGACCGAATATCTCGGCCACCCGCCCGAGAAACGCGTCCTCCTTGGGGTGATAGACGCCATCGGCCACGGCGATGTGGAGAAGCCCCTCCATAAGGTCGTACAGAGTATCCGGCGCGTCGTCGAACATGCGCGCGATGCGGGCTGCGTAGTCCTCGTAGCCCGCCACGTCCTGCCGGGCGAGGTTGAAGATGCGCGCGGCGTTCTTCTCTTCTTCCGGGGGCAGGCGGAACACGTCGCGGAACGCCGTCACCTCGTCGCGTGTTACCTGCCCGTCGGCCTTGGCCATCTTGGCCGAGAGCGCGATCACCGCGATGGTGAAGGCGACGCTGCGCTCGGGCGGGCTGCGCAGGCGGTCGAACACGTGGGCGAGGCTCTCGCCCTTGGTGAGCGCCTGAAGCGCCTCGGATATGCGGGTCCATATCGACATGGTTCAAGCCTATCGCGGAACGCGGGCCCTGTCAGCGCAAAGCATCAGACGTGCTTGTGGAAAAGCACGAGGTCCATCCAGCGGTCGAACTTTTGCCCGACACCGGGCAGAACGCCCGAGCGGGCGAATCCGATGGCCTCGTGGAACGCGATGGCGCCCGCGTTCTCGCCGCTCACCGCGCCGATCAGCGAGTGAATGCCGCGCGCGCGGGCCGCCTCCTCGAGCCGCACCATCAGCGCCCGGCCCGTGCCGCGCCCGCGCGCACCATCCGCGAGGATGACGGTGTGCTCGGCGGTGTGGCGATAGCCGGGACCGGACCGGAAGGGGCCAAAGCTCGCAAACCCCAGCACGGTGCCCGCCTCCTCGGCCACGATGAACGCGGGGCCGCGGGAGTCGATCTCGGTGGCGAGGCCCTCTTGCGTCTTTTCCTCGGTGGTGAAGGTCACCGCCGTGTCGCGTATCAGCGGGTTCCAGATGCCCATGATCGCCGGGATGTCCGCCGCGGAGGCCGTTCGCAGGATCATTGCAGCACGCGCGGACCGTGGGGTGTGGCGATCTCGGCGCGCAGGGCGGGGGCGCCGGGCTCGAACACGACACGCGGGTCGTTGAGGCCGGAGAGAGCGGTGCGTAGCGCCGCGGCCTCGGGGTGTGTCACGACGAGACGTGCGAGCCGTGCACCCGAATCCGGCAGCCGGTCGGCGGGGTGCCCGCCCGCCTGCCACTCGATCAGCGCCGGGAAGAGGTTGTCGAAGGGCAGGCGGCCATCGCCGGGCACTGCCATGCGCCAGCGCAGATCACCGCGCGCGAGATCGAGAGGCGCGCCCGCATCCCCGTGCCGGGAGAGCGCCACGTCGAGGTCGTCCACCCGGACGATCCAGTTGCGCAGGTGCGGCGGCCCGCTCAATCTGTCGAGGTCGAACCAGCGCGGGCAGTCGGGCACAGGGGCGTCCGGGTCGATGGCGATGGCCTCGAGATAGAGGCCCTCTCCCAGCCCCATCAGCCGGTTATGGGTGCCGAATTTCGGATGTGCTCCGCCGGGCTGCATCGGCAGTCCGAGCGCCGCCTCGACATGGGCGGCGGCACCCTCCAGGGTCTCGCCCGCGACGGCCAGGTGATCGAGTTCCATGCCTCTCTCCGTGTTGTTGCGGTTTTTGGCATGACACGGGCGGGCTGTCACGCGCGGTCGCGGATAACACTCGCGAACTTGTCGAAAATCGCCTCGTTGGCGGCGATGATCTCGCCATCGCCAAGGATGTCGCCGCCCTTGGTCAGTGGCTCCACAAGCGCGCCCGCCTCGCGCGCGATGATCACCCCGGCGGCGAGATCCCACGGGTTGAGCCCGCGCTCCCAGAACCCGTCATAGCGTCCGGCCGCGACATAGGCCATGTCGAGCGCCGCCGAGCCCCAGCGCCGCACGCCTGCGCAGGCGGGCAGGAGCCGGGCCAGATCATGCAGCGTCTCGGGCAGGTCGGCGCGCCCGCCGAAGGGCAGGCCGGTGGCAAAGATTGCCTCGATCATCTTGGTCCGCCCCGAGACGCGCAGCCTCTTGTCGTTGATCCAGGCACCCGCCCCCTTCTCGGCAAAGAACGCCTCGTCCTTGACCGGGTCATAGATCACGCCGGACACCACTTCGCCCTTGTGTTCGAGTGCGATGGAGACGGCGAAATGCGGCAGGCCATGCAGGAAATTGGTGGTGCCGTCCAACGGATCGACGATCCAGCGGCGGGTCGGGTCCTTGCCCGGCTCACCGCCGCCCTCTTCGGCGAGCCAGCCATAATTTGGCCGCGCGCCGGTCAGTTCGGCCTTGATGGTCTTCTCGGCGGCGAGGTCGGCACGGCTCACGAAGTCGCCCGCGCCCTTCATCGAGACCTGCAGGTTCTCGACCTCGCCGAAATCCTTGATGAGGCCGCGCCCGGCCTTGCGCGCGGCCTTGAGCATGACGTTGAGATTGGCGCTGCCTTGCATGATCGGGCTCCTTGGGGATCAGGGCGGGGCTATACGCCGGGCGACAGGCGCGGGCAAGGGGGCTCTGCCGCGTCAGATCCCGGTCAGGAAATCGCGGATCAGCCCGGCGATCCGCGCGGGGTCTTCCTCGTGCGCGAGATGGCCAGGACCCGGCAGGCACAGGTGCCGCGCATGCGGCAGGCGCGCGGCGGCGTGTGCCGAGACGCTTGGCGGCACGGCGCGGTCCCCGTCACCGGTGATCAGCAGGCAGGGTGCCCCAAGTGCGGGCAACGCGTCGAGCAGCGCCGACACGTCCCATTGCGCCATCATTTGCAAGGTGCCCTCGACATGCGTGCGATCCCCGATCAGCCGTGCGTAATACCCGATGGCGGCGTCGTCGAGCCGCGATCCGGTACTCTCGATCAGCCGCCGGGCACGGGCGTGGCGATTGCCTCCGGCGGTGAAGGCGAGCGCCGTCAGCGGGTTGAGCGCCAGCACCCTGGCCAGCACCGGAAACAGCCATCCCGCCAGACCCTCGAACGGGCTGAGCGCCGCATTGATGCCGATGACGCGGGGCGTTTCGGGCAGGTTGAGCGCGAAGCGCAGGGCCAGCGCCGCGCCCGCCGAATGGCCGATGATGGCGCGCGGCTGCCAGCCCTCGGCGGCGACGAGCGCGGCGATATCGGCGGCCATCTGCGCCAGCCCCGAGCGGCCCCGCGCCCCCATCGCGGTAAAGCCCTGCCCCGGCAGGTCGAGCGCGACGACGCGGTGATCGCGGGCAAGGTCGGGGGCCAGGTCGCGCCAGGTGTGGGTCGAGGCCCCGGCACCGTGCAAGAGCAGGAGCGTCGCGCCGTCCCCTGCCTCCTGCACGTGCCAGCGATGCGGGGGGTGCGCGATGCGGCGCGAGGTCTCGCTATGTGGCCAGCCTTGCAGGTCGCGCGCCCAATTCATGCTCAGCCCGTGAGGTCGTCGCGCGCGGTGCCGATGGCGGCGCTCAGCCGCGCGGCATCGGCGCGCGGCAGCGCGAGGTAGCGCGCGCCCATCGTGGCGGCGATGTCGGCGGCCTGGGGGCCGGGTCGGGCGGCGGTGTCGATGAGCAGCGCGGGGATTCCGTCGCCACTCAGCCGCCCGGCCATCGCGAGCGCATCGGCAAGCGCCCCCTCGCGCCCCGGCGTGCCGTCGAGCGCGATGTTGCCGCGCCCGTCGGTCAGGCAGGCGATGAGCGGGCTCAGCCCCTGCCGCCGCGCCTGCGCCGCCATCTCGCCTGCCGCCAGCAGCCCGGCTGCCAGCGGCGTGCCGCCGCCGCCCGGCAGCCCCGCCAGCCGCCGCTTGGCCTGTACCAGCGAGCGGGTGGGGGGCAGCAGCACCTCGGCCCCGTCACCGCGAAAGGCCACCAGCGCCACCTGGTCGCGCTGCGCATAGGCCTGCGCCAGCAGCAATTCCACCGCGCCCTTGGCCTCGGCCAGCCGCGCGAGCGCCGCCGAGCCGGAGGCATCGACGGCAAAGATCAGCAGCCGGTCGCGCCGCGTCTCGTAGCGGGCGAGGTGGATATCGGCGGGGCGCACGATCACCTGCCCCGGCGGGCTGTTCTGCGCCGCGCGGCGCAGGGTCTGCCAGGGGGCGGCGGCGCGCAGCGTGGCCACCGGGTCGATGCGCGCGCGCCCGTCGGGAGGGCCGGGGCGCGCGGGCAGGGGGCGGCCGCGCTGCCGCCCGGCCTGCCGGTCGCCCGCGCCGCCATTGGCCGATGGCCCGCGCCGGGCACTCGGGCCTCCGGACGGGTCGAGCAGCCCCGCAGGCAGGCGCGCGGCGATGGCGGCGACGAGGATCTCGTCGGGCAGGTGGCTCTGCGCCGTCCCGTCGTCGTCCGTTTCGGCCCCGTCCTGCGCCTCCGGCGGGGTCGGGCTTTCTTCCTCTGGCGTCTGCTCGGCCTCGGGGACCAGCGTGGCGCGTGCGGGATAAACCAGCCCGGCGGCCTCGCGCAGGTGGTTGTCGGTGGCCTCCGCCGCCCCGTCGAGCGCGGCGAGCGCGCGGGCCGCCCGCAACGCCATAAGCGGGGCGCGCAAGCTGTGAATGCCGAACCTTGCGGCCAGTGCCGTCAGCGTGGTGGCCGCGCCCTCGGGCAGCGTGGTGGCCGCCAGTCGCGAGCGCGCGGCATCGAGATCGGCGGGCGCGGGCAGGGCGATGTCTACATCCCCCGCGCGGGTCTCGCTCAGGTCGATGTGAAAGGCCAGCCGCTCGGCCAGCGCGGGCGGCGCGGCCTCGTCCGGCTCGGCCCCCTCGTCGAGCGCGATCAGGCAATGGCCGCGCGCCGCATCCAGCATCTGCCCCAGCCGCGCGGCGAGGCCCGCGCGCGTGCGCTCCGCCATCGGCAGCACCATGTGGCAGGGCGCGGCGTCGAGCCCTGTGCTGCGGACCTGCCGCCCGGCGGCGAGCGAGGCGGCGACGTCGAGCCCGCCGAAGAGCACCGCGTCGGGCGTGTCGGGATGGATGCGCCGCGCCGGCCCCGGCAGCCGCGCCAGCGCCACCTCCAAGGCGGCGCGGGCAGGGCCTGCGCGGGCGCGCAGCACCAGCCCGCCGAGGCCGCCCGGATCGAGCGCGAGGGCCGCCAGCGCGCGGCCCGTATCGGCCCCGTCGCTCACCCCAGCACCTCGGCCATGGCGCGGGCCACCCGCGCGCCCGATCCCGCCTCGTCCAGCGGGTCGCGGCGGAGCCGGTGGCTCAGCGCCAGCGGGGCCACGGTGCGCAGATGGACGGGCGCGACCTGCGCCGCGCCATCGTAGGCGGCGAGCGCCCTCGCGGCACGGAGGAGCGTCAGCTCTCCGCGCAACCCGTCGGTGCCGAGCGCCACGCTCAGCCGCGCGCAATCGGTGAGGATGGCCTCGGGCGTGCCGGTCTGCGCAAGGGCGGCGCGCGCGGCGAGGATGGCGTCCCGTTCGCGCGCGTCCTCGGTGCCCCATCTTTCCATGAAGGCGGTCGTGTCGGTCTCGTAGGCGTGGCGGCGGCGGATCACCTCGACCCGCTCCTCGATGTCGGCGGGCGAGCGGACCTCGACCGAAAGGCCAAACCTGTCAAGCAGTTGCGGGCGCAACTCGCCCTCCTCGGGATTGCCCGATCCCACCAGAACGAACCGTGCCGGATGGCGCACCGACAGGCCCTCGCGCTCGACGATGTTGGTGCCGCTCTGCGCCACGTCGAGCAGCAGATCGACGATGTGATCCTCCAGCAGGTTGACCTCGTCCACGTAGAGATAGCCGCGATTGGCGCGCGCCAGCAGCCCCGGCTCGAACGCCTTTTCGCCGCGCGTCAGCGCCCGCTCGATGTCGAGCGCGCCGGTGACGCGGTCCTCGGTCACGCCGAGCGGCAGGTCAATCACCGGGGTGGGGCGCTCGGTGATCTCATGGCTGTCAAGCGCCGCCCAGTCCGGGCAGTCCTCGGCCCGCTCGGAATTCACCGGGCAGCCCGCCACCTGCCGGATCGGGGGCAGAAGCGCCGCCAGCGCGCGCACGGCGGTGGATTTGCCGGTGCCCCGGTCGCCGAACACCAGCACGCCGCCAAGGCCGGGGTCGATCGCGGTCAGGATCATCGCGCGCTTCATGTCGGCCTGTCCGACGATGGCGGAGAAGGGGAAGGCGGTGATCATGCAGATTCCTTCAACGATTCTAGTGGGTTGGTTCCGAGCCATGTGCCCCGTGTGCCGGTGACGCGGAAGCGGGCGTAGAGTTCTTCGGAGAACCAGTCACCGGTGCGGACGGCGCGGATGGCGCGTGCGTGGGGGCCGTCGGCGCGGGCGAATTGCGCCATGGCCCCGGCGGAGGGCCAGATGGAAAAGGTGACCTGATGCAGGAGCGGCACCTCGCCGATACCGATCTTGAAGGCGACGTTGGGATCGTCGCCGATCATCGCGCTGATATTCGGGACGCGATTCCAGAAGCTTAGCGCTGCGCGCGGGCGCACCGTGGCGCGCGTCAGCGCGGCGAGCGGGCCGGTGCCGGGGTCGGGTTCGGCGGCAAACGGCGCGGTTCCCGACCATGTGCCGCGCGCCGAGACCGGGTGCAGGAACACCGTCCAGCTTTCCCTGGCGCGGGCGTGGTAGCGCGAAAAGACGGGGCTGTATCCTGTCTGTATTCTGGCGGTATCGCGTCGGTCCCAGGTGGCGAGGATCGCGTAGACGGCGGTGTTGGGGCGCGGCGTGAATCCCTCACCGGTGCCCGAGCCGCACAGCTTCCAGAAGCCGATACCGGGGGTCGCGGCCAGCCCGCGCCGCGCCAGCCCCATCATCGCGAGGGCCCAGAGCCTGTCCCGGACGGAACCGAAGCGGAAGAAGCTGAGGCTGACGGTTTGAATCGGTCCGCTCCTGATGCGTTGCGTCGGCGGCGAGCCTGTTACGGATCGCGAACACATGAAACGCCGTCAATCGCTGATTGTCAACTTAACTAGACATGTGTAGGCTCTCCTTATGTTGACACGTCTCGATCCCGGTCTCAGCGCCGACGCCGCCCATCCCGTCACACCGCACGCGGCGGTGATCGGTGCCGGGCTGGGCGGGCTCGCCTCGGCGATGCGGCTGGGGGCCAGGGGCTATCGCGTCACCGTCTTCGACCGGCTCGACGGCCCCGGCGGGCGCGGATCGTGCCTGATGCGCGACGGCCACCGGTTCGACCTTGGCCCCACCATCGTCACCGTGCCGCAAGGGCTGCGCGACCTGTGGGCGGCCTGCGGGCGCGATTTCGACACGGATGTGGACCTGCGTGCGCTCGACCCGTTCTACGAGGTGCGCTGGCCCGATGGCAGCCGCTTTGCGGCACGCGCCGAGGCGGCGGCGATGCGCGCCGAGGTGGCGCGGCTCTCGCCGGGCGATCTGGCGGGATACGACCGGTTCGTGCGCGATGCCGAGGCGCGCTATCGCTTCGGCTTCGAGGATCTGGGGCGGCGACCCATGCACAAGCTGTGGGATCTCATCAAGGTGCTGCCGAAATTCGCCTGGCTGCGCGCCGACCGGTCGGTGGCGGCGCATGCCGCGCGGCGGGTGCGCGACCCGCGCCTGCGCATGGCGCTGTCGTTTCACCCGCTCTTTATCGGCGGCGATCCGTTCCACGTCACCTCGATGTATGCTCTTGTCAGCCATCTCGAAAAGGAATTCGGCGTGCATTACGCGATCGGCGGCGTCGCGGCGATTGCAAAGGCGATGTGCGACGTGATCGCGGATCAAGGCGGATTGGTGCGGCAGAACGCGGAAGTGGATGAAATCCTTGTGAAAGATGGCCGCGCGCGGGGCCTTCGGCTTGTCTCGGGCGAGGTGGTGCGCGCCGATATCACCGTGTCCAACGCCGATGCGGGGCACACCTATGACCGGCTGTTGCGCAACAGCAAAAGGCGGCGCTGGACGCCCGCGAAGCTCAAACGGTCGCGCTGGTCGATGGGCCTCTTCGTGTGGTATTTCGGCACCAAGGGCACGGCGGGCATGTGGCCCGGGGCGGGCCATCACACCATCCTCAACGGTCCGCGCTACGAGGGGCTGGTACGCGACATCTTCGTCAGGGGGCGGCTCGCCGACGATATGAGTCTCTATGTCCATCGCCCCTCGGTCACCGATCCGACCGTGGCCCCCGAGGGCGATGACACGTTCTATGTCCTGAGCCCGGTGCCGCATCTGGGCCACAAGGGCGCGGTGGACTGGCGGGCAGAGGCCGAACCCTACCGGCGGAAGGTGCAGAAAGTGTTGGAGGATCAACTGCTTCCGGGGCTTGGCGCGCATCTTGGCCCGTCGGAGGTGTTCACCCCCGAGACGTTCCGGGACCGGTATCTGAGCCCGCATGGCGCGGGTTTTTCCATCGAGCCGCGCATCCTGCAAAGCGCGTGGTTCCGGCCCCATAACGTGAGCGAGGAGGCGGCGGGACTCTACCTCGTGGGGGCCGGGACGCATCCCGGTGCGGGGGTGCCCGGCGTCATCATGAGTGCCGAGGTGCTGGCGCAGGTGGTGCCCGAGCCGGTGGGTGCAAGATGATACATCCCTCGGACCTCGACCATTGTGTCGCCGCGATCCGGCATGGCTCCCGTTCGTTTCACGCCGCCTCGAAACTGTTGCCGAAGCGGCTGCGCGATCCGGCGCTGGCGCTCTATGCGTTCTGCCGATTGGCGGACGATGCCGTTGATTTACAACAGGAAAAGGCCGGGGCGGTGTTGTCGTTGCACGAGCGGCTGGAGCGGGCCTATGCGGGCTGTCCGCGCAACGCGCCCGCTGACCGGGCATTCGCCGCCGTGATCGCGGATTTCGACATGCCGCGCGCCCTGCCCGAGGCGCTGCTGGAGGGGCTGGCCTGGGATGCCGAGGGTCGGATTTACGTGGATTTGCCGGGGCTCAGGGCCTATTCGGCGCGGGTGGCGGCGGCGGTGGGGGCGATGATGTGCGTGCTGATGCGCGAGCGCCGCGCGGACGTGCTGGCGCGGGCCTGCGACCTGGGCGTGGCGATGCAGCTCACCAATATCGCGCGCGACGTGGGCGAGGATGCGGCCGAGGGGCGGCTCTACCTGCCGACCGGCTGGATGGAGGCGGAAGGTATTGATCACGAAGCATTTTTGGCGCGGCCCGAGACCTCGCCCGCGCTGCGCGCGCTGGTGGCGCGGCTGTTGCGCGAGGCCGATGGCCTTTATCACAGGGCCGAGGCGGGGATCGCGGCGCTGCCCGTCGATTGCCGCCCCGGTATCTATGCCGCGCGGCTCATCTATGCCGGGATCGGCGGGGCGGTGCGGCGGGGCGGGTGCGATCCGATGGCCGCGCGGGCGCGGACAAGCGGCGCGCAGAAACTGGGCTGGCTGGGCCTTGCCGGGCTGCGGGCGGGGGCGAGCGCGGTCATGCCGCGATCGGCGTTGATATATGCCAAACCATTGCCAGAAAACGTTTTTCTGGTTGAAGCGGCGACCGCCGAGAGGGTGCGGACGCAGGATTGGTCGGACAGGCTGCACGCAACGCTGGCCGATCTCAAGCGCCGCGACGCCGAGCGCCTTGCCGCATTGCGGCGGCGGGCCTCTCAGGCTATACCCGGGGAATGATTTATGTGGTCTTCGCCATTTTCCTCGCGGCCTGTTTCGCGGCTGGATCCACCGGCGGGCTGTTCCCGCCGGGCGAGTGGTATCAGAAGCTCAGAAAGCCGTGGTGGACGCCGCCCAACTGGCTGTTTCCTGTAGCGTGGACAATACTTTACCTGTGCATGGCCGCCGCCGGAGCGCGCGTGGCGATGAGCCCCGGCAACGGGCTGGCGATGGCGCTCTGGGCGTTGCAGATCGCGCTCAACGGGTTGTGGACGCCGGTGTTTTTCGGGCTGCGGCGGATGAAGCTGGGGCTGCGGGTTCTGGGGCTGTTGTGGCTGTCGGTGGCGGCGACGCTGGTGGCGCTTTGGCAGGTGGACATGATCGCGGGCGTTTTGTTCGTTCCGTATCTGGTCTGGGTGTCGGTGGCGGCGGCGCTGAACCTGTCGGTTCTGCGGCTGAACCGCACGGTTGAGCACTGACCGGCGCGCGGTGGCGCAAGGTTCGGGTCAATCTTTGGCAAATTTCCAGCGCGCGCGGCGGGGCACCCGGACCGCGAGCATCGGCTTGAGCCAGGCGGCGCGAAAGCGGTCGAGGTCGAGCGCCTCGTGGACGCCGGTGGTCTCCTCTCCGTCGATCGTGGTGCGGACGCCCGCGCGGCAGTAGAACGGCGCGTCGAGCATCGGCAGGACCTGCCGGGGCGTGTGCCCGGGGTCGGCGCGGGTCTCGCGCGGCAGGGCCCAGAGGCTGCGCGGCAGGGGCGCGGGGGGCGGAGGGGCGATCTCCTGCGCGTGTCCGCCCGCGTCGAAGCGGATGCCGGTGGCGAGGCGGGTGCCGTCGCGGCGGGTGGCGTCGTAGAAGCAGGTGGCCCCGGAGGACGTGGGGAAGCGGCCCCATGTCCAGCGGCTGAAATCGGCCTCGAGCGCGCGGGTGCCGAAATTGGCGTCGAAATAGCCATGTCCCGACCATTGCCAGCCGGGTGCGTCGAGCGCGACCTCGATGGTGCAATCGGGGGCGAAGGGACGCCAGACATGGGCACCGTCCCCGGTGAGGGGCAATTCGACATTGGTAACGGTGCGGGGGGTGACGGTGACGCGACCGCGCACGCGGCTGATGAGCGGGGGCGCGCCCCATTCGTCGACCTCGACGATGAGCTGGCCGTCCTGCCAGCGCATCGACGACGGGCCGACAGTCAGGCAATCGGGGCTCTGGCGCAGGGCAGCCTCGCCCCGGTCGGTCATGGTGAAGCGGCCACCGGGGCCGTAGGTGGCGACGTTGATGCAGACGTGGTTTTCGGGGCGGCGGCGGCCCGACCACGCATACCACGGCGAGAACACCGAGCCGATGAAGCCTATGACCGAGACGGCGCGCGCGCCGTCGTCGCTGATGCCGTCGAGATACCACCAGGCGTAGCCGTCGGGCGGCACGTCGAGGTCGAAATTCGGTCGCTCAAGATCGCCTCTGCCGCGTGCCGGGCGGAGAGCGCCGCCATCGGCACCCCCGCCCCCGGATGCGCCCCCCCGCCCGCGAGGTAGAGGCCCGTCACCGGGGTGCGCGCCGTCGGGCGCCGGAAGGCCGCCATCGTGCCGTGCGGGCTCTGCCCGTAGAGCGCACCGAGCGAGGCCGGGAAGAGGTGCGCGAAGCCCTGCGGCGTGGTCAGGTTGTCGCGATCCGGTTCCGGGGTGAAGCGCAGGCCGAAGCGGGCCAGCGTGGGGAAGATACGTGTCGGGCATGGGGACTCCCTGGTCGGGGCCGCGCCCGGCGCGAGCGGCGGGGCGTTGGCGATGATTTCGAAGCGTTCGGGCGCGGGCGGGGCGGTGCCCGTCCCGCGATCCATCGCGCAGACATAGAGCGTCGGTTCCGGCGCGGTCTCGCCGCGCGCGAGGGCGGCGAATTCGGGGCCTGGGTCGGCGCGGAAAAAGACGTTGTGATGGGCGAGGTCCGCGCCCGAGGGCTTGGCGGCGAAGGCCCAGACCTCGGCGGAGAGGCTGCGGGGGGCGCTGCGCGTGGCGGCGGCGACCTGCGCGCAACCCTGCCCGAGCGCGCCGGTGGCGAGGGCGCGGGGATCGCCGTTGAACACCACGCGGTCGCAGGGCAGGCGGCGGCCACCCGAGAGGGTGACGCCGGTGACGGCACCGCCCGCCGTCTCGATGCGCGCGACATGCGCGCCGGTCTCGATCACCGCGCCGCAGCGGCGGGCGAGATCGGCGAGCGCGGCGGCGAGCCGGTGCATCCCGCCCTCGACCGCCCACACCCCCGCCGATTCGGCGCGCCAGACGAGCGCGAGCAGCGCGGGCACGCCCGAGGGCATGCCGCCGACATAGGTGGCGTAGCGCCCGAAAAGTTGCGCGAGGCGGGGATCGTCGAAGCTGTGCCGCAGCAGGCCGGCGAGGCTGCGATGCGGGGCCATGCGGCGTAGCAGGCCGGGGTTGCGCATGACATGCGCCGCGAGGTCGAGGGGCCGGGGGGCCGGGGCCTGCATCATCGGCGCGTCGAACCCGTCGAAGAGCGCGCGGGCGCGGGCGTCGAAGGCGCGGAACTGCGCGGCGGCGCGGGCCCCGGCGAAGGCGCGGATCGCCTCGGTATTGCGGTCGGCGTCGTCCCAGAGGTCGAGGCGGCTGCCATCGGGCCAGAAATGGCGCGCGAGGAGCGGCTGGCGGATGAGCGTCAGGTGATCGTCGAGCCGCGCGCCGCAGGTCGCAAAGAGCGCATCGAAGACGGCGCGCATGGTCAGCACCGTGGGCCCCGCCGCGACCGGCCCGGCGGCAGATGGCAGGGCGCGCATCTTGCCGCCGGTGTGGGCGTGACGTTCGAGCAATGTGACGGCAACCCCGGCATGGGCGAGCCGCGCGGCGGTGGCGAGCCCCGCCACGCCCGCGCCGACGATCACGGTGTGATCGGCATCTGAAGGGGGAAGGGGGGCGGATGTCATGGGGGAATTGTTGACTCGGGCGCGCGATGTGTCCAGTATGATTTACATATAGTGTGTCATTAATGAATTACATACCGGATGCGGGAGGCGCGACATGCCCATTTCAGACCGGATCGAGGCCGCCATCGGCGCGGCGCTCGCTCATGCCTCGGGGGCCGATGCGCCGCGTCTGCTGGCCGGGTCGCTGGGGCATGCCGTGCTGCCCGGCGGCGCGCGCATCCGGCCGACGATCCTGATGTCGGTGGCGCGCGCCTGCGGCGAGGACCGCCCGGCGCTGAGCGATGCCGCCGCCGCCGCGCTGGAGCTGATCCACTGCGCGAGCCTCGTGCATGACGACCTGCCCTGTTTCGACGATGCCGACACGCGGCGCGGCAAGCCGTCGGTGCATCGCGCGTATTCCGAACCGCTGGCGGTGCTGGCGGGCGACAGCCTGATCGTGCTGGCGTTTGACGTGCTGACGCGCGCGGGCGAGGCGGATGCGGGCCGCGCGCTGCGCCTGATGGGCCTGCTGGCGCGGCAGACGGGGATGCCGCATGGCATCTGCGCCGGGCAGGGCTGGGAGAGCGAGGCGAAGATCGACCTTGCCGCCTATCACCGGGCCAAGACCGGCGCGCTGTTTGTGGCGGCGACGCAGATGGGGGCCGTGGCCGCCGGGCACGAGCCCGAGCCGTGGCACGATCTGGGCGCGCTCATCGGCGAGGCGTTTCAGGTGGCCGACGATCTGCGCGACGCGCTTATGGACGAGGAAAGCCTGGGCAAGCCGGTGGGGCAGGACGATCTGCACGGGCGGCCCAACGCGGTGGCGGAACTGGGCGTGGAGGGGGCGGTGGCGCGGCTGGGCGATATCCTCGCCGGGGCCATCGCCTCGATCCCGTCCTGTCCGGGCGAGGCGGCGCTTGCGGCGATGGTGCGCGCGCAGGCCGAACGGATCGTGCCCAAGCTGCCCGCGCGCACGGCGGTCTGAGCATGGTGGCGCTGCCGGAGGCCGCGCCGCGCCGTCCGCGGGCGGGATGGGTGGCGCGGCTGCTGGCCAATCCCCGGTTTCAGAGCCTTGCCGGGCGGGTGCCGCTGGCCCGTGGCATCGCGCGGCGCGACGGTGCGGCGCTCTTTGATCTGGTGCAGGGATTCGTGCAGTCGCAGGTGCTGATGGCGCTGGTGGAACTGGGCGTGTTGCGGCGGCTGTATGATCATGGCGCGCAGCGGGCGGGGGCGCTGGCACGGGTTTGCGAGGTGCCGCCGGACCGCATGGCGCATCTGGTGCAGGCGGGGGCGGCGCTGGGCCTGCTGCGGCGGCGGCGCGACGGGCGGTTCGCGCTGGCGCGGCGGGGCGCGGCGCTATTGGGCGTGCCGGGGCTGGAGGCGATGATTCGCCACCACCGCGCGTTCTATGCCGACATGGCCGATCCCGTGGCGCTGTTGCGCGGTGAGGGCGAGACCGAACTGGCGCGGTTCTGGCCCTATGTGTTCGGCGCGGGCGGCGAGATCGCGCCGGAGGTGGCGGAGCGGTATTCCGACCTGATGGCGCAAAGCCAGGGGCTGGTGGCCGAGGATGTGCTGCGCGTGGTGGGGTTGCGCGGGGTGCGCTGCCTGATGGATGTGGGCGGCGGATCGGGGGCGTTCCTGGCGGCGGTGGCGCGGGCGTATCCGGCGCTGTCGCTGCGGCTCATGGACCTGCCCGAGGTGATGCCGGAGGCGGCGCGGCGGCTGGCCGGGCTGGGATTGTCGGGCAACGTCGAACTTTGCGGGGGCTCGTTCCGCGACGAGGCGCTGCCGACGGGGGCGGATGCGATTTCGCTGATCCGCGTGCTCTATGATCATTCGGACGAGACGGTGGCGGATCTTTTGGCCAAGTGCCACGCCGCGCTGCCGCCCAAGGGTCGGCTGATCGTGGCGGAGCCGATGTCGGGCGGTTCGCGGCCCGAGCGGGCGGGGGATGTCTATTTCTCGTTCTACACCATGGCGATGGGCACCGGGCGGGTGCGCTCGGCGGCGCGGATCGCGGAGATGTGCCGCACGGCGGGCTTTGCGCACGTGACGATCCCGCGCGCGCCGCGGCCCTACATCACCGGGGCGTTGAGCTGCGTTAAGGCGGAATGACAGTATTTCAGGCAAATGTGTAACGTAAACTTGACACATAAATATGTCCGAGTAGACTGACATTGTGAGCCCGTATCCACCTGCTGAGTCTTTAGCGCAGGAAACGGGCAAAAGCTGGGAGGCGATCATGGATACCCGCGCTGTCTTTTTGAACGGTCCCGAGGACCTTCATCTCGACAGGCTGGCGCTGAAGGCACCGGGGGCGGCGGATATCGTGGTCGAGATCGCCCATTCGGGGATTTCCACCGGCACCGAAAAGCTGTTCTGGAACGGCACGATGCCGCCCTTTCCCGGCATGGGTTATCCGCTGGTGCCGGGCTACGAGGCCGCCGGAGAGGTGGTCGAGGCCGCGCGCGGCACCGGCTATCGCCCCGGCGATCATGTGTTCGTGCCGGGGGCCGACTGCTTCGAGGGCGCTTATGGCCTGTTTGGGGGGGCGGCGGCGCGGCTTGTGACCTCTGCCGCGCGGGTCACGCGGATCGATTCGGCGATGGGGCCGGAGGGGGCGCTGCTGGCGCTGGCGGCCACTGCGCGCCACGCGATGGCGGGGCTCGACCGGGCGGTGCCCGACCTGATCGTCGGCCACGGCGTGCTGGGGCGGCTGCTGGCGCGGCTGACCATCGCCGCCGGTGCCCCCGCGCCGACCGTCTGGGAGACCGAGCCGGGGCGGCGTGGCGGCGCGCAGGGCTACGCGGTGATCGACCCCGGCGACGACCCGCGCCGCGACTATCGCGCGATCTACGACGCCTCGGGCAATGCCGCCATTCTGGATGACCTGATCGGGCGCCTTGCCAAGGGCGGCGAGATCGTGCTGGCGGGGTTCTATCCCGGCGGCCTCAGCTTTGCCTTTCCGCCCGCCTTCATGAAGGAGGCGCGGCTGCGCGTGGCCGCAGAATGGGTGCGCGACGACCTGCGCGCCGTGCGCGACCTGATCGGGACCGGCGCGCTGTCGCTTGGCGGGCTCATCACCCACGAGGCGCGGGCCGAGGATGCGCCCGACGCCTATCGCACGGCGTTCGGCGATCCCGATTGCCTGAAAATGATACTCAACTGGAAGGACGCAGCGTGAAGGACGACGTGCCGAATCTCAAGGATTTCGACCAGCGTCTGCGCGACGAGGCGCATGAGGACCTCGCCGATGTCATCAATGACGGCGCGCCGACGCAGAAGACGCAGATCATCGCGATCTATGGCAAGGGGGGGATCGGCAAGAGCTTCACCCTCGCCAATCTGAGCCACATGATGGCCGAGCAGGGCAAGCGCGTGCTGCTGATCGGGTGCGATCCGAAATCGGATACCACCTCGCTCTTGTTTGGCGGCAAGGCGTGTCCGACGATCATCGAGACCTCGACAAAGAAGAACCTCGCCGGGGAGCCGGTGAAGATCGGCGACGTGTGTTTCAAGCGCGGCGGCGTGTTCGCGATGGAGCTTGGCGGGCCGGAAGTGGGCCGGGGCTGTGGCGGGCGCGGCATCATCCACGGCTTTGAACTGCTGGAAAAGCTGGGCTTTCACGACTGGGATTTCGACTACGTGCTGCTGGATTTCCTCGGTGACGTGGTCTGTGGCGGCTTTGGCCTGCCGATCGCGCGGGACATGGCGCAGAAGGTCATTCTGGTGGCCTCGAACGACCTGCAATCGCTTTACGTGGCCAACAACGTCTGCTCGGCGGTGGAGTATTTCCGCAATCTGGGCGGTAATGTCGGTGTCGCCGGCCTTGTGATCAACAAGGACGATCAGTCCGGCGAGGCGCAGGCCTTTGCCCGCGCGGTGGATATCCCGGTGCTGGCCGCGATCCCGCAGGATGACGATTTGCGCAAGAAATCCGCGAATTACCAGATTGTCGGGACGTCGCAGAGCCAGTGGGGCGGGCTGTTCGCCGGACTGGCCGACGAGGTGACGGCGGCACCGCCGGTGCGGCCCAACCCGCTCGATCAGGACGGGCTGCTTGGCCTTTTCGACAGCAAGGACACGGGCGGCGATTACGTGCTGGAGCCTGCGACCGACGAGGACATGCGCGGCAAGCACGCGGCGCCGAAGGAGACGCTGGAGGTGGTTTATGACGACGCCTGAGCGCCCCCGTCACGAGACACTGGCCGAGGTGCAGCGGATGGTTGCGCGCGCCCGGCCCGAGCAATTGCGCCGCCTTCTGGCCGATATCCGGGCGGCGGAAATGAGCGACCGGGGCGGGGATGGCCCCCAAAGGCGGGCGTCATGAGCGACGATGTCACATATGACGGCAGCGGGGCAGGGGGGCCGTCTGCCCCCCGCGCGCCCGAGGCGCGCCCCCCCGAGGATATTTCCGCCAAGGTGAATGCGGGGGACGGCGCGGGCTGTCACGCGCAGGGCGAGATGGAGGCGGCGGCGCGGGCGGCGGGCGCGGCGGAGGTGCTCGACCGCTATGCCGAGGATTATCCCAAGGGACCGCACGATCAGCCGCAGAGCATGTGCCCTGCCTTCGGGTCGCTGCGCGTTGGCCTGCGGATGAAGCGGGTGGCGACGGTGCTGTCGGGCTCGGCCTGTTGCGTTTACGGCCTGACCTTCGTGAGCCATTTCTACGGCGCGCGGCGCTCGGTCGGCTATGTGCCGTTCAATTCCGAGACGCTGGTGACCGGCAAGCTGTTTGAGGATATCCGCGAGAGCGTGCACGAGATGGCCGACCCGGCGCGGTTCGACGCCATCGTGGTGACGAACCTGTGCGTGCCGACGGCCTCGGGCGTGCCGCTGCGGTTGTTGCCCCGCGAGATCAACGGCGTGCGGATCGTGGGCATCGACGTGCCCGGCTTTGGCATCCCCACCCATGCCGAGGCCAAGGACGTGCTGGCCGGGGCGATGCTGAACTATGCGCGTGCCGAGGCCGGGGCGGGGCCGGTGGCGGCCCCCGAGGGCGGCGTCGAGGACCGGCCCACGGTGACGCTGCTGGGCGAGATGTTCCCCGCGGACCCGATGATGATCGGCGCGATGCTGGCACCGATGGGGCTGGCCGCCGGGCCGGTGGTGCCGTGCCGCGAGTGGCGCGAGCTATATGCCGCGCTGGATTGCGGGGCGGTGGCGGCGATTCATCCGTTCTACACGGCGGCGGTGCGGGAGTTTGAAGCCGCTGGTCGCCCCATCGTGGGGAGCGCGCCGGTGGGCCATGATGGCACTGCTGAGTGGTTGAAAAACATTGGGCAAGCCTTTGGATTGTCTGAGGAAAAGATTGCTTCTGCGCAGAACGCCTTTCTACCCTCGATCCGCGAGGCTTTGGCCAATGCGCCCGTCAACGGGCGGATCACTCTGTCGGGCTATGAGGGCAGCGAGCTTTTGGTGGCGCGGCTGCTGATCGAGAGCGGGGCGGAGGTGCCGTATGTGGGCACCGCCTGCCCGAAGACGCAATGGTCGGCGGCGGATGCAGACTGGCTGGCCGCGCGCGGCGTGACGGTGAAATTCCGCGCCTCGCTGGAGGATGACTGCGCCGCGATGGAAGGATTGGAGCCCGATCTCGCCATCGGCACCACGCCGGTGGTGCAGAAGGCCAAGGAGCGGGGCACGCCGTCGCTCTACTTCACCAACCTCATCTCGGCGCGGCCGTTGATGGGGCCTGCGGGCGCGGGAAGCCTTGCGGAAGTGGTGAACGCGGCGATGGGCAACAAGGGCCGCATGGACCGGATGCGCGACTTCTTCGAGGGCGTGGGCACCGGCGATACCGCGGGCGTGTGGGAGGGCGATCCCAACATCCGCGAGGATTTCCGGGCGACCAACCTCAAGAAGCTGGAAAAGCAGAAGCGCGCCGCCAAGGCGCAGGAGATGATCTGATGCTGATCCAGGATCATGACCGGGCGGGCGGATACTGGGGGGCGGTCTATGCCTTCTGCGCCGTCAAGGGATTGCAGGTGGTGATCGACGGGCCGGTGGGCTGTGAGAACCTGCCGGTGACGAGCGTGCTGCATTACACCGACGCGCTGCCGCCTCATGAGTTGCCCATCGTGGTGACGGGCCTCGGCGAAGGCGAGATGGGGGCGGGGACCGAGGAGGCGATGAAGCGCGCCTGGGGCACGCTCGACCCGGCGCTGCCTGCCGTGGTTGTGACCGGCTCCATCGCCGAGATGATCGGTGGCGGGGTGACGCCGCAGGGCACCAACATTCAGCGGTTCCTGCCGCGCACCATCGACGAGGATCAGTGGCAGGCCGCCGACCGGGCGATGACCTGGCTGTTTACCGAATGGGGCATGACCAAGGGGCGGATGCCGCCGGAGAAGAAGCGCGCGGAGGGCGCGAAGCCCCGCGTCAATATCCTCGGGCCGATGTATGGCACGTTCAACATGCCCTCGGATCTGGCCGAGATCCGGCGGCTGGCCGAGGGGATCGGGGCCGAGATCAACATGGTGATGCCGATGGGCACGCATCTCGCGGAGATGCGGGGGCTGGTGAATTCGGACGCCAATATCGTGATGTACCGTGAGTTTGGCCGCGGTCTGGCCGAGGTTCTGGGCAAGCCCTATCTGCAAGCGCCGATCGGTGTCGAGTCGACCACGTTGTTCTTGCGTAAACTCGGCGAGATGCTGGGGCTTGACCCGGAACCGTTCATCGCCCGCGAGAAGCATTCGACGCTGAAACCGGTGTGGGATCTGTGGCGCAGCGTCACGCAGGATTTCTTTGCCACCGCCAATTTCGGGATCGTCGCGAACGAGACCTATGCGCGCGGTATCCGCAATTACCTGGAGGGCGATCTGGGCCTGCCCTGCGCCTTTGCCGTGGCGCGCTGCGCGGGGAAAAAGACCAATAACGAGGAGGTGCGCGCGCTGGTTCATGGCAAGCGCCCCGTCATCCTCATGGGGTCGATCAACGAGAAGATGTACCTGGCCGAGATGGCGGCGGGGCACGGGCCGCGGCCCGCGTTCATCCCCGCGTCGTTCCCCGGTGCAGCGATCCGGCGGGCCACCGGCACGCCGGTGATGGGCTATGCCGGGGCGACGTATCTGTTGCAGGAGGTGTGCAACGGGCTCTTTGATGCGCTGTTTCACATCCTGCCGCTGGGCAGTGAGATGGACGCGGGCAAGGCCACGCCGACGCCGCTGCGCCGCGATCTGCCCTGGGATGCGGAGGCGAGCGCCGCGCTGGCGCGGATCGTCGGGACGCATCCCGTGCTGACCCGCATTTCCGCCGCCAAGACGTTGCGCGACAGCGCCGAGACGGCGGCGCTCAGCCGTGGCGAGGCGCGGGTGACGCTGGCCTGCGTCAACAGTCTTTCGACCACAGACGAATTCCCGGAGGGAGGAGACGACCAATGACCGATATCAGTTCCGAAGCCCCGCTGCGCCGTCGCGCGCCGCGCCGCAGCAGCGCCGAGTACCGGCTGTATTTCTTCTGCATCTTCTTTTTCGCGATCCCGTTTGCCGCCGCGCGGTGGGTGCGCGACGTGATCCGGCACCGAACGCTCAACCTTGCCGGGCCGCTGGCGCGCGCCTGGCTCGAGGCGGACCGGATCACGCCGATGATCTTCTCGGTCTGAGCAATGGCTTGGACCGGGATCACAGACTGCCTGCCCGGATGGGCGGACAGATCCCGAGGGGCCGTACCGGTCCCGAGGGTCCCGGCCGCGGGGTGCCGCGGCGTCAGCATAACGTTCCGGAGGAAAGTTCATGGCTGATAAATCCGACCTGTCCTTCACAGGTCTCACAGACGAGCAGGCCCAGGAGCTGCACTCGGTGTATATGAGCGGCCTCTGGCTGTTCACGCTGGTTGCAGTGGTCGCGCATATCGCGACCTTCATCTGGTTCCCGTGGTTCTGAGGAAAGGATGAGAGATGGCTAAATTCTACAAGATCTGGCTGATCTTCGATCCTCGCCGCGTGTTCGTGGCGCAGGGCGTGTTCCTGTTCCTGCTGGCGGTGATGATCCATCTCGTGCTTCTGAGCACCGACGGTTTCAACTGGTTTGAAATCGCCGCTCAGAAATACGGGCGCTGATCGCGCTGCCGCCTGAGGAAAGCGCCGCGGGCGGGGTGTCTTGCCCGCGGCAGACCAAAATCGATTTCACAGACAGGCCCTTGGCATGTGCCGGGCCGCCACATGCGGAGGCAGAGACATGGCTTTGCTCAGTTTCGAACGCAAATACCGGGTCCGGGGGGGGACTCTCGTCGGCGGTGATCTGTTCGACTTCTGGGTCGGACCGTTCTATGTCGGCTTTTTCGGGGTGACGACGGCATTCTTTGCCACCCTCGGCACCATCCTGATTTTCTGGGGCGCCTCGCAACAGGGCACCTTCAACCCCTGGCTGATCAATATCGCGCCGCCCGACCTGAGCTATGGTCTGGGGCTGGCACCGCTGATGGAGGGCGGGCTGTGGCAGATCATCACGATCTGCGCGACCGGCGCCTTTGTCAGTTGGGCGCTGCGCGAGGTGGAGATCTGCCGCAAGCTGGGGATGGGCTATCATGTGCCCTTTGCCTTCGGCTTCGCGATCCTCGCCTATGTCACGCTGGTGATCTTTCGCCCGCTGCTGATGGGGGCGTGGGGGCATGGCTTTCCCTATGGCATCTTCAGCCATCTCGACTGGGTCAGCAACACCGGCTACGCCTACCTGCATTTCCATTACAACCCGGCGCACATGCTGGCGGTGACGCTGTTCTTTACCACCACGCTGGCGCTGGCGCTGCATGGCGGGCTGATCCTGTCGGCGGCGAACCCGGAAAAGGGCGAGGACATGAAGACGCCCGATCACGAGGACACGTTCTTTCGCGATTTCATCGGCTATTCGGTGGGCACGCTGGGGATTCACCGGCTGGGCTTTCTGCTGGCGATCAACGCCGTGTTCTTCTCGGCGGTGTGCATCATCATTTCCGGCCCGGTCTGGACCAAGGGCTGGCCCGAATGGTGGAACTGGTGGCTCGATCTGCCGATCTGGCCCTCTCAGGTGGGGATGTAAATCATGGCAGAGTATCAGAACATATTCACGCAAGTTCAGGTGCAGGGCACGCCCGAGATGGGCATGGACGACACCGGAGGCCGGCTGCTGGCCGAGCGGGCGGGCACGCCCGGCTTTTCCAAGTTGCTGGGCTGGATCGGCAACGCGCAGCTTGGCCCCATCAACCTCGGGATGCTGGGGGTGGTGAGCCTTGCGAGCGGCTTTGCCTGGTTCTTCATCGTCGGCTTCAACATGCTGGCACAGGTGGGCTGGTCGATCCCGGAGTTCCTGCGGCAACTGTTCTGGCTGGCGCTGGAGCCGCCGGGGCCGGAGCATGGCCTGTCGATGCCGCCGCTGAACGATGGCGGCTGGTATATCATCTCGTCGTTCTTCCTGCTGGTAGCGGTGATGGCCTGGTGGGCGCGCAGCTATCAACTGGCCGCGAGCCACAAGATGGGCAAGCACGTCTTCTGGGCGTTCGGCTCGGCGATCTGGCTGTTCCTGGTGCTGGGCCTCTTCCGTCCGATCCTGATGGGGTCGTGGTCGGAGGCGGTGCCGTATGGCATCTTCCCGCATCTCGACTGGACCACGGCGTTCTCGATCCGCTACGGCAACCTCTACTACAACCCGTTCCACTGTCTCTCGATCGTGTTCCTTTATGGCTCGGTGCTGCTGTTCGCGATGCACGGGGCGACCATTCTGGCCGTCACCCGCTATGGCGGCGACCGGGAATTGGAGCAGATCGTCGATCGCGGCACGGCGTCCGAGCGGGCCGCCCTGTTCTGGCGCTGGACCATGGGCTTCAACGCCACGATGGAGGGCATTCACCGGTGGGCCTGGTGGTTCGCGGTGCTGACGCCGATCACCGGCGGGATCGGTATCCTGCTGACCGGGACGGTGGTGGATAACTGGTTCATCTGGGCGCAGGAGCACAATTTCGCGCCGATGTATGACGGCTCTTATGGCTACGAGGCTTACGGCTCCTACGAAGCCTTCATCGGACAGGAGGAGTGAGCCATGTTTCCGAAATGGTTTGACAAGTGGAACCGCGAGAACCCCAAGGACATCTATGGCCCGGCCATCGCCATCGGCGTGGTCGGGGGGGCGGTCTTTACCGCGACCATGCTGATCGCCTTTGGTGCGCCCTATCAGACGGACAGTCTGCAAACGGGTCCACGCGGCACCGGCATGTCGCGCCCCGAGTTCAAGACCGATCTGGCCAAGCCGGATCCGGGGATCGAGGCGTTTCTCGCCTCGACCTCCGCGCCGGTGGTGCCGCAGGGCGGTGAGGAGACCGCCGGAGATGCGCGTGAGAACGTGCCGCCGGGGCTGGAGGGGTTGACGGTCGAGAATTACGACCGGCTGCTGGCGGCGATGCGGGAATGGACCGGCATCCCCGATCTCTTCGACGATCCGGCGAGCTATCAGACCAGCGTCGGCCACGTGATGATCGGCATGACCCGGAATCTCAACGAGAACTGGGCCGGTCATGTCATGGCCAACAAGGAGGTCGGTGTGACGTGTTACACCTGCCACCGCGGAGAGCCGGTGCCGTCGGATATCTGGTACCGGATCAGCCCGGTGAACGAGAGCGCCGAAGGCTGGTCGGCCAATCAGAACCGGGTGACGATGCAGTCGCAATACACCTCGCTGCCGTCGGACGCGCTGGAGAAATACCTGCTCGATGGCGAGGTGATTGCCGTGCACGATCTCGATGCCCGCGTGGCGGGCGTGCCGGGCGAGGATGGCTATCCGGGCATTCAGCAGGCCGAGCGGACCTACTCGCTGATGAACTATGTCAGCAATTCGCTGGGGGTGAACTGTGTGTTCTGTCACAACAGCCGCGCCTTCTACGATGGCGGGCAGGTGACGCCGCAATGGGCCACCGAGAGCCTCGGCATCCAGATGGTGCTGGAGCTCAACAACACCTATCTGGTACCGCTTGGGGGGCTGTTGCCCGAGGAGCGGCTGGGCCCGGTCCATGGAGATGCACCCAAGGCCGCCTGCAAGACCTGCCACAAGGGCTATCAGCAGCCGTTGCAGGGCACCAACGTGATCAAGGACTGGCCGGAGCTTGCCACCGTGAGTGGTGAGCCGGATTACGGCAACTGATCCAAGCGCGGGGGCGCGGATGATCGCGCCCCCGCCGCAGAGTTTGCGCCGCCCTCGCGCGGGTGGCGGTCGCGCCACCGGGGAGGGGGCCATGATGACACAGGATATACCCAAGACACCGCTTCTGGACCGGATCGCCGGGCCTTCGGACCTGCGACAGATGCCGGATGACACCCTGGCCCTGCTGGCAGACGAGTTGCGCGCCGAGGTGATTTCGGTGGTGTCGGAAACCGGCGGGCATCTGGGATCGAGCCTCGGGGTGGTGGAGTTGAGCGTGGCGATTCACGCGGTCTTCAACACGCCGATGGACAAGCTCGTTTGGGACGTGGGCCATCAATGCTATCCGCACAAGATCCTGACCGGGCGGCGCGACCGTATCCGCACGCTGCGGCAGAAGGACGGGTTGAGCGGGTTCACCAAGCGGTCAGAGAGCCAGCATGATCCGTTCGGGGCTGCGCATAGCTCAACCTCGATCAGCGCCGCGTTGGGATTCGCCGTGGGGCGCGACATGGGGCAGGCGACGGGCGATGCCATCGCCGTGATCGGCGACGGGGCGATCAGCGCAGGGCTCGCCTATGAGGCGCTGAACAACGCGGGTGCCGAGGGGCGGCGGCTGTTCGTGATCCTGAATGACAACGAGATGAGCATCGCGCCGCCGGTGGGCGCGATGTCGTCCTATCTGAGCCGGATGTATGCCAGCGAACCGTTGGCGCGTGTGGCGTCATTGGCCGAAGGGTTCGAGGCCGCATTGCCTGCGCCGATGCGCGACGGCGCGCGCCGGGCGCGGCAGTTGGTGACGGGGTTGACCGGGTCCGGCACGCTCTTCGAGGAATTGGGGTTTCAGTATGTCGGCCCGATTGATGGGCATGACATGGGGCAATTGCTGGCCGTTCTGCGCGCCGCGCGGACGCGGGCGACGGGGCCGGTGCTCATTCATTGCTGCACGGTCAAGGGCAAGGGCTATGCCCCCGCCGAGGATGCTGCCGACAAGGGGCACGGTGTATCGAAATTCGACCCCATGACCGGGGCGCAGGCGAAATCCTCGGGCGGTGCGCCGTCCTATACGTCGGTTTTCGGGCAGGCCCTGAGCGATGAGGCGGCGCGCGACGAGCGTGTGGTCGCGGTGACGGCGGCGATGCCGGATGGCACCGGCGTGTCGAAGATGGCGGAGCGGTTTCCGGGGCGGGTGTTTGATGTCGGCATAGCTGAGCAACATGCGGTGACCTTTGCCGCCGGGATGGCGGCGAGCGGGCTGCGGCCGTTTTGCGCGATCTATTCCACGTTCCTGCAACGCGCCTATGATCAGGTGGTGCATGACGTGGCCTTGCAGGGCCTGCCGGTGCGGTTCGCGATTGATCGCGCCGGGCTGGTGGGGGCGGATGGCGCGACCCATGCGGGGGCGTTCGATATCGGCTATCTGGGCAACCTGCCGGGGATGACGGTGATGGCGGCCTCGGACGAGGCGGACCTGGTGCATATGGTGGCCACGGCGGCGGCGCATGACGCGGGGCCGATTGCCTTTCGCTATCCGCGCGGGGCGGGGACCGGGGCGGAATTGCCCGAGCGGGGCAGGGTGATGGAGATCGGCAAGGGCCGGGTGATCGAGGAAGGATCGGACGTGGCGATCCTGAGTTTCGGCGCGCATCTCTTCGAGTGTCGGGTCGCGGCCGACATGCTGGTCGAGGAGGGGATTTCGGTGACGGTGGCGGATGCACGGTTCGCCAAGCCGCTCGATACCGATCTGTTGATGCAGCTTGTGCGGCATCACCGCGCGCTGATCACCGTGGAGCAGGGGGCCATGGGTGGTTTCGGGTCCATCGTGATGCATGAGCTTGCCCGGCGCGGCGCGTTCGACCGGGGGCTTGCGATCCGCAATATCTGTCTGCCCGACCGCATCATCGAACAGGCGAGCCCGGCGCAGATGTACGAGGCGGCGGGCATGACGGCGGGCGATATCGCGGATGCGATCCGGCGGGTCGCTGTGCCCGGAGGGGCGCGCGTCGTGCCGCTGCGGGGGGTGTGAGGGGGCAATATTCGGCCTGTTGTTGCCGTTCGGGTCCTGGCACCAATGCGCGGCTCCTCAAGCGCTGTGCTGAACGACCCCTCCAGGCCATTCTTGCTCCAACCTCACGAAATGGGCCGGCCCGCATCCGGACCGGCCCCCGACCCTCACAAACGTGCCGCTCAGGCGGTGCCGCCCACGATCTCGTCGGCGCGGGCGAAGATATCCTCCCAACGCTGCTTCTCGCGCGGAGCGCGCAGCCTGGCCTCCTTGAGGCGTGCGTAATTGCCCGAGGCGTCGCCCACGAGGATCAGCCCGACCATGCCGAGCGCCTTGTGCGGCTGGCAGTAATAGCCATAGGCACCCTCGGCCCCGACCACCACCTCGGCGTCCTGGCTCATGCGGGTCTTCCAGCCCTCTGCCCCCTCGGGCAGCATGTCGTCGTAGCTCACCGAGTTGTGCGCCGGGTCGGCGGCGACGAAGCGGATCGTGTCGCCGGGCTGCGCCTCGACGATATCGGGATGGAACACCATCCGCTCGTTGCTGTCGGGATGCTTGTTGAGCATCTGCACCTCGTGCACGGTGCCGGTGGCGCGCGCGGCGGTCGCGGGCATCAGCACCGTTGCGACGGTGGCGCCCATGAGGCTCATGGTCGTGCGTCGTGTCATTTTCATGCGACAGGCTCCTGTTGAAGGCCGGCCCGCCCATGCGGCCCGACCGGGTTTTCGGATATCTCGGGAGCTAGCGTCGAGGCTGGCGGATCAAGGCACCGGGACAGGGTGTCGCGGTGCCTTGTGCGCGCGGGCCGTCAGGCGACCGCGTGCGCCAGGGCGCATTGTTTCCACAGGGCGGCGAGCGCGGCGACGAGATGGTCGATATCCGCGTCGCCATGCAGCGGCCCGGGGGTAAAGCGCAGCCGCTCTGTCCCCTTGGGCACGGTGGGATAGTTGATCGGCTGCACGTAGATGCCGTGATCGCGCATCAGGATATCGGCGAGCACGCGGCACTTGACCGGGTCCTTGATCATCACCGGGATGATGTGGCTGTCGTTCATCAGGTGCGGGATGCCTTGGGCGTCGAGCCGGGCGCGCAGCCGCGCGACCTGCGCGCGCTGCGCCTGCCGCTCGGTGTCCGATTGCTTGAGGTGGCGGATGCTGGCGGTGGCGGCGGCGGCCACGGCGGGCGGCAGCGCGGTGGTGAAGATGAAGCCGGAGGCGAAGGAGCGGATGAAATCGCACAGGCTCGCGGAGCCGGTGACATAGCCGCCCATGCAGCCATACGCCTTGCCCAGCGTGCCTTCGATCAGCGTGATCCGGTCGGCGAGCCCGCGCGCCTCTGACACGCCGCCGCCGCGCGGGCCATAAAGCCCCACGGCGTGCACCTCGTCGAGATAGGTCATGGCGCCGTGCCTCTCGGCCACCTCGACGATCTCGTCCATCGGGCAGATGTCGCCATCCATCGAGTAGACGCTCTCGAAGGCCACGATCTTGGGGGTGTTGGCGGGCAGGGCGGCGAGCTTGCGGTCGAGATCGGCCGCGTCGTTGTGCCGCCAGATCACCTTTTGCGCGCGGCTGTGACGAATGCCCTCGATCATGCTGGCGTGATTGGCCTCGTCGCTGAGGATCACCGCGTCGGGCAGCCGACTGCCCAGGGTGGAGAGCGCGGCCCAGTTCGAGACATAGCCGGAGGTGAACAGGAGCGCGTCCTCCTTGCCGTGCAGGTCCGACAATTCGCGCTCCAGCGCGATATGGTGGCAATTGGTGCCCGAGATGTTGCGCGTGCCGCCCGCGCCGGTGCCGCACTGGTCCACCGCCGTCTTCATCGCCTCGCGCACCACCGGGTGCTGGCCCATGCCGAGGTAATCGTTGGAGCACCACACCGTCACCTCGTCGGGGGCGTCGTCGTCATGGCTGCGCGCCTTGGGAAACGCGCCGCAGCGCCGCTCCAGCTCGGCGAATACGCGGTAGTTTCCCTCTTCGCGCAGGCTGTCGAGCTGCGCCTCGAACATGGCGTCAAAATCCATGATGTCCCTCCGGTCTTGTCGTCTCTTGTGATGGTTTGGGCGCGGGCAGCATCCAGCGCCAGAGTTTCGCGTCCGGCAATGGCAGCACCATCAGCCAGTGTTCCAGCAGCGCCAGCGCGGTGATCGCCGCGAGCAGCGCAAAGCCCACCGCCTCGCCCGGCTGTGCGGCTGTGTAGAACCGTTCGAGCCAGCAGGCCACGGCGAGGCTGAGCGCGGTGATGCTGAGGCAGAAGAACCAGCCCGCGGGCGCGATGCGGAAATGGCTGCCCATATGCGCCAGCGCGCGCGGGATGAACTCGGTATTGATGCGCGGCACGCCGATATAGAGGTTGAGCTTGGCCGTCACCCGTGCGCCGTAGAGCATGGTGAAGGTCCACAGCCCGACGGTGTTGGCGGCCCCGGCACCATGGACCCAGACCGCGACCAGCACGCAAGCGAGCAGCATCTCGTGATAGGCCACCGTGCCCCAGGCGCGGAGAAAGCGCTGCCATTCGGCCACATGCGGCGGGCAGGGGCGGGTGTTGGGGCCGGTGATCGCGCCGGTGAGAAAGCTCAGCTCGATCCAGCCCCAGATTGCCAGCACCGACAGGAACGCGGCATGCGCCGCCCCCGGCCCGGTCGTGCCGAGGCTGGCCTCATACCCCCAGATGCCGACCGCCAGCACCGGCAGCGCCAGCACGGTCGCCCGCCGTCCCGCCCCCGCGCCGCGCCGCTCGCAGAGCCGCACGACAATCAGGATCGCCCCGGTGGCGAACCACCAGAGAAAAAGCGCCATCAGGGCTGCGATCCAGGGGCTATGCACGTCTGTTCCTTCATCTTGCCGGAAATATTCCGGGGGGTGTGGGGGGCTGGCCCCCCACGTGTTTAGTAAGCCGGTTCAAGCCGGGTGCTGGCGGGCACCGCGTGTTTCCTGGCGGGGATCGTGTAGAGCCCGACAAAGGCCGACGCCGCGCGCGCCTGCGCGCCGAGGCTGCGGAGCCGGGCACCGAGGCCCGTTTCCGCCTTGGCCGCTGCCAGGTCGGCATTGGCCTTTTGCAACCGCCTGAGGCCGGCCGCCCAGCGCGGATTCTCGATGTCGAGGGTGATCGGGAAGATCTGTTTGGTCAGTTCCGAGGTCTTGGTGAACACCTCGTGGCCGTACCAGTCCGGATCGACGCCGAGCGCCGCGTGAAACGCCGGGCGCTGGTGGTCGCGCACATGCATGGTGGCGTAGACCGCGGTGAGGAAGAACTTGATCCACCAGACGTTGCGCCCCGAGGTCAGTTTCGGGTCGGTCTTCATCAAGAGGGCGAACGCCTCGCCGTGGCGGAACTCGTCGTTGCACCACTCGTGGAACCACTTGAAAATCGGGTGGAAGCGGTGCTCGGGGTGCGCCTCAAGGTGGCGGAAGATGGTGATGTAGCGGGCGTAGCCGATCTTTTCCGACAGATAGGTGGCGTAGTAGATGAATTTGGGCCGGAAATAGGTATATTTCTTCTTCTGCGTGAGAAAGCCCAGATTCACCGCCACCCCCGCCTCGCGCAGCGCGTCGTTGATGAAGCCCGCGTGCCGCGCCTCGTCGCGCGCCATGAGCTGGAAGAGCCGGGTGATGTCGCGGTTCGCCCCGCGCCGCTTCATCTCCTTGTAGAGCACGCAGCCGGAAAACTCGGCGGTACACGACGAGATCAGGAAGTCGATGAATTCCTTCCTGAGCGCCGGGTCCATCCCGTCCCAGTCGACATGATCCCAGTCCTCGTTCTTCTTGAAATGGCCCTTGTTGGGGTCGGCCTCCATCTCGGCGATGAGCGCGTCCCAATCGGCGCGCACCGGGGTCACGTCGATGGCGTCCAGCTCGTCGAAATCGGTGGTGTAGAAGCGCGGGGTCAGCAGCGTGTTCTGCATCGCCGCCTCGGTGGCGGCCGTGGAGTCGAATTTCGCCTGTTCCTGCTGGATGGCAATGCCTTCCTCGGCGGTCGTGGCGTCGGCGGTATGGGTCGCGCCCGAGGCGCGCACTTGGGATGCCTGCATGTTCATAGCGTCACCTCCTCGGAGAATGAGAATTCGCACAGTTCCATGACCTCGAGATCGCCGGTCATCCGGGTCCAGAGCCGTTCCAGGCGGCTGGCGCGGATGATGGTGGCGTCGCGGTCCTCGCGCACCACCTCGCCAAAGGGGGCCATGATCTCGGGGCCGTGCACCTTGACCTCGTCGCCGGGCCAGACCGTGGCCCCGTTGTTGAAGCGCACATGCGCGTGCAGGCTTTCGAAGCAGTGGCTTATCTCGACGGTGCAGGGGGCGTGTTCCACCTCGCGTGTCAGAAGTCCCATTGGCGTGGTCCTTTCGGGTCAGGGGTGAGCAGCCGGACGAAATCGCGCGCGTTGTCCTGGCCGAAGCCCATGAGGTCGGCACGCCAGCCGGTCGAGGGGTCATGGATGGAGACGCGCCCGTCGGCGCGCCCGATGATCGTGACGGGGCCGGAGAGCGGCACGCCGTGCTTGGTGCGCTCGCGGTCGAGCACGCGGCCCACGCCGGCGATGAAGCCGCCCTCCTCGGGCGAAAGGTGCCCGATCAGCGTGCCGCCCGCGTCGAGCACGGTGGCCGCGCCGCTCATCTCGCCCTTGAGAAAGACGGTGCGTTCGAGGGTGATCTCCGCCTCGGGCGGCGTGGCGATCACCGGGCGGCCGGTGTGGACATGGTAGCTCACCAGCGCCAGCACGGTCAGCACCAGCGCCGCCATGGCGCGCACCATGGCGCGCGGCACGAGGTCGCGGTCGGGCGGGGCCTTGTAGCGGGGGGCGGCGGTGTCGGTCATCGGGTGGTCTCCTTATTCGGCGGCCATGGCGGGGGCGGGGGCCACGCGCGCGATCCGCGGGGTCGAGACGCGGGCCTCCGCCGCCTCGGCCAGCAATTGCGCGATCCGGTCGGCATCGGGGATGGCGCGCAGCGCGGGCTGTGTGCGGCGCATCACCCAGGGGCGCACATGCGGCCAGCACACCAGATAGCTCAGCCGCGTATCGCCCATCAGATCGAGCGAGATGGTGCCGGTGCCGCCGCGACCGCGCCGCAGATCGGCATTGGCGATCTGCGTGTAGGGCAGGTTGAGCGTGACGGTGAGCGCGGCACCGATGCGCATCGCCACACGGCGGTTGGTGATGGTGTAGACGGTGGCGCGCGCCTGCACGTAGCCCACCACCAGCAGCATCGCGATCACCGCCGCGCCCATGATCACGAAGGGCAGCGACATCGCCACCGCCTGCATAGGGGGCACCTGGTCGATCGCGGTGGCGAAGCGCCAGAGCGCCAGCGCCGCGAAATAGCCCGCGACCCATGGCAGGCTCAGCGCGTCCCAGCTCAGCCAGAACCCGTGCGGGCGGCCCTGCCACAGGATGCGCTCGCCCTCGGGCGGGGTTTCGGGCAGGCCGCGCACCGGCTCGGTTGCGAAATCGTCGTGGCTCATGGCTTTGCCCTCATCCCAGTTGCGGTTCGAGCCGCGCCTCGCTCGCGTAGAGCGTGCCGCCGCCGTAGTAACCGGCGATCTTGTCCTCCTCGAGCAGCGTCACCTGCCGCGGCGAGGCGTTCTGCGGCACACCGGCGAAGTGCTTGCCAAAGATCGAGCGCACCTTGACCTTGCCGCCCCATATGCGCGCAAAGGTCATCGGCACCAGCCGCTTGCCGCCGCCATGCGCCTCGTCGAGCGTGATCTCGAGGTAGCGGACAAGCTGTTCCGGCTCGTCGATCCACATGTCGGAGATGGTGCCGACGGTCTCGCCGTCGCCCGCCACCACCGGCATCCCGCGCGGGTCGCGCCCGGCGGCGACGTGAAAGTGATCGGTCGCCGCCATCGGCACGATCTTGGGGTGGCCGTGGCCGTCGAGTTCGGGCACGTCGCGGCGCGGGGCCCATGAGGCGGGGCCGACGCCGTCGGCCATCGGGTCGCCGGTGGGCTCGAACGGGAAGCCATTGGCCCCGGCGGTCTTGCGCAGCGCGAGGTCGCTGCGGTCGGGGTGCTGACCCGAGGGCACGGTCACCTCGCCGCGGCCATGCGGCAGCCGGAACGTCTTGTCGTCGGGCACCGGGAACAGGCCCTGATTGGCCGACGGGTTGCCGTCGTCATCCTCGAGCGGATAGCCCTCGCGCATGTTCTCGCGCTGGATGTAGAAGATCAGCAGCGCGAAGAAGCCGTAGAACAGCCACAACGACAGGCTTGCGAGGTCGAAGTTTCCAAAGAATGGCTCGGTCATGTCAGATTCCTTTCGAGCGGGGGCGGGTCATGTCGGGAAATCGGCCAGCCCGATGCGGCCCTGTCCCGGATGCGTGCTGCCGCCCCGGGCACCGTGGCGCACGAGCGGCCCGAGGACGACGAAGGTGACGAAGATCAGCGCGATCTCCAGATGATAGACGGTGGAATAGCCGGTTGCCGGGGTGGCCAGCGCCTCGCCCCACGCGCCCGACAGGGCAAGGTGATTGACGACATCGCGCAGGCCGCCGCCGATGGCAATGGCGAGCCCCGCGGCGGTGGCCTGTGCCGCGCCCCAGGCCCCCAGCGCCAGCCCGTTGCCCGCGCCGCCGCCCGCCAGCGTCATCGCGGCGGTGAGCGTCGCGACCGCGAAAAGCCCCGCGCCAAAGCCGATGAGCGCCGCCCCGCAGAAGAACAGCACCGGCGCCTGCATCGGGGCCGCGAAGATCACCGTGGCGAAGGCCGCGACCCCGACCAGCAGGCCGGTGCCCGCCATGCGGTAGGTGTTGGCGCCGCGCAGCAGGGCGCGGCCTGCCAGCGCGAAACCCAGCAAGGCCCCCGCCGCCCAGATCGCCGTCAGCAGCGTGGTGGCCGAGACCGACAGGCCCAGCACCTCGCCGCCATAGGGCTCCAGCAGCACGTCCTGCATGTTGAAGGCGAGCGTGCCGAGGAACACCACCGCCAGCAGCCGCCCCGCCGTGCCGCCCGCCATCAGGTCGGCCCATGCCTCTCGGAACTGCGGGCGCGGGGCGGCGCGCTCGGCACGGCTCATGGGGGTGAGCTTTTCCTGTTTCCAGAGCGCGATCAGGTTGAGGACGATCCCCACCGAGGCCGCGCCCTGCACCACGCGCACCAGCGTGAACGGCGCGAAATCGCGCAACAGCCAGCCGATCACGATGGCCGACACGGCCATGCCCAGCAGGAACATCACGTAGAGCAGCGCCACCACGCGGGGCCGCGTCTCGTCGGTGGCGCGGTCGGAGGCGAGGGCGAGGCCCGCGGTCTGGGTCATGTGCAGCCCGAGGCCGGTCATCAGGAAGGCGAGCGCCGCCAGCACCTCGCCCGCCCAGGCGGGGCCGACGGCCTGTTGTCCCGACAGGACCAGAAGCGCGAAGGGCATGACCGCGAGGCCGCCCATCTGCCACAGAGAGCCGAACCAGAGATAGGGAATACGCTTCCACCCCAGCGCGGAGCGGTAGGTGTCGGACCGAAAGCCCAGCAGCGCGCGGAACGGCGCGATCAGGACGGGCAGGGCGATCATCACCGCGACGATCACCGCCGGAACGGACAATTCCACGATCATCACGCGGTTGAGCGTGCCCAGCAGCATGACCGTGGCCATGCCGACCGAGACCTGGAACAGTGACAGGCGCAGAAGCTGCCCCAGCGGCAGGCCTTCGCTCGCCGCGTCGGCGAAGGGCAGCCAGCGGGTGGTCAGCGTCATCAGTTGCGCGTTGGTGCGTTTCCATGCCTGTCCGATCATTGCCGCAGCTCCATCGCCTCGGAGATGTAGAAGCCGCGCGCCACGCGGCCCAAGGGCGCGAGCCGCGCCGCGCTGCCCGCGTCGCGCAGGGCGGCGGCAAGGCGGCGGGCGGAATGCGGCACCATCACGGGCGAGCGATCGGCGCGGGGAAAGAGCCGCCCCATCCGCCACATCGCCATCAAGAGCGGCGTGCGCGGGGCGACGGTGAATACCACGCCGCACGCGGCGCGCGCGGCCAGACCATCCAGCGCGCGGGCGAGATCGGCCTCGCCGTAATAGATCAGGCTGTCCATCGCGACGACATGATCGAAGCACCCCAGGGCAGGGTCGAGCATATCGCCCGCGTGAAAGGTAACGCGGGACATTTGTGGGTAAGGTAGGCGTTCACGCGCAATATCGACAAGTGCGGGCGAGATATCGCAGGCCACCACCTCGGCCCCGCGCGCCGCGAGCTCCGCCGTCATCTGCCCCGCGCCGCAGCCCGCGTCGAGCACGCGGGCGCCGCTCAGATCGGCGGGCAGGCGCGCCAGCATCCGCGCGCGCATGGCGTCGCGGCCCTCGCGCACGGTCTGGCGTATCCGGCTCACCGGCGCGTCCGAGGTGAGCCGCGCCCAGACCTGCGTGGCGGTGCGGTCGAAATAGGTCTCGACCCGGGCGCGTGTGGCCTCGTAGCTCATCAGTCGAATCCCAGCATCTCGAAAATCTCGCGATCCTCGAGCGGCGCGGGGGCGAGCGGATCGGTGCCGCGCCACAGCGTCTCGGCCAGCCGGATGTATTCGGCGCGGGCGGCGACGATGTCGTCCTCGTCGGGCATCTCGAACAGCGTCTTCTTCTTGAGCCGGGAGCGGCGGATCGCGTCGTAATCGGGCATGTGGGCGATGCGGTTGAAGCCCACCGCCTTGCAGTAGCGGTCCACCTCGTTGGTATCCTTGGAGCGGTTGGCCACGCAGCCCGCGAGGCGGACCTTGTAATTGGCCGATTTCGCCTGCACCGCGGCGATGATGCGGTTCATGGCGTAGATGCTGTCGAAATCGTTGGCGGTGACGATCATCGCGCGGTCGGCATGTTGCAGCGGCGCGGCAAAGCCGCCGCAGACCACGTCGCCCAGAACGTCGAAGATCACCACGTCGGTTTCTTCGAGCATGTGGTGCTGCTTCAGGAGCTTGACCGTCTGCCCGACGACATAGCCGCCGCAGCCGGTGCCCGCGGGCGGGCCGCCGGCCTCGACGCAGTGGACGCCGCCCCAGCCTGTCGTCACGAAATCCTCGGGACGCAGCTCCTCGGCGTGGAAATCCACCTCCTTGAGGATGTCGATCACCGTCGGTTGCAGCCGCCCCGTCAGGGTAAAGGTGCTGTCATGCTTGGGGTCGCAGCCGATCTGCAAGACCCGCTTGCCCATCTGCGCGAAGGCGGCGGAGATGTTGGACGAGGTGGTCGATTTGCCGATCCCGCCCTTGCCGTAGACCGAGAACACCTTGGCCCCCTCGATCTTGAGCGAGGCGTCCTGGTGGACCTGCACCGATCCCTCGCCGTCCTGCCCGCGGAGCACCGGCGGCGTCTCGACCTTGCGGCGCGCCTCGAGACCGGCGGCCTCGCGCATGTTGGCGCGGGCCGATGGCGGCTGTTTGATATCCAGTGGGCTCATGTCGTCGTCCTCCCCTTGTGGGTGGTGGGCCCGTCGCCCGGGCGCGGCTTTGTGATGCGGGGCTCGGTGGTGCGGGGATGTGTCATTCGGCGGCCACCCCCTCCATGCGGTCCTCGAGCGCGTCGGCGGCGGCGTGCAGCGCCGCCAGCGTCTCGGCGTCGGGCTGCCAGTAGGACCGCTCGTGCGCCTCGATCAGGCGGTTGGCCATGCGCGACGAGGCCGCCGGGTTGAGCGCGGCCATGCGCGCGCGCATCTCCTCGTCGAGCACGAAGGTCTCGGACATGCGCTGATAGATCCACGGCTCGACCTGCCCGGTGGTGGCCGACCAGCCCAGCGTGTTGGTCAGCGTGCTCTCGATCTGGCGCACGCCTTCGGCCCCGTGCCTGAGCAGCCCCTCGTGGAATTTCGGGTTGAGCTGCCGCGACCGCGTCTCGAGCGAGACCTGTTCGGCCAGGGTGCGGATCTTGCCGGTGCCGCGGGTGGTGTCGGAGATGTAGATCGCCGCCTCCCGCCCGCCGCGCGCGCGCTTGACCGCGCGACCGATGCCGCCCAGCGTGTCGAAATAGTGGTCCACCGTGGTTACGCCCAGCTCGACCGATTCGAGGTTCTGGTAGGCGAGGTCCACGTCGCGCAGGGCCTGCCCCAGCAGCGGCATGTTCTGCACCGCCTGGCCATCGACGCCGTAGGCAAAGCTCTTGCGCGCCTCATAGGCGTCGGCCAGCTCGTCCTCGTCGCCGAAGGCGGAGCTGTCCACCATCTGGTTGACGTTCGCGCCATAGGTGCCCTCGGCGTTGGAGAAGACGCGCAGCGATGCGGTCTGCATGTCGCAGCCCAGCCGTTCGGCATAGGCCAGCGCGTGGGCACGGATGAAGTTCTGTTCGGGGTCCTCGTCGGCGGTGGCGGCCTTCCACGCGGCCTCGGCCAGCAGCCGGGTTTGGAGCGGCAGCAGGTCGCGGAAGATGCCCGAGAGCGTCATCAGCACGTCGATGCGCGGGCGGCCGAGCGTTTCCAGCGGGATGAGGTCGGCCCCCGCCAGACGCCCGAAATTGTCAAAGCGCGGCGTCGCCCCCATCAGCGCCAGCGCCTGCGCGATGGGCGCGCCGTCGGACTTGATGTTGTCCGACCCCCACAGCACCAGCGCCACGCTGCGCGGCAGGCGGGCGTGCCGTTCGAGCAGGCGGGCGGCCTGCGCCGCGCCCTCGCGGCAGGCGTGGGTGCTGGGCATGCGGAACGGATCGAAGGCGTGGATATTGCGCCCGGTGGGCAGGATGTCGGGCGAGCGGATCAGGTCGCCGCCCGGCACCGGCGGGGTAAAGCCGCCGTCGAGCGCGTGCAGCAGCGCGGGGGTCTCGTGATCGCGGGCCAGCAGCCGCTCGGCGCGGGCGCGGGTGGCATCATCGGCATCGGTCATCAACTCGACATAGCCGCGGCGCGTCTCGGCGCCCGGCACCTCGCCCACAACGTGCAGCCCCTCGGGAATCAGCGCCTCCTCGGTCTCCTGCAGGGTGCGCCACAGGCTGTCGGGGTCGTCACCGTCGAGATCGACCGCCGCTGCCTGCTCGGCGATGAGCGCGGCCAGGTCGGTGCGGTCGGGCGCGTCGGGGGGCGCGGCGCGCCAGCGGGTGAGGCTGTCGCGCAGGTCGGCGAGGCCACGGTAGAGCCCCGCCGACGACAGCGGCGGCGTCAGGTGCGTCACCGTCACCGCGCCTGTGCGGCGCTTGGCGAGGCTCGCCTCGGAGGGGTTGTTGGCGGCGTAGAGATAGACATTGGGTATGTCGCCGATGAGGCGGTCGGGCCAACAGCGCGAGCCGGGACCGGATTGCTTGCCCGGCATGAATTCGAGCGCACCGTGCATCCCGAAATGCAGCAGCACGTCGGCGCGGAAGCTCTGGCGCAGCCACAGGTAGAACTGCGCGAAGGCATGGGTGGGGGCAAAGCCGCGCTCGAACAGCAGGCGCATCGGGTCGCCCTCGTAGCCGAACGCCGGTTGCAGCCCGACGAACACGTTGCCGAACTGCGCGCCAAGGACGAACACGCCGCGCCCGTCCGACTGCACGCGGCCCGGCGCGGGGCCCCATTGCGCCTCGATCTCGTCCAGCCAGGGGGTGTTCGCCACCATCTCCTCTGCCGGGACATGGGCGGCGATGTTGGCCTCCTGCCCGTATTGGCGGGCGCTGCCTTCGAGCACGGCGGTGCGCAGCTCCTCGACGGTGTCGGGCGGGGTGAGGTCATAGCCGCGCGCGGCCATCGCGTGCAGCGTGTTGTGCAGCGAGCGGAACACGTCGAGCCAGGCCGCCGTTCCGGCCGCGCCCGCGTTGGGCGGAAAGCCGAAGAGCACGATGCCCACCCGGCGCGCGGCGCGCGTCGACCGGCGCAGCGCCACCTGTCTTGCCACCCGGCCCGCCAGCCGCTCGACGCGCTCTGGGCAGGGGGCCATCACCTTGTCGGTGCCGACGGCATGACAGCCGCGGTCGCAGCCGTCGCAGCCGCCCGGCCCGTGCCGCCCGCCGAACACGCACGGATCGGTGGCGCCGTCGATCTCGGGCAGGGCGATGAGCATGGTGGTCTCGATCGGGCCCAGCCCCTGCGCGGCCCCGGCCCATTCGCCCAGCGTCTGGAATTCCAGCGGGTGCGCGGCGATATAGGGCACGTCGAGCGATGTCAGCACCTCTACGGCGGCGGCGCTGTCGTTGTAGGCGGGGCCGCCCACGAGGCTGAAGCCGGTGAGCGACAGCAGCGTATCGACGCGGGGGCCGCCCTCGCCGCGAAAGAAGCCGTCGATCGCGGGCCGCCCGTCGAGCCCGCCGGCAAAGGCCGGCAGCACCCGCAGGCCCCGCGATTCCAGCGCGCGGATGACGGCGTCGTAATGCGCGGTGTCGCCCGAGAGCACGTAGCTGCGCATCATCAGCAGGCCAACGGTGCCATTCTCGCCGCCCCGGCGCGGCAGCGCTGCCGGGTCGGTGGTGATGCGGCCCGGCAGATCGGGGTGGTATAGCCCGGTATCGGGATAATCGAGCGGCAGCGCCGCGCCGCCCCCGCGCCATGCCTCGTGACGGCAATAGCGCCCGATGAGAAAGCGCACCATGCCCTCGATATTGTCGTCCGATGCCCCGAGCCAGTATTGCATGGTCAGGAACCACGCCCGCAGGTCCTGGGCCTTGCCGGGGATGAGCCGCAGGATGCGCGGCAGACGGCGCAGCATCTTCATCTTGCGCGCGCCGTCGTCCTTGCCGCCCTTGTCCGCGCCGCGCAGCCGCTTCATCAGGCGGCTGAGCGCGCTGTCGGGGCGCGACATGTCGAGCGTCCCCATCCGCGTCAGCCGCACGATCTGCGCGTCGGCGATCACCCCGATCATCGCGTCGCACTCGGCGCGCCGCGCCTGAAGCGCGGGCAGGATCGCCGCGACGTGTTCCTCGAGGAACAGCAGGTTGGCGATCACCATGTCGGCGGAGGCGATGGCCGCGCGCGCGGCCCCGAGCGCCTCGGGGTGGGTGCCCCATTCGGCGGCGGCGTGGACCGACAGTTCGAGCCCCGGAAACTCTGCCGCCAGCCGCTCGGAGGCGCGCGCGCAGGGGCCCGCGGCATGGGCATCCAGCGTCAGGATCACCACGCGATAGGCGGGGGGCGCGGATATGGTGCGGTCAACGAGCATAATGGGCCTTGGCCTCGTAAAGCGTGTCGATGTCGATCTGCGTCACCCCGCGCTCGGCGGCGAAGGTCTCGGTGTTGCGCTTCGCCTTGCCGCGCACGAAGAACGGGATCTTCTTCAACTCGCGCTCGGCATCGCTGAGCCAGATCACCTCGCCCGGGTTCTTCTTGGCCGAAATACTCCGGGGGGAGGCCGCAGGCCGGGGGGCTGGCCCCCCTGCATCATCGGCCACATGCGCGCCGCCGTGATGGCTGGCACCGGCGTCGTCGTGGAATTCCGGGTCCTCGCGAAACATGTGCAGGAGGTGCTCTTCCAGCCCCATGACCAGCGGGTGGACCCAGGTGTCGAAGATCACGTTCGCGCCTTCGAGCCCCATCTGCGGCGAGTAGCGGGCGGGGAAATCCTGAACGTGGACGGGGGCCGAGATGACGGCGCAGGGGATGCCCAGACGCTTGCCGATCATCCGCTCCATCTGCGTGCCGAGGATCATTTCGGGGGCCAGCGCCTCGATGGCGGCCTCGACTTCGAGGTAATCGTCGGTGATGAGCGCCTCGACGCCGAAATCGCGGGCGAGCGCCCGGATCGGCCGCGCCATCTCGCGGTTGTAGCAACCGAGGCCCGCCACCTCGAAGCCGATCTCGTCGCGGGCGATGCGGGCGGCGGTGGCGACATGCGTGCCGTCGCCGAAGAGGAACACGCGCTTGGCCGTCAGATAGGTGCTGTCGACGCTCGCGGCGTACCACGGCTGGCGCAAGCGGCTCTCGTCGAGATACGGGGCCACGCCCGCGAGGTCGGCCAGTTCGGACACGAAATCGCGGGTCGCGCCTGCGCCGATGGGGATGGTGCGGGTATGCGGCAGGTCGAGATCGCGCGCCATCCAGCGGCAGGCGGCCTCGCCGGTCTCGGGATACATCAGCACGTTGACATGCGCCGCGCCCAGCCGGGCGATGTCCGAGGGTGTGGCCCCGTAGGGCGCGCAGACGTTGACGGCGATGCCCATTCCCTCCAGCAGCCGCGTCACCTCGGTGATGTCGTCGCGGTGCCGGAAGCCGAGCGCAGTGGGGCCGATCAGGTTGGCGCTCGGCTGCTCGGTTTTCTCCATCGGTTTCGCGAGCGCCTTCGTGATCTGGTAGAAGGTCTCGTCGGCGCCGAAGTTTTCCTTGCGCTGGTAACTGGGCAATTCCAGCGCGATCACCGGGCAGGGCAGGCCCATCTGTTCGGCCATGCCGCCCGGATCGTCCTGGATCAGCTCGGCGGTGCAGGAGGCACCGACGATCATCGCCTCGGGCGTGAACCGGTCATAGGCGTTCTGGCAGGCGGTCTTGAAGAGGTGGGCGGTGTCGGAGCCGAGGTCGCGCGCCTGAAAGGTGGTGTAGGTGACCGGCGGGCGGTGGTCGCGCCGCTCGATCATGGTGAACAGAAGGTCGGCATAGGTGTCGCCCTGCGGCGCGTGCAGCACGTAATGCAGCCCGGTCATCGCGGTGGCCACGCGCATCGCGCCGACATGGGGCGGGCCCTCGTATGTCCAGAGCGTGAGCTTCATGGCAGCCATGCGAGGGGCCGGCCCCTCGCGCTCCCCGGAGTATTTTGACCAGGAAGAAACAGCGGGGCGGTCATTCGGCGGCCTCGCGTCTCAGCGCGGCGCGGCGGTTGAGCGGGCGCGCGAAGAGCGCGGCCAGATCGCCTGCCTGTTCGTAGAAATGGACCGGGGTGAAGACCAGTTCGATGGCCCATTTGGTGGTCAGCCCCTCGGCTTCGAGCGGGTTGGCGAGGCCGAGGCCGCAGACCGTGAGATCGGGGCGGGCCTCGTGGCAGCGGTCGAGCTGTTTCTCGACATCCTGGCCCTCGGCGATGGCGGGGCCCTCGGCGAGCAACCCGAGATCGGGGCCGACCAGCGCCTTGTGGATATAGGGCGTCCCCACCTCGACCGCGGTCATGCCGCATTCGCGGGTGAGGAAGCGGGCGAGCGGGATTTCCAATTGGCTGTCGGGGAAGAAGAACACCGAGCGGCCGTCGAGCGGCGCGCCGGCGCGGGCGATCGCAGCGCGCGCGCGGGCGCGCGGCGCGGCGGTGACGGATTCGAAGCGCTCCTGCGGGACGCCGAATTCGTCGGCGATGGCCTGAAGCCAGGCGGTGGTGCCCGCCTCGCCGAAGGGGAAGGGGGCGGCGATGTGCCGTGCGCCGCGGCGGGTGAGCGCGCCGTGGGTCGCGCCGAGGAAGGGCTGCGTGAGGATAAAGCGGGTGTTGGGGCCGATGGCCAGCGTGTCGCCCGCGTGGCGCGCGGGCAGCACGCGGACCGGGCCGATGCCCATCGCGTCGAGCAGCGCGAGCGCCTGGTCCTCGACCACGTCCGGCAGCGCGCCGACCATGACGAGGTCGGGCGCATCGGTTTCGGGGAGTTCGGGCACCATCGCGGCGAGACAGGCATCCTCACCTTCGGTGAAGGTGGTCTCGATGCCGGAGCCGGAATAGCTCAGCACCCTGACCGATGGCCCGTGCCGCGCCGACAGCCGTTCGGCGGCGCGGGCGAGGTCGAGTTTGATGACCTCCGAGGGGCAGGAGCCGACAAGGAACAGGCGGCGGATATCGGGGCGGCGCCCGATCAGCCGGGCGACCTCGCGTTCCAGTTCCTCCTGCGCGTCCGCGAGCCCGGCGAGGTCGGTTTCCTCGAGGATGGCGGTGCCGAATCGCGGCTCGGCAAAGATCATCACGCCGGCCGCCGATTGCAGCAGGTGGGCGCAGGTGCGCGAGCCGATGACGAGAAAGAACGCGTCGGGCATCTTGCGGTGCAGCCAGATGATTCCCGTCAGCCCGCAAAACACCTCGTGCTGGCCGCGTTCGCGCAGCACCGGGGCGTCGAGGCAGCCGGTCATCGGGGCGCTTGCGGGGGCGGTCATGGCGTCACCTCCGCCTGAAGCCGGGCCGCGCGCAGCTTGAGCAGGAACTGCCCGGCGTTGATCACGTAGGCGGCATAGGCGGCGAGTGCGATGCCCATCTCCTGCGCCGGGCCGAGGCTGCCGCTGAAAAGCGCCCAGACATAGGCGGTGTGCAGCGCGATCACGGCAAAGCTGAAGACGTCCTCCCAGAAGAAGGCTGGGGCGAAAAGGTATTGATCGAAAACGATTTTTTCCCAGATCGCGCCGGTGATCATGATCAGGCAGAGAACCCCTGTCTTGATCAGGATCGACAGCGTCGCCGCCTCGTAGCCCGCGCCGGTCAGCAAAAAGCGGATCACGAGGGCGAGCGAGATCAGAAAGACGAGGAACTGCGCGGGCGCGAGCAGGCCCTGCACCAGCGTCCACCGGGTGGCGTCGCGGCGGGCGCGCTGCTCTGCGGTGTAGAGCGCCGTCCGCTCGGAATCGCGGGCCGTGCCAAGCCTCATCTCGCGCCCTTTCATTCCAGGTTGCATGGAGGAATGCTAGGGTGAGGCGCAGCAATGTGTCAACTATAATTTACACATTGCGTGGCAAGCGCATGTCTTGGAATGTAGACATTTACCGAGGCGCCGGCCGCGTCATCGTCTGATTTTCTCGAACATTCGCAATTATGGGCGCATTTGGTGGGAAAGCGGGGTCGATTTATCGGCGCTACGCACTAGAAACAGGATCGATTACAGGGTTTTGCGGCAGATCTCGCGTCGCGTGTGTCAGTTCTGATTGACAGAATCCCGGGAGGGGCGCAGACTTTCGGGGATCGAGCACCCCGGAAATCGGCCTCAAGCCCGGTGCCTGAAACAACACCTGTCCCGACGGGAGGGCCGCATGAAACCCTATTCCACCTCCGGCCTGACGGATGCCGATGACGGCGAGGCGCAGAGCCCCGCGATCCGGTTTCTGGTGGAATCGGCGCTGCGCAAGATCGCCTCGGATTACGTCAATCGTCGGCCGCGGGGGCGCGAAGACTGGATCGAGCGGCTGTGCGCCGCGTTGATGTCGGAGTCGGACACGAGCCACAAGGCGGTGATCTCGGCGCTGATCTCGACCGGTGTGACGTCCGAGCAGGTCTATCAGGACTACGTGCCCGAGGCGGCGCGGCGGCTGGGCGAGATGTGGATTTCGGACACTGCGAGTTTCGTCGACGTGACGCTCGGCGCGGCGCGGCTTCAGGCGCTGTTCCGCGCGGCGGGGGATGCGCGCGGGCTGCCGATGCTGGACCGCAGCATCCCGCTGGGCGAGGAGATACTGATGGTGATCCCGGAGTTCGAGCAGCACGCGCTCGGCGCTTTCGTCGCGGCGGACACGTTCCGGCGTCACGGGGTGTGGGTGCGTATGGCCATCGGCATGGAGACCCCGGAACTGGTCGAATTGCTGCGCGAGGGCCGCTTTTCGGCGGTTGGGCTGTCGCTGGCGACGCGAAAAACGGTTGAACAGGCCGGGGAATTGATAGAATACCTAAGGGCTAATGTCAGATCGCTTCCGCCGGTGATCGTCGGTGGCCGGATCGTGGCCGAGGATGTGGCCGCCGTGCGCCGTTGTGGCGCGGACCATGCCGTGAGATCGGTGCGCGAGGCCATCGAGCGGTGCGGGCTGGCGACAGTGACGGAGCGTTTGACGGTGCGCGAAAGCAGCCAAGGCTGATGTGCGGCGCGGGCCCGGTCGGAGTGTGATGAGGAGCGTGGCGAAGCCGTGAGCAGGCAGGAGCAGACATCGCAGAGACTTCGCGCCGGGCGGATTCCGGACGTGGCCGACATTCCCGGCCTTGTCGAGCAGGTGGCCGACCTTGCCGTGCTGTTGAGCGCCGATGGTATCGTCGAGGGCATTTCCACCAATCCCGAGAGCCCCGCGCTGGGCTGTCTCGATCACTGGGTCGGGCGGCCGTTCAGCGATTTTCTTGCCGATGAGAGCCGCACCAAGTTCGACGCGCGGGTCGCCCGGCTGCGGGACGAGCCGGGCCTCGATCCGCGGCCTGTCGAGATCAACCATGTGGACAACGCCAACTGGGAAGCGCCGGTGCGCTATTCGCTCCACCGGGTGGGCGAGACCGGCGGCATCCTGCTGGTCGGGCGCGACATGCAGCCCTTTGCCGATGTGCAGCAGCGCCTGCTGAGCGAGCAGATGGCGCGCGAGCGCGAGGCGCAGGCGCTGCGCGGGGCCGAGACCTTCTATCGCGTGGTGCTGGAGGCGTCGGAGACGCCGCTGGTGCTGATCGACCCGGAGCAGGGCGGCATCCGCGATCTCAACAGCGCCGCCGCGCAGCTTCTGGGCAGCAAGCAGGATACGCTGCGCGGCACGAGTTTCGCGCAGGTGTTCGAGGGGCGCAGGCGCGGCGAGTTCGCCGAGGCGCTGAAGAGCGCCGCCGCCGATGACGGGGCGAGCGGCGTTGACGTGGTGTCGCGGCGCAACGGGCGGGTGCTCAAGGTGGTGCCCGGCTATTTCCGGGCCGCCGGGTCGCTCTATCTGCTCGCCCGGGTCGTGGCGATGGACGAGAGCGACGGCGCGGGGCCGGAGTTCACCGGCGCGCTCGCCGCGCTCTATGCCGAGACGGGCGATGCCATCGTGCTGACCGACGCCAAGGGGCTGATCCGCGAGGCGAACGACGCGTTTCTCGAACTGGTCGATGCGCCGCAATTGCGCGACCTGCGGGGCGAATCGCTGGCCGATTGCCTGGTGCGCGGCGCGGTGGACCTCAAGCTGATGATGGAGGGCACCGCCCGGCGCGGGCGGGTCCGGCGCTATGCCGCGCAGCTCAAGAGCCTGGTGGGCACGCGCGTCGCCGTGGAGATTTCGGTCGCGCGGCTGCGGCAGGGCGGGGCCGATACCGGCTATGGCTTTGTCATCCGCGACGTGGCGCTGCGCGATGCCGGCGAGGGCAGCGGCGAGGCGGTCGCGGTGGATGACGAGGCGATGCAGAGCGTGATGGACCTCGTTGGCACGGCGTCGCTCAAGGAGCTGGTCTCGGCCACCTCTGACGTGGTCGAGAAGATGTGCATCGAGACCGCGGTGCGCCTGACCGGCAACAACCGTGTCGCCGCCGCCGAGATGCTGGGCCTGTCGCGGCAGAGCCTTTATGTGAAGCTGCGCAAGCACGGGCTGATCAACAGCTCCGAGTGACCGCGCGCCGCGTTGCGCGAGAAACTCTTTGCAGCGACTCGGGATGTATAGTTTAATTGACACTATGAGTGTCTCGTCCGAATTACATTTCTCCCGCCGCCTGCCCGATCCGCGCGCGCTGCTGACGCTGCTCAAGCCGGTGACGTGGTTTCCCCCCATCTGGGCCTATTTGTGCGGCGTGGTGTCGTCGGGTGTGCCGGTCGGCTCTGCCCCATGGCTGGTGGTGCTGGGCATGGTCCTTGCCGGGCCGGTGGTCTGCGGGATGAGTCAGGCGGCGAATGACTGGTGCGACCGGCATGTCGATGCCATCAACGAGCCCGACCGCCCGATCCCCTCGGGCCGGGTGCCTGGGCGCTGGGGGCTATGGGTGGCGCTGGCGATGAGCGCGCTGGCGCTGGCGATGGGCCTGGCGCTGGGTCCCTGGGGTTTTGGTGCCACCGTGTTCGGCGTCGCAGCCGCCTGGGCCTATTCGGCCGAGCCGGTGCGGCTCAAGCGCTCGGGCATCTGGGGGCCGGGGCTGGTGGGGCTGTGCTATGAGGGGCTGCCGTGGTTCACCGGTGCGGCGGTGCTGGCGGCAGGGGCGCCGTCCTGGCCGGTCGTGATCATTGCCGCGCTCTATGCCATCGGCGCGCACGGGATCATGACGCTCAACGATTTCAAGGCATTGGAGGGTGATCGGCAGACCGGCGTGAATTCGCTGCCGGTGACGCTCGGCCCCGAACGCGCGGCGCGGGTGGCCTGCCGGGTCATGGCGCTGCCGCAGCTTGGGGTGATCGCGCTGCTGCTGGGCTGGGACCGGCCCGTTCATGCCGCCGCCATCGGCGTTCTTGTCATCGGTCAAATCTGGGCGATGCGCATTCTGCTATCCGATCCCAAGGGCCGCGCGCCCTGGTATAACGGCACGGGCGTCACCGCATATGTCACCGGCATGATGATCGCCGCCTTTGCCATTCGCACGCTCGGGGGGACGGGATGACGCTGGGTTGGCTGCAAATCTTTCGCATGGGACTGGTGCAGATGTGCCTCGGCGCGGTGGTGGTGCTGACCACCTCGACGCTCAACCGGCTGATGGTGGTGGAACTGGCGCTGCCCGCGCTGTTGCCGGGGCTGCTGGTGGGGCTGCATTACGGGATTCAGATCACGCGGCCCAACTGGGGCTTTCTGTCGGACACCTCGGGCAACCGTACCCGGTGGATCGTGGGCGGCATGGCGGTGCTGGCGGCGGGGGGCTGGCTGGCGGCGCTGGGCGTGGTGTGGATGGAGGCGCGATTCGGCGCGGGGCTGGCGCTGTCGGTGGTGGCCTACGGCCTGATCGGCGTGGGCGTGGGGGCCTCGGGCACCTCGCTGCTGGCCTTGCTGGCGAGCGCGTGTGCGCCGCGCAGACGCGCAGCGGCGGCGACGATCACCTGGCTGATGATGATCGCGGGGATCGCGATCACGGCGACGACGGTGGGCGCGTTCCTCGACCCCTATTCCCCGGCGCTGCTGCTCAGGGTCGTGGGCGTGGTGGCGCTGGGCGCGGTCGTGGTGACGGCGCTGGCCATCGCCGGGATCGAGGCAAGCGTCGATGCCACGCCTGCGCCCGAGGCACGCCCCATGCCGTTCCGCGAGGGGCTGGCCGAGATATGGGCCGAGCCCGAGGCGCGCAACTTTACCATTTTCGTGTTCCTGTCGATGACCGCCTATTTCATGCAGGAACTGATCCTGGAGCCTTATGCCGGCCTCGTCTTCGGCATGACGCCGGGGCAATCGACGCAGCTTTCGGGGGCGCAGAACGGTGGCGTGTTCCTGGGGATGCTGACCGTGGGCCTTGCCGCCACGGGGCTGCGGCTGGGATCGCTCAGACACTGGGTGGTGGCCGGGTGCCTCGGCTCGGCGGCGGCGCTGGGCGTCATCACCATGCTGGGCGGCGCGGGCGTGGCCACGACGCTTTTCCCGGCGGTGGTGGTGCTGGGCTTTTTCAACGGCATGTTCGCGGTGGCCGCAATCGGCGCGATGATGGCGCTGGCCGGGCAGGGGCGCGGCGCGCGCGAGGGCACGCGGATGGGCCTGTGGGGCGCGGCGCAGGCCATCGCCGCCGGGTTCGGCGGGCTGGTCGGCGCGGCGGCGGTCGATGCGATGCGGCAGGTGATGACGCTCGATGCCCCGGCGTTTGGTGCGGTCTTTGCCTTCGAGGCGGGGCTTTTCGTGCTCTCGGCGCTGCTCGCGCTCAGGGTGATAGATCACGGTCGCGACCGCGGTGCGACCCTCGTTGCGGGAGAATGACCATGTATGACGTCGTCGTTGTCGGGGGCGGGCCGTCCGGGGCCATCGCGGCCGAGGATCTCGCGCGGTCGGGGCACAAGGTGGCGCTGCTGGACCGGGCGGGGCGGATCAAACCCTGCGGCGGGGCGATCCCGCCGCGCCTGATCGCGGATTTCGACATTCCCGATGATCAACTTGTGGCGAAGATCACCACCGCGCGGATGATCTCGCCCACCGGGCGGCGGGTGGATATCCCGATCGAGAACGGCTTTGTCGGGATGGTGGACCGCGAGCATTTCGACGCGTTCCTGCGCGACCGCGCGGCGAAGGCGGGGGCCGAGCGGCTGACCGGCACCTGGCTGCGGATCGAGCGCGATGATACGGGCACGGCGGTGATCTGGCGTGAGAAGGAGAGCGGCGAGGAGCGCCGCGCCCTGACCCGCCTCGTCATCGGGGCGGATGGCGCGCGCTCGAACGTGGCGCGCGACGAGGTGCCGGGGGGCGACCGCATCCCTTACGTCATCGCCTATCACGAGATCATTGAGGCCCCCGGCGCGGTGGGCGAATACGATCCCGCCCGATGCGACGTGGTCTATGACGGGCGCATCTCTCCGGATTTCTACGGCTGGGTGTTCCCGCACGGCAAATCGGCGAGCGTCGGCATGGGCAGCATGGTCAAGGGCGTCGACCTCAAGAAGGCCACCGCCGATCTGCGCGCGGCGAGCGGTCTGGCGGACTGTCCGACCATCCGCCGCGAGGGCGCGCCGATCCCGCTGAAGCCGCTCGACCGCTGGGACAATGGGCGCGACGTGGTGCTGTCGGGCGATGCGGCGGGGGTGGTGGCGCCGAGTTCCGGCGAGGGCATCTATTACGCGATGGTGGGCGGGCGTGTGGCCGCCACGGCGGCGAGCGCCTGCCTCGCCTCGGGCCGCGTGCGCGATCTCCGGCTTGCGCGCAGCCTGTTCATGCGCGAGCACAAGACGGTGTTCCGCGTGCTTGGCTCGATGCAGAATGCGTATTACAGATCGGACGAGCGGCGCGAGCGGTTCGTATCGCTGTGCCACGACATCGACGTCCAAAGGCTGACCTTCGAGGCCTACATGAACAAGAAACTCGTTCGCGCCCGCCCGCTGGCGCATCTCAGGATCGGGCTCAAGAACCTCGCACATCTGAGCGGGCTGGTGTCGCCCGCGCGCACATGACCGAGATGATCCCCACATGGATCGACGGCGATCTCGTGGCCGTCGAGAAGCTGGAGGCGCATGAGCGCGGGCTGCGGCACAAGGCGGTGTCGGTTTTTGTGCTCAACGGCGACGCGGTGCTCGTGCAGCGCCGGGCATTGGGCAAGTATCACACGCCGGGCCTCTGGGCGAACACCTGCTGCACGCATCCGCGCTGGGGCGAGGCACCGCTGGCCTGCGCGCGGCGGCGGCTGGTTGAGGAGCTGGGCCTGCACGGTCTGCCGCTGGAGCCACGGGGGCAGGTGGAATACCGTGCCGATGTCGGGGCTGGGCTGATCGAGCACGAGGTGGTCGAGGTGTTCGTGGCGCGGATGCCGGAGCGGGTGGTGCCGGTGCCCAACCCGGACGAGGTCATGGCGGTGGAGTGGGTGACGCGGTCCGTGCTCGATGCGCGCATCCGCAACGCCCCCGCCGATTTCACGCCCTGGTTGCGCATCTATTTGCGGGACCACGCCGCGCAGATTTTCGCAGGGGCGGAAAAACTGCCGGAGTTTCCGGCCTGACTTGATTCATGTCAATTTGCCGTGACGCCTGAACTGTCAACTTAGATTGACATAGGAGGCTGACATGCGACTGGTTCTGATCCACCCAAATTACCATTCCGGCGGCGCCGAGATCGCGGGTAACTGGCCACCCGCCTGGGTGGCCTATCTCGCCGGGCCGCTCAGGGCCGCCGGGTATGACGACATCCATTTCATCGACGCGATGACCCACGATATCGGCGAGGAGGAGTTGCGCGACCGCATCGCCGCGCTCCGGCCCGATATCGTCGGCTGCACCGCGATCACGCCGTCGATCTACCGCGCCGAACGGGTGCTGGAGATCGCGCGCGAGGCCGCGCCCGATGCGGTGACGGTGCTGGGCGGCGTGCACGCGACGTTCATGTACAAGCAGGTGCTGTCGGAGGCCCCGCATATCGACGCCATCGTGCGCGGCGAGGGCGAGGAGGTGTTTCTCGATTTCGTGCGCGCGGTCGAGGACGGGCGCTGGCAGACCGAGCGGAAGCGGATCAAGGGCATCGCCTATGCCCAAGGGTCCGAGATCATCGCCACGCCCGCCGCGCCCACGGTCAAGGACCTCGACGGGATCGTGCCGGACTGGTCGATCCTCGACTGGGAGAAATACATCTACATCCCGCTGGGCACGCGGCTGGCGATCCCGAGCCTTGCGCGCGGCTGCCCGTTCACCTGCTCGTTCTGCAGCCAGTGGAAATTCTGGCGCGACTACCGCGTGCGCGACCCGCAAAAGGTCGTGGACGAGATCGAGGCGCTGGTGAACGATCACGGTGTCGGCTTTTTCATCCTCGCCGACGAGGAACCCACCATCAACAAGCGCAAATTCACCGAGTTCTGCGAGGAGCTGATCCGGCGCGGTTTGCCCGACCGGGTGAAATGGGGCATCAACACCCGCGTCACGGATATTCAGCGCGACAAGGACATGCTGCCGCTCTGGCGCGAGGCGGGGCTGGTTCATGTCAGCCTCGGGACCGAGGCGGCGGCGCAGATGAAGCTCGACCTCTTCAACAAGGAAACGAAGGTCGAGGAGAACAAGGAGGCGATTCGCCTGCTGCGCAAGGCCGACATCTTTACCGAGGCGCAGTTCATCGTGGGGCTCGACAACGAGACCGAGGAGACGCTGGAGGAGACCTATCGCTTTGCCCGCGACTGGAACCCGGATCTCGCGAACTGGACGATGTACACGCCCTGGCCGTTCACGCCGCTGTTTCAGGAGTTGCGCGACAAGGTCGAGGTGTTCGACTTCGAGAAATACAATTTCGTGACGCCGATCATGAAGCCCGAGGCGATGGACCGCGCCACGCTGCTCGACCGGGTGATGCACAATTATCGCCGCTTCTACATGATCAAGGCGCTGTTCCACTACCCGTGGCGGGGGCGCGGTTTCCGGCGAAAATACCTGCTGGGCTGTCTCCGGGCGTTTGCCAGGGCGGGGTTTGCGCGGACCTTCTACGACCTCGGCAAGGTCGGTTACTGGGGCCCGCAATCGAAGGAAAAGGTGGATTTCCATTTCGACGAGACGCGCGGGATAGCCGATGCGCAGATGGCCGACTGGGAGGCGATGGCCGACCGCAAGCGCCGCGCGCAGGAGCGTAAGGCGAGCGTGCGCGAGCAGATCAAGGCGAAGAAGGCCGAGATGGCGGCGGCAGAGGCGGACGGGGCGCGTGCGCCGGTCACGGCGGCGGAATGAGCGACGGCGCGCGCGTCGGGCCGAACGCGATCCTGCAGACCGCGGCGGCGCTCGAGGCGCAGGGCGGGCGGGCGCTGGCGCGGCAGGTATTCGAGGTGGCGGGGCTGGGCGCGCTGGTCGATGATCCGCCCGGGTCGATGGTGCCCGAAGGGCAGGCCGCCGCGCTGATGCGCGCGTTGCACGCCACCCTGCCGCCCGATACCGCGGCCCGCGTCTCGTATGATGCCGGGCGGCGCACCGGCGATTACATCCTGCAAAACCGTATCCCCGCCCCGGCGCGCACGCTGTTGCGGCTGCTGCCCGCGCGGCTGGCGGCGCCGATCCTGCTGCGGGCGGTGGCGGCGCATGCGTGGACATTCGCCGGGTCGGGGCGGATCGAGATCGCGCCGGGCCGCCCGGTGCGGCTGATGATCCACGACAACCCGCTCGCCGTGGCGGGCAGCGACTGGCACCGCGCGGCGCTGGAGGTGCTGTTCCGGCGGCTCGTGCATCCGCGCGCGGCGGTGCGGCAGGCCGCAAGCTGCGCCGGGGGGGACGGTCCTTGTGTCTTCGAGATATCCTTGAGCGGCTGAGCCGCGCCCCCAAGGGTTGCGGGGCCGGGGGCATCGGCCTAGAAGGCGGGCAGGACCACACCCGGAGAGACCATGCCCAAACCCGTCGTCCTGTGCATTCTCGATGGCTGGGGCCTGAGCGAGCGGCCCGAGGCCAACGCGCCGCACCTCGCCAAGACGCCCAACATGGACCGGCTGATGGCGGAGTGTCCGAACGCGACGCTGATCACCCATGGCCCCGACGTGGGCCTGCCCCGTGGGCAGATGGGCAATTCCGAAGTGGGCCACACCAATATCGGCGCGGGCCGGGTGGTGGCGATGGATCTCGGGCAGATCGACCTTGCCATCGAGGATGGCAGCTTTGCCGCCAACGACGCGCTGGGCCGGTTCATCGACCGGCTGAAGGAGACGGGCGGGACGGCGCACCTGCTGGGGCTGGTTTCGGATGGCGGCGTGCACGGGCATATCGCGCATATCGCCGCGGCGTCGCGGGTGATCCATGACGCGGGCGTGCCGGTGGTGCTGCACGCCGTGACCGACGGGCGCGACGTGGCCCCGAAATCGGCGCGTACCCACCTGGCCAACCTGTCCGAGATGCTGCCCGACGGCGTGCGCATCGTCACCGTGACCGGGCGCTATTTCGCGATGGACCGCGACAACCGCTGGGACCGGGTGCAGGAGGCCCATGACGCGATCACCGCTGGCAAGGGGCTGCGCGCGTCCGACCCGCGCATGGCGGTGACCAATGCCTATGCGCGCTCGGAAACCGACGAGTTCATCACCGCCACGGCGATCGGCGGCTATGGCGGCGTGGCGGCGGGCGATGGCCTCTTCTGCCTCAATTTCCGGGCCGACCGGGCGCGGGAGATACTGCAGGCGCTGGCCGATCCGTCCTTTGACGCCTTCGCGCGCGGGGTGGTGCCCGACTGGGCCGCGACGCTGGGCATGGTGGAATATTCCGAGGCGCATAACGCGTGGTTCGACACGGTGTTTCCTCCGCGCGACATCCCCAACACCCTTGCCGAATGGGTGAGCCGCGCGGGGCTGCGGCAATTCCATATCGCCGAGACCGAGAAATATCCGCATGTCACCTTTTTCCTCAATGGCGGGCGCGAGACGCCCGAGCGCGGCGAGGATCGCTACATGGCGGCCTCGCCCAGGGTGGCGACCTATGACCTGCAACCCGAGATGTCGGCAGACGAGGTGACCGATCACCTCGTCGAGGCCATCGGCGACGGTTATGACCTGATCGTGGTCAACTATGCCAACCCCGACATGGTGGGCCATACCGGCGATCTGGAGGCGGCGATGGTGGCCTGCGCGGCGGTGGATCGCGGCCTTGGCCGCGTGCTGGCGGCGCTGGAGCGCGCGGGCGGCGCGATGATCGTGACCGCCGATCACGGCAATTGCGAGGTGATGGTCGATCCCGCAACCGGCGGGCCGCACACCGCGCACACGCTCAACCCGGTGCCGGTGATCCTCGTCGGCGGGCCCGGGGGCGCGCGGCTGCGCGACGGCGGGCGGCTGGCCGATCTCGCGCCCACGGTGCTGGCGCTGATGGGGCTGCCGCAGCCCGACGAGATGACCGGCGAGAGCCTGCTGGCATGAGGGCGCGGGTGGCCTGCCTCCTGGTGTCGCTGCTGCTGTCGGGCCCGGCGGCGGCGCGGGATGCGGCAGACCCGGCCGCGCAGGCGCGCGCCGCGGCGCAGGCGCTCGATGCGGCGGCGGCGGCACTGGCCGACGCGGACGGCGCGCGCAACCGCGTCAAGGCGCTGACCCGGGTGATCCGCGCCTACGAGGAGGGGCTGGAGGCAATGCGCGCGGGCGTGCGCCGCGCGGCCCTGCGCGAGGAAGCGCTGGCCGCCGAACTGCGCAGCCGCGAGGACGAGATCGCGCAGCTTCTGGGTGTTTTGCAGTCCATGGGCCGCGCGCCCGTGCCGGTGCTGATGCTGCACCCCTCGGGGCCCGTGGGCACGGCGCGGGCGGGTATGATCGTGTCGGAGGTGGCCCCGGCGCTCGACGCGCGCGCGGCGGAGTTGCGCGCGCGTGTGCAGGACATCGCGGTGCTGCGCGCGTTGCAGCAAAGCGCGGCGGGCACGCTGGAGGAGGGGCTGCGCGGCGTGCAGGAGGCGCGGGTGCGCCTGAGCAAGGCGATCGCCGCACGCACCGACCTGCCGCGCCGCTTTACCGAGGACCCGGTCAGCACCGCGCTGCTCATCGCCTCGACCGAGACGCTGGAGGGTTTTGCCAGCGGTCTGAGCGACATCGCGGTGGACGAGGCGCCGGGCAGCCTGCCAGAGATCGGCCCGCGCAAGGGCAGCCTGCCGCTGCCGGTCGAGGGGGTGATCCTGCACCGCGCGGGTGAAGCCGACGCCGCCGGGATCGCCCGGCCCGGTATCGTGGTGGCGACGCGCCCGCGCGCGCTGGTGACCACGCCGGTTCCGGCGACGGTGCGCTATCGCGGCCCCTTGCTCGACTACGGAAATGTGATCATTCTGGAGCCGCAGGCCGGGGTGCTTCTGGTGTTCGCCGGGCTCGGCACGGTCTACGGTCGCACGGGCGAGGTACTGCCCGGTGGCAGCCCCGTGGGCCTGATGGGCGGGCACGGGGCGGACGACGACCTGCTGGCCGCCAATTCGGGCGGGTCCGGCGGCGAAACAGGTGCCGGACTCGGGCAGACGCTCTATATCGAGCTGCGTCAAGACAATTCACCGGTGGACCCGCTCAAGTGGTTCGCGACCGACAAGGAAGGCTGAGACATGAAGAAAATCCTGATGGCCACGACCGTGGGGCTCCTCTCGGGCACCGTGATGACGACGCAGGTCGCGGCACCGCTGCTCGCGCAGGAAAACGACGGGGCGGGCAGCGTCTATGAACAGCTCGACCTGTTCGGCGATATTTTCGAGCGTGTGCGCGCGCAATATGTAGAGGAGGTCGACACCAGCGAGCTGATCGAGGCGGCGATCAACGGCATGCTCACCTCGCTCGATCCGCATTCCAGCTATCTGTCGCCCGATGACGCCGAGAACATGCAGGTGCAGACGCGCGGCGAGTTCGGCGGCCTCGGCATCGAGGTCACGCAGGAGGACGGCTTCGTCAAGGTGGTCTCGCCGATGGACGGCACGCCCGCCGATCAGGCGGGGATCGAGGCGGGCGATTTCATCACCCATGTCGATGGCGAGAGCATGCTCGGCCTCACGCTCAACGAGGCGGTGGACATGATGCGCGGGCCGGTGGGCAGCGAGATCGTCATCACCGTGGTGCGCGAGGGCGAGCCCGAGCCGTTCGACGTGTCGATCATCCGCGACACGATCGAGTTGACGGCGGTACGTGCGCGCACCGAACGCGACGCCGTGGTGCTTCGGGTCACCACTTTCAACGACAACACCTATCCCAATCTCGAAAGCGGCCTGCAGGAGCAGATCGAGGCGCAGGGCGGGATGGACAAGATCAGCGGCATCGTGCTCGACCTGCGCAACAATCCCGGCGGCTTGCTCACCCAGGCGATCAAGGTCTCGGACGCGTTCCTCGAAAAGGGCGAGATCGTCTCGACCCGGGGCCGCGAGGTGCAGGACGGCGAGCGGTTCAACGCCACGGCGGGCGATCTGGCCGAGGGCAAGCCGATCGTCGTGCTGATCAATGGCGGCTCGGCCTCGGCCTCGGAAATTGTCGCCGGCGCGCTGCAGGATCATCGCCGCGCTATCGTGGTGGGCACCAAGAGCTTTGGCAAGGGCTCGGTGCAGACGGTGATGCCGCTGCGGGGCGGCGGGGCGATGCGGCTGACGACCTCGCGCTACTACACGCCCTCGGGCCGGTCGATCCAGGCGCTGGGCGTCAGCCCCGATATCGTGGTGGCCCAGCCAGCGCGCCGCCCGCAGGCCGAGGAGGACGAGGCGCAGACCAACCGTCCCACCCGCTCGGAGGCCGATCTGCGCGGACGGCTGAACAATGACAGCCTCAGCGAGGACGAGCTCAAGCAGATCGAGGAAGAGCGTCAGCGGGCTCAGGAGGTCTCTCGCCTGCGTGAGGAGGATTACCAGATGGCATATGCCGTGGACATCCTGCGCGGCCTGTCGGTGATGGGGCGCAACGGGACGGAGTGACGCTTGCGCTGTGGACACATGAGGCCCCGTCCGCGTGAAGCGGGCGGGGTTTTGCGTGGCGGGGGCGAGCCGTGAGCGGCTGGATAATGTCGCCTGGACGTTGGTCGCGTATGGCCTGAAGGGAACGTTCGCCTCCTGCCCCGCGCGGAATCAGGCGTGCTTGCACGCCGCCGCGCGATCGCCAGCCCGCCCGACAGGGCTGGCGATTGGGTGACGTTGGCGCAAAGCTCTGATCTCTCTCGGGAACCCCGACATAAAGCGCGATAGACCAGGCCTTGCATCGCCATCCCGCGGGCTGGCGCTCGCGCGGCTCATCACCGGATAGGTCAACGACCGCTCCAGGCCGATCGTGTTGAAAAGCCGGTATCCCGCCGAAGATGGGCATCTTGGCAGAACATCGTCCCGCGGGGGGTCATATTCCCAAATACGTTTCGCGGAATGGCGGTCTGGGCGAGCGTTATTCCAGGATTTGGAGACGGTTTCCGGATTGCGGAGTTCTTCAACACAATCGGCCAACCACGTCGTCCCGAACCCGGACCCTCCGCCCCCGCCCTATTGCGCGGCTGCGCGCTCCGGGTCCCAGGCGGCGAGCACCCCGGAATTGTCGTCGCTGTCGTACTCGTAGAGCGTTTCCTCGGTCACGCCGGGGATCTGCGCGAAATCGTCGGCGGTCTTGCGCGGGAACCACGAGGTGCGCACCCGGCCGGGAAACAGCTCTCCGAGGATGCGCGAGCTCGCCAGCGAGCATTGCGCCGAGGGGACCGGGCCGTTGGCTTCGATCAGCGCGATCGCGCGCGCGGCCATCTCCGGCGACACGTCGAGCCGCTGGATGCGTACATGGTAGGTCTTGCGTGCGTGGTAGCGGGTATAGACGTCCGCCACCGCAGGCGTGATGCCGTAGAGCACGTCATCGCGTTCGGGCAGGTGGCGACCGGAGTTGAAGGTCCCGGCAGGATCGAAGATCACCCGCTGCGGGCCGTTGATCATCAGCGCGGAATGCGCGCCCGCGCCGCTGTGATTGTTGATCATCGTGTACACGGTGAGCCTCGGCGGCCCGTCATGGCGGTAGGCGGCGCGCGTCACCTCCTCCATCGGCGAGCGGACCGATTCAGCGGCACAGCCCGCCAGCATGAGCGCGGCGCCGAGCGCCAGAAGGATCGCGCGCATCCTGCCCCCCTGTCCGGTTGCCGGTCAGCCGTTGACCATCGCGAGGAAGATCAGGAAGACGGCGATGCCGACGACCGACCAAACGGTCATCCTGACGAAGCCCTCGAAGGTCTTTTCCTGAACGGTGGTGTCCATCTCGCCATGCTTGTGCTCTGCCATGTCCTGCGGTCCTCTTGTCGTTTGGGTTCCGGGTCGGGTGCGGATTACTGCATTTCCGGCGCGCTGTCACGCGCCAAGACGCGGGCGGGTCTTATTCGCCTTCAAGATCCTGCGCGAGGCGGAATCCGATGCGCGTGGGCGGGGCCTCCTCAACCTGCTTGGGCAGCGCGCGCAGCATCACCGAGAGCTGGCTCACGTGCTGCACGAGCTGCGTGCGCATCCCCATCCGGTCCTGGCCGTAGAAGGTGACGATATCGGGATCGAAATAGCCCATCCCCTCGATGCGGATGGTGCCCGCGTCGGACCCGGCAAAGCCCATCGCCACCTCGTGTGCCTCGTCGAGCGTTTCCTCGAAGTTACGGATGTAGAGGATCAGCCGCTCATAGGCCCAGCGGGCGGCGCTCTTGTCCTCTGCGGGGGCGTTGCAAAGCTTGTTCGCGGCGGTTTCGATGCCGGGCCGGCCGGGATCGGCGTGTACCTCGTGGGCGCGCGGCATGGCGGCTGCCTCGGCATGTTCGGCGGTGGTCTCGATACGGTCGATCACTGGCACGCCCCTCCGGTCACTGGTCCCCGACCTGCCAGAGCCACGCACCATCCGCGCGCCGCCAGCGGGTCACCTCGCCAGCGTGCATCAGGTGGTTGAGATGCGCAACGGATTCCACCAGCGCGAGACCGTAGGTGCCCGCCGTCACCTCGCGCCGGAACAGCAGCGGAAAGCAGTCGGCGGCGGTGCGCGGCACGGTCAGGAAGGCGCGCAGCCGGTCGAGCGCGGCGTGGTGGTTGCCGGCCAGTTGCCGCAGCCGCAGCGGCAGCCCGGTAAAGGGCAGCTTGTGGCCCGGCAGCACGAGGTGGTCGTCGCGGGCATGCGCCGCCAGCCGGTCGCAGGCGGTGAGCCAGTCCGACAGCGGGTCGGCCTCGGGCTCGGTCGGGTAGACGCCGATATTGGGGCTGATGCCGGGCAGGATCTGGTCGCCCGCGATCACCAGCGCGTCGTCGCGGCTCCAGAGGGTCAGGTGGTCGGGCGCGTGGCCGCCGCCGAACCGCACATCCCAGTCGCGCCCGCCCGCGCGGATCACCGCGCCGTCGGTCACGCGGGTGTAGCCCACAGGGAGCGGCGCGCAGGTGTCGGCGAAATTGTAGGGGCGCTCCTGCGCGCGCGTCTCGAACACCTGCGCGTCCATGCCGCCCGCGCGGGAAAACGCCAGCGCCTGCGGCGTGGGCCGCTCCTCGACGTCGAGGATCAGCATCCGCGCCATCAGCCAGCTCGTGCGCGAGGCCCAGAGCGCGGCACCGAACCGCTCCATCAGCCAGCCCGCCATGCCGATATGATCGGGGTGGTGGTGGGTGAGGATCACGCGGCCCACCGGCCTGCCCTGCAACGGGCCTGCGAGGATCGTCTCCCACAGCGCCACGGCGCGGCGCGAGTGGATGCCGGTATCGACGATGGTCCAGCTATCGCCCTCGTCGAGCGCGTAGATGTTGACATGGTCGAGTACCATCGGCAGCGGCAGGCGCAGCCACAGCACGCCCGGGGCGACCTCGGTGGCGGTGCCCTCGGGCGGCGGTGTGTCCCACGGGTGGCGGATGATCTCTGCCCCGTCCATCAGGCCGCGAAATCCGACGGTGTGAGCGCGTAGAGATCGCCCGCCCCGGCGGTGGCATGGGCGAAATGGCCCGCGTGCTCGGGCAGCAGGCGCGTGATGTAGAACCGCGCGAGGCGCGTGCGCGCGCCGTCGCCGCCCTCGGCCTGCGCCGCCGCGAGGTGGTAATGCCCGCCCAGCACGCGGGCAAAGCCGCGCAGGTACGGCATGGCCCCGGCAAAGCGTTCGGTCATGTCGGATTGCGCGAGCATCCAGTCGGTCGCCTCGCGCAGGCTCTCGGTGGCCTGCCAGACCGGCCCGGCGAGGTCGGGAAGCGCGGCGCGCGCCGCCTCTGCCTGCGCCTCGATCTCGTCGATGAGGGCAAAGGCGGCCTCGCCCCCGTCGGCAAGCTTGCGGCCCACGAGGTCCATCGCCTGGATGCCGTTGGTGCCCTCGTAGATCGCCGTCACGCGCACGTCGCGCAGGTACTGCGCGGCACCCGTCTCTTCGATATAGCCCATGCCGCCGTGAAGCTGCACGCCGGTATTGGCGACGCTGATCCCGGTCTCGGTGCCGAATACCTTGGCAATGGGCGTGAGAAGCGCCGCGCGGGCGCGCCAGTGATCCGCGCCGGTCGCGGTCTCCATGTCGGTGGCCTTGGCGCAGGCCAGCGCGATGGCCCGCGCGGCGAAGGTCTCGGCGCGCATCTGCGCCAGCATCCGGCGCACGTTGGCGTGCTCGATGATGGTGCCGCTGCCATCCCCGACCGGGGTGCGGCCCTGGCGGCGCTCCTGCGCGTAGGCGAGCGCGTGCTGGAACGCGCCCTCGGCCGCGCCCACACCCTGGCCGCCGACGCCGAGGCGGGCGTTGTTCATCATGGTGAACATCGCCCGCATGCCGTTATGCGGCTCGCCCACCAGCCAGCCGGTGGCACCGTCATACTGCATCACGCAGGTGGGGCTGCCGTGCAGGCCCATCTTGTGCTCGAGGCTGACCACCGACAGGCTGTTCTGCGTGCCGGGGGCACCGCCTTCATCGGGGATGAACCTGGGCACCAGAAACAGGCTGATCCCCTTGGTGCCGGGCACCCCGTCGGGCAGGCGTGCAAGCACGAGATGGCAGACATTTTCGGTGAAATCGTTGTCGCCCCAGGAGATGTAGATCTTCTGCCCGGTGATGGCGTAGGTGCCGTCATCATTGGGCTCGGCGCGGGTGCGCAGCGCGCCCACGTCCGATCCGGCCTGCGATTCGGTCAGGTTCATGGTGCCGGACCACTCGCCGCTCACCAGCTTTGGCAGGTAGAGCGCCTTCAACTCGTCGGAGGCATGATGCTCCAGCGCCTCGATTTGTCCTTGTGTCATCAGGGGCGCGAGTTGCAGCGACAGGCACGCCGCCGCCATCATCTCGTTGACGGCGGTGGTCAGCATCATCGGCAGGCCCATGCCGCCATGAGCCGGGTCGGCGCTGATCGCGATCCAGCCGCCTGTCGCGATGGCGCGGTAGCCGTCGTCGAAGCCGGGCGAGGTGCGCACGACACCGTTTTCCAGCCGCGCGGGATGCAGGTCGCCCGCGCGTTGCAGGGGGGCCAGCACCTCCTCGCACATGCGCCCCGCCTCGGTCAGGATGGCCGTGGTCATGTCCGGTGTCGCCTCGGCGAAACGGTCCGTCGCCGCCAGTTCTTGCAGGCCGATCACATGTTCGAACAGAAAGCGGTAATCCTCGATCGGGGCGCGATAGGGCATTGCACTCATCCTTTCCATCCTGCCGGCGCGGCTTGGCAAGCGGGCCGGGGAGCTGTATTCAGCCACTTTCTGCCGAGGGTAGCCACTGGCACCGTGGCAGCAAGCGAAACGCCGCGTCAGAGGGTCTGGATGCCAAATGCAACCGAGGTATTGCAAGCCGATGCGCGCGGATTTGATCGTGCCGCCGCGATCTGGCGCGACGGCGGGCTCGTGGCCTTTCCGACCGAGACGGTCTATGGCCTCGGTGCGGACGCGCGCGACGACGCGGCGGTGGCGCGGATTTTCGAGGCCAAGGGGCGGCCCCGCTTCAACCCGCTGATCGTGCATGTCGAGAGCGCCGCGCGCGCGCGCGATTTCGCGGAGTGGTCCGACGCGGCGGAGATCGTGGCCAGCGCCTTCTGGCCCGGGCCCCTGACGCTGGTCTTGCCATTGCGAGAGGGCGCGGGGCTGTCGCCGCTGGTCACCGCCGGTTTGCCGACGCTGGCGGTGCGGGTGCCCGCGCACCCGGTGGCGCGGGCGCTGCTGACGGCGTTCGGCGGGCCGGTGGCCGCGCCCTCGGCCAACCCCTCGGGCCGGATCAGCCCGACGGAGGCGGCGCATGTGATGGCGGGCCTTGCCGGGCGGATCGCGGCGGTGGTGGATGGCGGGGCCTGCCCTGTGGGGGTGGAATCGACCATCCTCGGGCTGGCGGGGGTGCCGGTGCTGCTGCGCCCCGGCGGCGTGCCGGTCGAGGCGCTGGAGGCGGCGCTGGGCGGCCCGGTGGCGCGGCGCGACGAGGCTGACGCGCTGAGCGCGCCGGGTCAGATGGGCTCGCATTACGCACCGGGGGCGCGGGTAAGGCTCGGGGCCGTGGAGCGGCGGCCGGGCGAGGCGATGCTGGGCTTTGGTGCGGTGGCGGGCGATCTGACGCTCTCGGAGACGGGCGATCTGGTGGAGGCGGCGGCGAACCTCTTTCACCATCTCCACGCGCTCGACGCGACCGGGGCGGTCGGGATCGCCGTGGCCCCCATCCCCGAGCGGGGCCTTGGCCGGGCGATCAACGACCGGCTGCGCCGCGCAGCGGCCCCGCGGGCTTAGGGGGGCGGCGCTCTCGGAGGGAGAGGTTTGGCCTGTTGCGGTCGTTGGGTGCTTGGTCCCGGCGCGGAATCAAGGCCGAAGGCCGCCGCGCCATCGCATGTCCGCCCCCCGGACAGGCGATTTGGCCAAGCCAGCGCGCCGATCGCATGTTTTGCGGGTATGGAGGGATAAAGTGCACTGAAAAGACCGTCGGATCGCCTGCCCGCGGACATGCGATGGCGCGGCTCACTCGAACGTCCCCGTCGGGCCATCCGCGCCCCATGCTCCCGCAGGGTCTTGCGGGCGTAGGGGGCGCTGCCCCCGTCGCGCATCCGCGCGACTCCCCCGGAGTATTTTCACCAAAGAGAAGCCGGGGCCGTCAGCCCAGCAAGGCGAGACCTGCAAAAAGCGTAATCGCGCCGCCCGAGATGGCGAGGATCACGTTGCGCGTGGTGTAGCCGAGGCCGAGTGTGACAAGCGCGGCGGCCATGCGCGGAGCGTCGAGCGTGCCCCCCGTGGCGGCGGGCCAGACCACCAGCGGCGCGACGAGGCCGGGCAGCACCGCTACCGCCGTGTAGCGCAGGTGCCGCAGCAGCCACGCGGGCAGCGGGCGGTCGCCGATCAGCCCGAGAAAGACGAAGCGCAGCGCGAAGGTGCCCGCGCCCAGCGCGGCGATGAAGAGCCAGAGGGCGGGGCCGTCGATCATGCCCGGCCCTCCTTGCGGCGTTCGAGCAGCACCTCGGCTTGCGCGCCCGCCATCATGCCCGCGATCCCCGCCAGCAGAAGCCCGAGGTTGAAGGGCAGCCACGCCAGTACCAGCGCCAGCGTCACCGACACCAGCGCCGCCACCACGTGGGCGGGCGTGCGCAGCATCGGGCCGATCATCGCGAGAAAGGTGATGGGCAGAGCGAAATCCAGCGGCAGACCGCTGGGCACCGCGTTGCCGACGAGCGCGCCGACGAGGGTGAACACGTACCACAACGGGCAGATCGGCGTGACCACGCCGAAGAAATAGGCCAGGCGCTCGGGCACCGACCAGTGCGGCTCCTGCTCGAATTTCACCACTGCGCAGGCATAGCTCTGATCGACGGTGAAATAGGCGGCGACGGCGCGCTGCCACAGCGGTGCCGCGCCGAGCCACGGGGTCAGCGAGGCCGAGTACATCGCCATGCGCAGGTTGACCGCAAGCGCCGAGACGAGCGCGATGAGCGTGGGCGCGTTGTCGGTCAGCAGTTGCAGCGCCGCGAACTGCGCCGCGCCCGCGATCACCAGCACCGAAAACGCCATGGTCTCGGCAATGTGCAGCCCCGCCTCGGTGCCCACGACGCCGAACAGCATCGAGAACGGCACGATCACGAGGATGAACGGCGCGCCGTCGCGCACGCCTTGCCAATAGGGCGAATTGGTGCTTTGGCTGGACACTGTCGGGGGTGCTCCGGGATCGTTGCGCCCGTGGCCTAGCGGATGCAGGGAGGAGATGCAATTGACCACCCAAGGCGATGTTTCCGACTACCTTATCGCCCCCGATCCCGGCGCGGCGCGGCTCACCCGCGCGGTCGAGGGGGTGGATCACGAGGGTAATCCCGCGCGCATCCCGGTGGTCGAGGAACGTCCCCTGACGATCTTTCTCAACGGCCAGGAGATCGTGACGGCGATGACGATCGGCGATTACCCCGAATATCTGGCGCTGGGGTTTCTGCGCAATCAGGGGATGCTGGCGACGGGCGAGGCGGTGCGCGGCGTCGATTTCGACGAGGACCTTGAGACGGTGGTGGTGCGCACCGACGGGCAGACCACCTATGAGGAAAAGCTGAAGAAGAAGACGCGGACGAGTGGCTGCGCCGTGGGCACCGTGTTCGGCGACATGATGGAGGGGCTGGAGGGCGTGCGCCTGCCCGAGGTGGAGGTGAAGACCTCGGACCTCTATGCCCTGGCGGCCAGGATCAACCGCACCCCGTCGCTCTACCTCGAGGCCGGGGCGATCCATGGCACGGTGCTGTGCCAGGGCGCGCGGCCGCTGGTCTACATGGAGGATGTGGGCCGGCACAATGCCGTGGACAAGATCGCGGGATGGATGTTTTCCGAGGGCGTTTCGGCGGGCGACAAGACGCTCTACACCACCGGGCGGCTGACCTCGGAAATGGTGATCAAGACCGCGCTTATGGGCATTCCGGTGCTGGCCTCGCGCTCGGGCTTTACCGCCTGGGGGGTGGAGATCGCGCGTCAGGTGGGGCTGACGCTGATCGGCCGGATGCGCGGGCGGCGGTTCGTCTGCCTGAGCGGGGAGGAGCGGGTGTTGCGCGATGCCGATCCGGCAAGCGTGGCGGAGGAAAGCCCCAAGCACCGCCGCAAGAGTGCCGACGGATGAGCGTGCCTCTCGGGGTGATCCTCGCCGGTGGACAGGCGACGCGGATGGGCGGCGGCGACAAGGGGCTGTTGCCGTTGGGCGAGGGGGTGATCCTCGATCGTGTGATTGCGCGGCTGGCGCCGCAGGTGGCGGCGGTGGCGCTCAATGCCAATGGCGATCCGGCGCGGTTTGCGGGGTTTGGTCTGACCGTTCTGCCCGATCCGATTGCAGACTATCCCGGACCGCTGGCGGGGGTTCTCGCCGGGCTCGACTGGGCGGCGGGCGAGGGCGCGGAGACCATCGTGACCGTGGCCGCCGACACGCCGTTCTTCCCGCGTGACCTGGTGGCGCGGTTGGCATTGGCGGCGGAGGGCATGGCGCATCCGCTGGTGCTGGCCGCCACGCCGCGCGGCGCGGAAGAGACCAAATCCATGAGCAGTGGCGGGCAGGTGCGCCATCCTACCTTCGGGCTCTGGCCGGTGGCGCTGCGCGACGATCTGCGCGAGGGCCTCAAGGACGGGCTGCGCAAGATCGTGCTGTGGACCGACCGGCATGGCGGGCGCGAGGCGCTCTTTGATGACGGGGATGCGTTTTTCAACGTCAACACGCCCGAGGACCTGGCCCTCGCGCAACGGAGGGCCGGGGCATGAGATTATACGGCGTGACCGGCTGGAAGAACGCCGGCAAGACCGGGTTGATGGAGCGGCTGGTGGCGGAGATCGCCGGGCGGGGGGTCAGCGTCTCGACCGTCAAGCACGCGCATCACAGCTTTGACGTGGATCATCCGGGCAAGGACAGCCACCGGCACCGGGTTGCGGGGGCGCGCGAGGTGCTGCTCGCGTCGCGCAACCGCTTTGCCCTGATGCACGAATTGCGCGAGGCGGGCGAGCCGACGCTGGAGGAGCTGCTGCAAAGGCTGAGCCCGGTCGATCTGGTGCTGGTCGAGGGTTACAAACGCGACCGCCACCCCAAGATCGAGGCGTTCCGCGCCGAGACGGGCCATGCGCTCATTGCCCCCGGCGATCCGACGATCCGCGCGGTGGCGAGCGACGTGGCGCTCGATCTCGACCGGCCGGTCTTCGATCTGGACGACACGCGCGGGATCGCGGATTTCATATTGGCAGAGGTGGGGCTGTGACGGGATTCGATACAGTAGCGATGCTCGACTGGTCGGGCGGCAACGATACCGGGCCGCGCCCGTGCCGGGATGCGATCTGGTTGGGGATTACCCGCGACGGGACGGATGAGGCCCCGCGCTACCTGCGCAACCGGGCAGAGGCCGAAGCGGCGCTTGCAAGCCTGATCGAGGAAGAGGGCGCGGCGGGGCGCAGGCTGCTGATCGGGGTGGATTTTCCGTTCGGCTTTCCGGCGGGGTTCGCGCAGGAACTGACCGGGGCCGACACGCCCTTTGCGGTCTGGGACTGGCTGGAAACGGTGATCGAGGACGCGCCCGAGGGCAATAATCGCTTTGACGTGGCGGGCGAGATCAACGGGCGGTTCCCCGGCGTGGGGCCGTTCTGGTTCAACGGGCTGCGGCGCGACATTGCCGACCTGCCGCGCAAGGATACGCGCGCGGGGCACGGCATGCCCGAGCGGCGCGTGGCGGATGCACAGGCGCCGGGCAGCTTTACCTGCTGGCAGATGGGCGGTGCCGGGGCCGTGGGCGGGCAGGTGCTGACCGGGTTGCCGGTGCTCAACCGGTTGCGGCGCATGTTCTACGGGCAGGTGGCGGTGTGGCCGTTCGAGGTGCTGGACAAGCCCGTGGCGGTTGTCGAAATCTGGCCGGGCTTGATCAATGCCGCCGTAAAACGCGCCGAGGCGGCGGGCGGCATTCGCGACGCCCATCAGGTGCGGTTGCTGGCGCGTGCGCTGGCGCGGGTGCCTGACGACCGGCTGGCCGAGATGCTGGCGGTGGATGCGCCCGAGGAGGGCTGGATTCTGGGCCTGGGGCATGAAGAGGAATTGATGACCGCCTGCGACGACAGGCTGAAGCCGCCGCCCCTGCGCGACGACTGTTTCGCGCTGCCCGCCGGGGTGGACTGGACGCCGGTGGAGGATGCGCTCGCCCTGCTGCGCGACCGGCTGCGCGCGGTGGTGGGGCAGGAGGTCTTGCCGCTTGGGGACGCCGCCGGGCGCGTGCTGGCCGCGCCGGTGACGGCGCGGCGGGCGAATCCGCCGCAGGCGAATACGGCAGTGGATGGCTATGGCTTTGCCCATGCGTCGCTGACCGAGGGCGATCAGGTCTTGTCGTTGGTCGAGGGCCGCGCAGCGGCGGGGGTGCCTTATCCGGGTGCGGTGCCGCCGGGGCATGCGGTGCGGGTGCTGACCGGGGCGGCCCTGCCCGAGGGGGTCGATACCGTGATCCTGCAGGAGGATGTGACCGTCGGCGAGGGGCGCATCGCGTTTCGCGGCGGGCTCAAGCCCGGGGCCAACACGAGGCGCGCGGGCGAGGATGTGGAGGCGGGCGCGCGTATATTGGAGGCGGGCCGCGTCCTGACGCCCGCCGACCTGGCGCTCTGCGCGGCTGTGGGGCTGGACGATCTGCCGGTGTTCGAGCGGTTGCGCGTGGCGGTGATCTCTACCGGCGACGAGCTGGTCGAGCCGGGAGAGGACGCGCGCGCGGGGCAGATTTATGATGCCAACCGCCCCATGCTGACCGCCCTGGTGCGGCAGATGGGGTATGATGCCGTTGACCTTGGTCGGGTGTCCGACGACCGCGCCATCCTGCGCGCCGCGTTCGACCGGGGCGCGGCCGAGGCGGATGCGATCCTGACCTCCGGCGGGGCATCGTCGGGGGACGAGGATCACGTTTCGGCATTGCTGAACGAGGCGGGGGCGATGGCGGAATGGCGGATTGCGCTCAAGCCGGGGCGGCCTCTGGCTCTGGGCATGTGGGGCGGCGTGCCGGTCTTTGGCCTGCCGGGCAACCCGGTCGCGGCCCTCGTTTGCACGCTGATCTTCGCGCGGCCCGCGATGGCGGTGCTGTCGGGCGCGGAATGGCGCGAACCGCTGGGCTTTGACGTGCCCGCCGCGTTCGGGAAACGCAAGAAGCCGGGCCGCCGCGAATACCTGCGCGCGCGCATCCGGGACGGTCGCGCCGAGGTGTTCCAATCCGAGGGCTCGGGCCGGATAAGCGGGCTGAGCTGGGCCGAGGGGTTGGTGGAACTGCCCGATGGGCCTGCGGAAATCCGGCCCGGCGACGCGGTGCGATACATCCCCTTCGGCAGCTTTCCGGGCCCATGATGCGGCTCCTCGTTCTCGGGGCGACGGGCACCATCGGACGGGCGGTGGTGGCGGCGGCGCTGGAGGCGGGGTACGCGGTGGACTGCGTGCTGCGCGCCCGTCACGCGGGTGGCGGGCATGGGCTGCCGGAGGGCGCGCGGCTGCATTTCGGCACCGTGGCGCAGGCGCTGGAGGCGGGCGGCGCGCGGGTGGTGATCTGCTGCATGGCGTCGCGGACGGGGGCGCCGACGGATGCCTGGGCGGTGGATCACGCGGCCACGGCGGCGGCGATCGGGGATGCGCGCGCGGGCGGCGCGGCGCATTTCGTTCTGCTCTCGGCCATTTGCGTGCAGCGCCCGAAACTGGAGGTTCAGCGCGCGAAGCTTGCGGTTGAGGCGGAGCTTGCCGCCTCGGGGTTGCGCTATTCCATCGTCCGCCCGACCGCCTATTTCAAATCGCTCTCGGGGCAGCTTGGCCGCCTGCGGGCGGGCAAGCCGTTCCTGCTGTTCGGCGACGGGCGGGGGACGGCGTGCAAGCCGATAAGCGACGGCGACCTTGCGCACTACATGCTGGGCTGTCTCGACGATCCGGCGCGGTGGAACCGGGTGCTGCCCATCGGCGGGCCCGGGCCCGCGATCACGCCGCTGGAGCAGGGCGGGATGCTGTTTCGCGCGCTGGGGCTGGAGCCGCATTACCGCCACGTGCCGCTGCGGCTGATGGACGGGATCGTGGCGGGGCTGGCCCTCGGCGGGCGGATCAGCGCGGGCCTTGCCGCAAAGGCGGATCTGGCGCGGATCGGGCGGTATTATGCCACCGAGTCGATGCTGGTGCTGGACCCGGAGACCGGGCGCTATGACGCCGAGGCCACGCCGGAGACGGGGTACGAGACGCTGGAGGCGTTCTACCGGCGGCTGGTGCGCGGCGAGGCGAGCGTCGCGCTGGGGGCGCATTCGGTGTTCTGAAGGCGGGGGCGCTGCCCCCGTCGCCTGGCGGCGACTCCCCCGGGAGTATTTTCACCAAGAAGAAGCGGCGGGTCAGTTGCCGGGCGGGCTGACATGGACATGGGTGCCCCATGTCGTGCAGGCGTCGGCAAGGGCGGCGGGCAGGGGCGCGTCGGTGAAGACGTGATCGACATCGCGGATCGAGCCGATGCGCACCGGTGCGCTGCGCTGGAACTTCGAATGGTCGGCCACGAGCATCACCTCGCGCGAGCGTTTCAGCAGGGTCTGGCCGACGACCACCTCCTGGATGTCGAAATCGAGCATGTCGCCGTCCTCGCCGAGCGCCGAGCAGCCGAGGATGGCGTGGTCGAACTTGAAATTCTCGATGGCGCGCGCGGTGAGATGGCCGACGAGCCCGTTGTCGGAGCGCCGCAGGGCACCCCCGGCGAGCACGATCTCGCAGTCGGGGTTGGCCAGAAGGGTGCGGGCCACGTTCATGTTGTTGGTCACCACCATCAGGTCGCGGTGGTCGAGCAGCGCCTGCGCCACCGCTTCGGTGGTGGTGCCGATGTCGAGAAACAGCGAGGTCGCCTCGGGGATGGCCGCCGCACAGGCGCGCCCGATCGCCGTCTTGGCCGCCTCGTTGAGGCGGCGGCGTTCCTCGTAGAGGATGTTGCTGACGCCCGAGGGCAGGATCGCGCCGCCGTGGACGCGTTCGAGCTTGCCCGCGTTGGCAAGCTCGGTCAGGTCGCGGCGGATGGTCTGGACGGTGACGTTGAAGCGAAGCGCGAGGTCCTCGACCATGACCTTGCCCTCGGCGCGGGCGATCTCGAGGATATCGGGCTGGCGGAACGATTGCGACATTGGCGGACCTCGCTGGCTGGGTGTTCGATTATGTTCGTTTTTCGGCTGGCCGCAAGGATGGACTGACCGCTGCGCTCGGATCTGTCACCACCGGGATTTTCTAATAAGGAGCAGAAACGAACATTCGTTGTTGACTGATAGGGGGAATTGCTGTTTCGTTTGTTTTCACGCAAGGGAGGGCGTGCGCGTGGAGGACACTGGCGGCGATATCGTCGATCTTTTCGTCATCGGTGGCGGGATCAATGGCTGCGGCATCGCGCGCGACGCCGCCGGGCGCGGGCTTTCGGTCGAGCTGGCCGAGATGCACGACCTCGCTTCGGCCACCTCCTCTGCGTCGACCAAGCTGTTCCATGGCGGGCTGCGCTATCTGGAGTATTTCGAGTTCCGGCTGGTACGCGAGGCGCTGATCGAGCGCGAGACGCTGCTGAGGGCGATGCCGCATATCTCGTGGCCGATGCGCTTCGTGCTGCCGTATCACCGCGATATGCGCTTCGAGGGCGAGACGCCGACCTCGCGCATTCTCAACGCGGTGATGCCGTGGATGAAGGGGCGGCGTCCCGCCTGGCTGATCCGGCTGGGGCTGTTTCTCTACGATCATCTGGGTGGGCGCGAGATCCTGCCGGGCACGGAGACGCTCGACCTGATGCAGGCCCCGGAGGGGCGGCCCCTGAAGGACAAGTTCGCCCGCGCCTTCGAGTATTCCGATTGCTGGATCGAGGACAGCCGCCTCGTGGTGCTGAACGCGCGCGACGCCGAGACGCGCGGTGCGCGTATCCGGGTGCGCACCCGCGTCGCCGGGGCCGAGTGCCGGGACGGGCTGTGGCATGTCCGGCTGAAGGATACCGATACCGGCGAGGTCGACACGGTGTGTGCGCGCGCGCTTGTCAATGCGGGCGGGCCGTGGGTGAGCGATGTCATTACCGGGGTGCTGCGGCTCAATTCGTCCGAGGGGGTGCGGCTGGTGCGCGGCAGCCATATCGTGACCCGAAAGCTCTATGACCACGACAAGTGCTATTTCTTTCAAGGTGCCGACGGGCGGATCGTCTTTGCCATTCCCTACGAGGGCGAATTCACCCTGATCGGCACCACCGATGCCGAGCATCACGACCCCGACAAGGCACCCGAATGCACCCCCGAGGAGGCGGCGTATCTGTGCCGGTTTGCCAGCGAGTATTTCGCGCGGCCCGTGACCGAGGCGGATATCGTCTGGAGCTATTCCGGGGTGCGTCCGCTCTATGATGACGGGGCGAAATCGGCCACGGCGGCGACGCGCGACTATGTGCTGTCGCTCGACGAGAGCGGCGGCGCGCCGCTGCTGAACGTCTTTGGCGGCAAGATCACCACCTACCGGCGGCTGGCGGAATCGGCGCTGGCGCGGCTGGCACCGCATTTCCCGCAAGCAGGCGGGGACTGGACCGCCGGGGTGCCGCTGCCGGGCGGGGACTTCGCCGTTGACGGGGTCGGGGCGCTGGTCGAAACTCTGCGGGCGCGGTACCCGTTCCTGGAGGCGGGGCATGCGCTGCGGCTGGTGCGCGCCTATGGCACCGAGGCCGTGCAGGTATTGGGCGATGCAGGCGAGGCGACCGGGATGGGCCGCGATTTCGGTGCGACGCTGACCGAGGCGGAGGTGCGCTGGCAGATGAGTCGCGAACATGCGCGCGAGGCCGCGGACGTGGTCTGGCGGCGCACGCGGCTGGGGCTGAAGATGACCGACGATCAGATTGCCGCGCTCGACGACTGGATGCGCGCCGCGCGCGTGTCCGGCGCGACGGCGAAGGGGAGGGCCGAGGCGTGACGCTGACACTCGATGGCATATCCAAGGTCGTGGATGGCGAGGTGCATATCCATCCCGCCGACCTGACGCTCGCGCCCGGCACGATGAACGTGCTGCTGGGCCCGACGCTGGCGGGCAAGACCTCGCTCATGCGGCTGATGGCGGGGCTCGATGCGCCCGCCACGGGGCGGGTCCTGTGGCAGGGGCAGGATGTGACCGGGATGCGGGTGCAGGACCGCGCGGTGGCGATGGTCTATCAGCAATTCATCAACTACCCGTCGATGAGTGTCTATGACAACATCGCTTCGCCCTTGCGCCTGCAGGGCAAGGGCAAGGGCGAGATCGACCGGTTGGTGCGCGAGACGGCAGGGATGCTGAAGCTCACCCCGATGCTCGACCGCAAGCCGCTGGAACTGTCGGGCGGGCAGCAGCAGCGCTGCGCGCTGGCGCGGGCGCTGGTGAAGGGGGCGGGGCTGGTGCTGCTGGACGAGCCTCTGGCCAATCTCGATTACAAGCTGCGCGAGGAATTGCGTCTGGAAATCCCGCGGATATTCGAGGAATCCGGCGCGATCTTTGTCTATGCCACGACCGAGCCGGAAGAGGCGCTGCTGCTGGGCGGCAACACGGCGACGCTGTGGGAGGGGCGGATCACGCAGTTCGGGCCGACGCCGGAGGTTTATCGCCGGCCCGCCGATGCCACCACCGCGCGGGTGTTTTCCGACCCGCCGATGAATTTCCTGACCGCGACCAAGCGCGGCGACCGGCTGGTGTTCGGCGACGGGCAGGAGGTGCCCGCGATGGGCGCGCTCAAGGCGCTCGGGGACGGTGCGTATCAGATGGGATTCCGGCCCAACCATCTCGAGATCGAGCGCCACGGCGAGGAGGTGATGGGCTTTGACGCGACGCTGAGCGTGACCGAGATCACCGGGTCGGAGACCTTTGTGCATCTCGACCATCACGGCGCGCGCTGGGTTGGCCTGATCCACGGGGTGCGCGACCTGGAGATCGGAACCGGCTTGCGGGTCTGGCTCGATCCCGCGCATGTCTATGTGTTCGGGTCCGATGGCGCGCTGGTGGCGCCCGCGTCCTATGCGCAGGCGGCCTGAGGGGGGGAAATGGCAAAGATCACGCTCGACAATCTCGCGCACAGCTACCTGCCCGCGCCCAAGGGCGAGGAAGACTGGGCGCTCAAGGAACTCAACCATGTCTGGGGCGATGGCGAGGCCTATGCGCTGCTGGGCGCGTCGGGCTGTGGCAAGTCCACGCTGCTCAACATCATCTCGGGGCTGCTGCACCCGTCGCAGGGGCGCATCCTGTTCAATGATGCGGATGTGACCGGTCAGCCCACGGCGGCCCGCAACATCGCGCAGGTGTTTCAGTTTCCGGTGGTCTACGACACCATGACGGTGCGCGAGAACCTGGCCTTTCCGCTCAAGAACCGGGGCGCGGAGGCGGGCTATATTGCCACGCGCGTGCAGGCCATCGCGCAGATGATCGACATGGAGGACACGCTCGACCGCAAGGCGCGGGGGCTGACGGCGGATGCCAAGCAGAAGATCAGCCTCGGGCGCGGGATGGTGCGCGAGGATGTCAACGCGCTGCTCTTCGACGAGCCGCTGACGGTGATCGACCCGCACATGAAATGGGAGTTGCGCACGCAACTGAAGGCGCTGCACCACGAGTTCGGGCACACGATGATCTATGTCACCCACGACCAGACCGAGGCGCTGACATTCGCCGACAAGGTGGTGGTGATGCATGACGGACGGGTGGTGCAGGTGGGCACGCCCGAGGAGTTGTTCGAGCGGCCGGCGCATACCTTCGTGGGGTATTTCATCGGCAGCCCGGGGATGAACCTTCTTGATGCCGAGGTGGCGGGCAAGGTGGCGCGGGTGGCGGGGCACGAGGTGCCGCTCGGCGGCGCGTATGACCCGCCGGGCGGGCGTGTGCAGATCGGCGTGCGGCCCGAATTCGTCTCGCTCGGTGATGCCGGGCTGCCGGTGACGGTGACGCGCATCGAGGATGTCGGCCGCCACCGTATCGCGCGGCTGGATTTCGAGGGCTCGGCTCTCAACGCGCTGTTGCCCGAGGGCGTGCCGGTGCCCGGCGACGGCGTGCGCGCGCGCTTTGAGCCGGGTGCTGTCAGTGTCTATGTCGATGACTGGCGCGTGACGCCCGGTGTAGCGTGACAGCGAAGTTTACAGTGTTTTACAGCGAAGATTGCAGCAACCGATTTTTGCTCTGAG
>NZ_JBHMEC010000027.1:0-54289 GCF_042430665.1 Roseovarius ramblicola | reverse complement strand
CGGCCTCGATGCCGTCATTGCTGCCGGTGATCGCGCCGTTGGCCGTGGTGGTACCGATGGTGATCGCGCCGCCGGAGGAGGCGACGTTGATGCCGTCGCCGCCATGGCCGGTGATGCCGCCGGTCACGCCATTGCCGCCAAGCATGGTGCCGAGGCCGCTGCCGTCGATGGAGATGGCCCCGCCGCCCGAGCTCGCGGTGATGCCGTGCCCGTCGCTGCCGAGCACCTCGTCGAGGGCGGTCACGGTGATCGTGCCACCGCCGGAGGTGAGGTCGGCCCCGTCCCCGTTATTGCCCTGCACGAGGTCGAGGTTGTCCAGCACGATCGCATTGTTGCTGGCACCGGTCACATGGATGCCGTCATTGTTGCCGATGATCGTGCCCGAATTGCCCTGCACCCGCGCCGTGCCGCCCGACGCCATGTCGATGTTGACGCCGTGCGTGCCCTGGCCCTCGACCGTCACGCCGGTGCCAACGGTCACCGTGATGTCGGCGCTCTCATTGGTGGCGGTGACCCCGTGGCCGCCCTGGCCGGTCACGTCGGCGTCGAGCGCGATGTCGATGCTGCCGCCGGTCCCGCCATCGGCCTCGATGCCGTCATTGCTGCCGGTGATCGCGCCGTTGGCCGTGGTGGTACCGATGGTGATCGCCCCGCCCGAGGAGGCGACGTTGATGCCGTCGCCGCCATGGCCGGTGATGCCGCCGGTCACGCCATTGCCGCCGGCCGTGGTGCCCAGACCGCTGCCGTCGATGGAGATGGCCCCGCCGCCCGAGCTCGCGGTGATGCCGTGCCCGTCGCTGCCGAGCACCTCGTCGAGGGCGGTCACGGTGATCGTGCCACCGCCGGAGGCGAGGTCGGCCCCGTCCCCGGCATCGCCCTGCACGAGGTCGAGGTTGTCCAGCACGATATCGGCCCCGCCGGAGGCGACGTTTACCCCGTCGACCGCGCCGATGATCGTGCCCGAAGAGCCCTCGACCGTCACCGTGTTGCCGGTGCCCGAGGTCACGTCGATATCGACCCCGGCGTCGCCCTGTCCCGTGATCGTGGTGGCCGATCCGACCGTCACGGTCACGTCGGCATCCTCGGCACCGATCACGACCCCGTCATCGCCGCCGGTCACGTCGTCATTGGCGGTCACGTCCACCGTGCCGCCGGCACCGGCGGCGATGTTCACGCCGTCATCGCTGCCCTCGGTCGTGCCGTCGAGCGTCATCGTCACCGCGCCGGTCCCGCCGGTGGTGTCGGCATTGATGCCGTCGCCGCCGGTGTTGTTGATGTCGCCGTCGGCGGTGGTCGTCACCGTGATGTCGCCCGCGGCATTGTCGGCCGCCACGCCGCCCGGCCCGATCGCCGGGACAGTGCCGCCGAGCGCGACCACCGTGATATCCGCGTTGACGGTCGCGTTCTGGTTGCCGCCGGTATGCGCGAAACTGCCGGCATCGACGGTCGCATCGTTATCGCCGCCCTGCAGCCGGTAGGTGCCGAATTCGAACGTGCCCGCGCCCTGCAATGTGCCGCCCGACTGAACCGTCTCGGTCACGCCGCTGAGCGTGGCGTCCATGCCCACGTCCACCGTGCCGCCGGTCACCGTCAGCGTGCCGATATCGGTCAGCGTCATCTGCTGGTCGATGTCGATGGTGCCGGAGGTCTCGATGTCCGAGCCCTCGGCATCCACCGTGCCGCTGGCATTGGCCGATCCGGTCAGGTTGATCTCGCCGGCATTGTCGATGACCTCGCCGCCGCTGTTGTCGGTGTCGGCCTCGAAGGTCGCATCACCGGCGAAGTTGTAGACACCGGTGCCCTGGTTGTTGATCGCACCCGCATCCTGCACCGTGCCGCCGTCGCCGACATTGAAGGTGCCTGCGTTGTTGATCGTGTTGGCGGTGCCCGAGAGCGTGCCGTCGACATTGATGATGCCGTTCTCGTCATTGTCGATGGTGCCAAAGCTGGCGCTGGCCCCGCTGGCCACCTCGAAGGTGGCGTCGTTGTCGAGCGAGGCGCTGCCGGTGATGCTGCCGCCCGTCCCCACGGTGAGCGTGCCGGCGGTGACGGTCGTGTCCCCGGTATAGGTGTTGGTGCCCGTGAGGGTGATGGTGTCAAAGGACAACGTGTCCAGCGAGATGGCCCCGCCGCCGCCGTCCTCGATCGTGCCGGCGAAGGTGGAGGTGCCGATCAGCGTCAGCGTGCGGTCGTCGGCGCCGCCGTTGGTCACCGTGCCGCTGCCGCCGAGCGCGTTGACCTCGGTGTCGGCGCCCGCGATGTCGAGCGTGCCGTCGGCCTCCACCGTGGTCGAGGCGATGAAATCGAGCAGACTGCTTCCGGCATTGCCGGTGCCGATTTCCAGCGTGCCTGCCTCGATCTCCACGTTGGCGTCGCTGGCGGCGGTGAATCTGTTGTTCACGATCACCGTGCCCGTATCCCCCGCGCGACCGAATCGCAGGGTGGAGGCGAACCCCGATAGATTCACCGTGTCCAGCGTCAGCGTGGTGCCATCCGCCGCCGCGATGGTGGAATCGGTGTTGTCGGTCGTCCCGATGCTGTCTTCGTCCAGCGTCAGGTCCGCCGTGCCCAGCAGCGTGCCGCCGTCGAGAGAGGTGTCGCTGCCGATCCCCGTCGCCCCCAGCGCCGCGGCATCGCCCACCGCCAGCGTGCCGTCGGAAATCGTGGTGGTGCCGCTATAGGTGTTCGCGCCCGTGAGGGTGAAGGTGCCGCTGCCCTGCTTGGTCAGCCCGCCGCCGCCGGAGATCACCCCGGCAAAGCCCGTGTCGCCCGCGTCGCCGGTGGTCAGCGTGTTGGCCCCCAGCGTCACCGTCGAGTTGCCCGAGGCCGAGGCCAGCGAGCCGATGGTCTCGGCGCCCGTCAGCGTCAGGTCGCCCGTGCCGTTGAGCGTCACCGCCGCGCTGTCGGCCAGCGCCGCGCCGTCCGCCGTCAGCCCGGCGGTATTCTCGACCGTCACGACGGTCGAATCGATGTTGCCGGTGACGGTCAGCCGCCCGCCGCTGACCGTGGTCTCGCCGGTATAGCTGTTGTCCGCCGACAGGGTCAGCTCGCCCGCGCCGATCTTTTCCAGCGGCCGCGCGCCGCCGGTCTCGGAGATGACACCCGACTGCTCGGCGCTGCCGGCGGTGACCTGAAGCTGCGTGTCGTCGCTGTCGAGGTCGATCGCGTTGGCGATGGTCACCCCGTCGGCATAGTCGATCACCGAGCCGGTGGTGGTGATGGTGCCGGTTCCCGCGGCGCTGTCCGAGCCCAGGCTCAGCGTGCCCGAGGCCACGGTGGTCCCGCCGGTATAGGTGTTCGCGCCCGTGAGGGTCAGCGTGCCGCTGCCCTGCTTGGTCAGCCCGCCGCTGCCGTCGATCACCCCGGCAAAGCTCGTGTCACCCGCGTCGCCGGTGGTCAGCGTGTTCGCCCCCAGCGTCACCGTCGAGGTGCCCGAGGCCGAGGCCAGCGACCCGATGGTCTCGTCGCCCGTCAGCGTCAGGTCGCCGCTGCCGTTGAGCGTCACCGCCGCCGTATCCGCCAGCGCCGCGCCGTCCGCCGTCAGCCCGGCGGTATCCTCGACCGTCACGACGGTCGAATCGATGTTGCCGGTGACGGTCAGCCGCCCGCCGCTGACCGTGGTCGCGCCGGTATAGCTGTTGTCCTCCGACAGGGTCAGCTCGCCCGCGCCAATCTTTTCCAGCGGCCGCGCACCGCCGGTCTCGGAGATGACACCCGACTGCTCGGCGCTTTCACCGGCAATCACCTCAAGCTTCGTATCGTCGCTGCTGAGGATGATCGGGCTCGCGGAGTTCACGCCATCGGCAAGGCTGAGCGTGGAGCCGGTGGTGGTGACGCTCCCTGTCCCGGCGGCCGTATTGCTGCCAAGGCGGAAGGTGCCGCCGGCGACCGTCACACCGCCCGAGAACGTGTTGTCGCCGGTCAGTTCGACGGTGCCGTCGGCGGCACCGTCGATGGTCACGCTGCCCGCGTTGGGGCCGTTGCCGGTATCGTCGGCGATGACATCGGAGATGGTCAGCGTCTCGCCCGCGCCGGGGGCCAGCGTGACGCCCGCGTTCTGCAGGAAGAGGCCGGTGCCCGCCGCTGTGCCGTCATTGGCGCCGGTGCCGCCGGTGACGCTGCCGCCGCTGGCCGAGGACGCGCCGGAAATCGTGACCGTGGCCCCGTCCTGCACGAACACCGCACCGCCGAAACCCGCGCCGCCGCCGCCGTCAAAAGGTGTGGCATCGCCGCCGCCGAAGCCGCCGATACCGCCACTGCTCAAAATGCCCGCGCCGCCGCCGCCGCCAAAGCCGCCGTCACCGCCCGCAGTGCCCGGGATGCCAATATCAGCACTGCTGCCGCCGCCGCCGCCGAAGCCGCCGTCACCGCCATTGCTCAATGCGCCCGCGCCGCCACCGCCGCCGCCATAGCCACCGGGACCACCATTATTGCCCTCACCGCCGCCACCGCCGCCGGTGAGGTCGCCGCCCGCGCCGCCAACAGTGTTATCAGGCCCACCGGCACCGCCGTTCCCCCCGCCGCCGTCACCACCCGCGTCACCTGAGTTGGTGGCACCATCGACAAAGGCACCGCCACCACCTGCACCGGCGTCACCCGGGGGGGTGGGGATCGCACCGTCGCCGCCAAGACCGCCGCCACCGCCACCGGTAAAGCCGGATTTACTGCTGCCCAAGCCACCCTGCGCGGCGTTGTTGGTGAACGCCACGCCCGTCACAGTGACGGTTGGCGCGGTATCGCCGCGGACATAGAGCGCGCCGCCCGCGCCCATGCCGCCACCGCCGCCGTCGCCGCCAGCGCCGCCCTGCGCCAGCCCGTCGGCCAGCGTGCCATTCTGAATCGTCGCCGTGCCCGAGTTGACGAAGAAGATGCGGTGCGCATTGTCTCCCGAGATCGTGTTGCCGCCCAGGTCGATCGTCACCCCGTTGCCATCCGTCAGCACCGGCAGGGCACCGGTCAGCGTGATGTCGGAATCGACGTTGATCGTGTCCGCCTCGGCATTGCTGTTGGCGGTGTTGATGTGGTTGACGAGGTCGGTCTCGTTGGACGCGGTGAACGTCGCCGCCGGGGCAGGCAGGGGCGCCGCGAGGACGAGCATGATCGCCGTCGAGGCCAGAATGGCCCGGCGCCCGCCCGCCCGGGGATCGGTGGCCGGTGCGGTGGCGAGGAAATGGCGAGGACGGTCAGCAGCAATGCGCATCAGTGAATCTCCGGGTGCGGAATCTGTTCACGGGAATGTGCGCGATGAATACGCGTGTTTGCAACACCTGTCGCGCCCGTCACACGCGCCAGACCCGGAAATGTGGCAGAATTACATTGACCCGCGCCTGACCTGCCGCCGGGCACAGCCTTCGCTCACCCCCCGCCCTCGGTATCGTAGGCCTCGGCGAAATAGGTCAGGAACACGTCGAGCATGCCGTTCTCGTGGGCCTGCGCCTTGGCGTCCCAGCGTTCGACAAAGGTCTCCCACGCCCGCGCGCGGCGATTCGACAGCAGGCCCGATTTCTTGACCCGCGCCTCGATCGTCTCGGGGGCGAGATCGTCCAGCAGCCGCGCCAGCGCGGGCTGGATCGCGGCGTGGGTGGCGTACTGGTGGCGCTTGATATCGGCAAAGGCCGCGCGGATCGCCTCGCCGCCGCGCTGGAAGCCGGGGCGGGGGGGGCCGAACATCGCGCTCAGCGCCTGGTCGGGCGTGGGCATGAACTTGAGCGGGTTGTTGTCCTCGCGCCCGATCATCGTCACCTGCCCCGAGCGCACCGAGCGGCGCGCCACGGCGCGCGCCTGCAACAGGCTCGACAGCTCCTCGCTCAGCGCGTGCAGCGCGCGGCCGATCTCGGTGGCGGTCTCGATCGGGTTGCCACGGCTGAGGCTGCCCTCGGGCAGCCCCGCCGCGGCGGCGATGGCGTCGAGCACCTGCGCGGTCTCCGGGGCCGGGGCCGGGCCCTGCCCGTGGCCCTGCGCCGGGGGCGGCGGCGCGGACGGCGCGGTCGGCGCACCGGAGGCACCGGGCGCACCGCCGGGCGGGACCGAGGGCGTGATCGCCGGCCCGCGGCCCGGCAGGGGTTGCGCCGAGGGGGGCGAGGTCTCGCCGGGATCGCCACCCGCATCCGCGCCCCCGCCGCCCCAGATATCGGCCCCCGGGGAAAACGCCGGGCCGGGAGCGGGGCCGGGGGTCGGGCCGGGAGCGGGGGTCGGGCCGGGATCAGGAGCGGCGGCAGGCCCGCCCCCGAGGCTCCAGATATCGCCGGGGGGCGCACCGCCGCCCGCCGCCGCGCCGGCCTCGAACGAGACCTCGACGCTGTAATGGCCCACCTGGAGATGATCGCCCGGCTGCAGGGCATAGGGGCTCTTGACCCGCGAGGCGGACCCGTTGACGAAGGTGCCGTTGGTGGAAATGTCGTAGAGCCACCACTGCTCCTTCTCGAAGCGCAGCTCCATGTGGCGGCTGGAGATGAACCGGCGCTGGTCGGGCAGGCTCCAGCCGATGCCGCTGTCGCGGCCGACCTCGAGGATCTCCCCGGGCGCGACCGACACTTCGAGCGGGCCGCCATCGGGCAGGCTCGACATGTTGGTGATGCGCAAGCGCAAGGTCTGGTTCTGCATGCGTCCGCGTCTCCGTCCGGCCGGGCGCGCGGGCGCGCGCCGGTCCTGTCATGTCGTTTTGTCAGTCAAGATCGGGGGCTGCAAGGTCACGCGCCATCGACAGAAAGTCGCGCAGCGTGGCCTGACGCCGGGGCTGGGCCACCCGCGCGAGGGCGGCGAGAACGGCGGCGTTCACGGCACGCCCGGTGAGAAAGCGCGGCGGCGTCACCGGCGGGCTGTCGGGCGCGGTGAGCGAGGCCCCGCCCCAGCCCGCGCCGAGCGCCAGCCAGACGCCGGGGCCGCGGACCTCGCTGGCCATCGCCGCATCGAGCATCGCGGCGCGGGCGTCCTCGTCGGGCTCGGCCACCCAGGCGGCGGCGCGCTCCATCATCCCGGCATCCACCGGGTCGAGCCGGTCGCCGACATGGCGCAGGCATTCGTGCCCCCACCAGACCGACACCCGGCGGATGAACATCTGCGCGGCAAAGGTTACCGCCTCCTCCGGCGCGGGACCGTCGAGCAGGCCCCGGGCAAAGGCCATCACGCCCTCGTCCCGGCGCGGGCGCGCCGTCATGTCCTCGCCGATCTCGGGCAGCGCGGCAAACAGGTCCTGCGCGGTCAGGTATCGCAGGGTTTCGAGCGGTTTCGTCACCTTCGGTCGCATCCTGTGGCTGGACGGGCCCGGCGGGGCCGTCACGAGTTGATCTTGACCATCGCGCCCTTGATATCCACGAGCGCGCCGGCCTTGTGTTCGGAGGTCATGCCGGCGCTGGACTTGAACGCCTGCATCGCCTTGACCTCGATGGTCGGGGACTGGAGCGTGATCGAGGAGGCATCCATCGTGATGGTGCTCTGGCCCACCTTGAGGGTGATCTTCGTGCCCGCGGTCACCGTGAGTTCGTTGCCCACATCGAGCGTGTCGTCGTTGCCGATCGTCGTCTTGCGGTCGTTGTCGACCTCGCGGCCCTCGTCGTGCAGCACCTTGGCGTTGAGGTCGTATTGCGCGTGCAGGCGCACCTCCTCCTTGCCCTTGGTGTCGTCGAAGGCCAGCTCGTTGTAGCCGCCGCCACCGGGGGTGGAATTGCTCTTGACGCCCATGGTCTTGCCGCCGTCGGCGACGTCGAAGGGCGGCATGTTGTCGGCGTTGTAGACGCAGCCCACCACCAGCGGGCGCGCCGGGTCGCCGTCGATGAACTCGACCACCACCTCCATGCCGACGCGCGGCACGGCGAGCCCGCCCCAATCGTTGCCGGCCCAGAGCTGGGCGACCCGGCAGCGCATGGAATAGGCCCCCTCGCGGTCCCAGTGAAAGCACACCAGGATGCGGCCGTACTCGTCGCAGTCGATCTCGCCCTCGCCCACCACCACGGCGGTCTGCGGGCCGAGCACCCGCGGCGCCACCCGCGCCGGCGGCGGCACCACCGGCCTGTCGGCCTCGCGGAACTCGTACCAGCCGCGATAGCTGTCCTCCTCGGCCCCGCCCGCGTCGCCGGTGCGATAGGCCTCGGCGGTATAATTATGCGCGCAGGCCAGCGCCACGAAGGTCTTGCCGTCGAAGGCGGCAAAGGCCGCCTCGTCGAAGCCCGGCCCGGCGGGGGCCTTGACGGTAATCTGCATCCCCGCCATCAGCGACGCGCAATCGCCATGGGCGCTGTGCAGCCCGTCGGCCATGGTGACCTGCTTCTGGCGCAGCTCGGCCAGCGTGTCGCCCTCGCCGCGTTCGGGATAGCGACCGGGATAGAAGAACGATTCGATGTCGCCCTTCTCATAGGCCGCCCCGGCGCTCTTTTCGGTCTGCATTGCGGCGCGCGGCCTGGTGAAGTTGTAATCGGTCATCGCCACGCGCCCGGTGCTCACCCGGCGGCCGCCGTTCCAGTCGTGCAGGTGCTCGCCGGGGCGGCGCTGCTGGCGGTCGATCACGCGGTAGGGGCGCGACCCGCCGGGGATCTCGGGCAGGCTGTCGGTCTCGTCGAACAGCACCAGCTCGTGGGCGTGCATCCGGTGGCGGAAATAGTAGCTGATGCCGAACATCGACATCAGCCGTTCGACAAATTCCAGGTCGGTTTCCTGGAACTGGACGGTGTATTCCATCTTCGGATAGCTGCCGCGCAGGTCGGCCACATGCGAGAACCCGTAATCGGCGAAAATCGCGCCGATGACCTCGGGGGCGGTCATGCGGTGAAAGATGCGCTGGTTCTGGCGCAGGCCCAGCAGCCACAGCCAGGGGCGCAGCGTCACCAGGTAGCCGTGTCCGCCCTCGTGCATGCCCAGCCAGCGCGCCTCGGTCAGCAGCCCGTCGAAATGGCGCGGCGGGTGGCTCTCGTCGATGGTCTGCAGCTCGACCGAGGCATTGCGTCCCAGCAGCGGATCGAAATCGATATCGGGCGTCACGCTGACGCACTCCACCTCGAACTCGAACAGGCGGTTGATCGCCTCCTGCCCGGAAAATCGCAGCAGCGCCAGGCTCGTGGTCTGGCCGCTGTCGGTGTTGTCCGGCGGATAAAACACGCCCAGACGGTTGCTTTGGGAAATCATCTGTCCTGTCTCTGTCTCTTGCGGGCGCGGCATGAAAACGGGGCCGCTCCGGTGCCGGGATGAAACGCGTCCTTCTTGTGTCAATATGTTCGTGCCGGGCGGGCCGGCCGGTGCCATGACACAGTATGACCAAGTTTCCCCGTCAGGGCAAAGACTCCCACGGTCTCACCGGGGTGCGGGACGGGATATTCCCGCACCACACCGCGACACCGGCTCTTATTGTTGCGCGCAGGTCACAGGTGCCGGGGCCCTGTCTGCACGTCCCGAGGGCCGTTTCCATCCCGCTCACCGGGCGATGCCGCCCTGCCCGCCAGTGCCGCCGCCGATGCCCTGCTCGCCGGCGTCAGTCGCCGGGCGGCGTGCCGCTGCCGTCGAGGACCAGCGTCCAGTGCCCGGCCTCGCCGATATCCACCTCGGCAAACTCCGCCGCGACATGGCCGCGCGCCCAGCACTCGTCGGCCCCCGGAATGCGGAACCGGTCGTCGGCGACGCAAAACGCCGCGTCGCCCGCGAGCAGCGCCTGGTTGAACACATCGGTGGCGAAGACATAGACATAGCGGCTGAGGATGCGGTCACGGATCACGGCGACGCAGCGGTTGGGGGCGATGGTCCACCAGCCCTCGCTGACAAAGCCCGCCCCGGCATCGTAGGCGACGGCCAGGTTGAGCACGTCGAAGCTGTCGTTGCACACCGAGAACCCGGCGCGCGCGGGCCCGCCCCAGGCAAGCGCCGCCGCGGCCAGCCCGCCGCAGGCGGCGGCCGGGACGATCCGGCGATGAAAGGCGCGCCACCCCATCGGTCCCCTCCGGGCTATCGGTACAGGGCCACTCTGCCCGCAAACCGGCGGCACCGCAAATGCCGGCCGGCCTGTCCTCTCCGGCCCGCCCTCTCCGGCCCGCCCTCTCCGGCCCGCCCTCTCCGGCCCGCCCTCTCCGGCCCGTCCGTGGCGGCAGCGGCCCGGCGCGGTTGCGCATGACAAGACGCGGCGCGGCTGCTAGGCTTGCCCGCGGACAGCCCCGACGGAGACCGGAGACCCGCGCCTTGCCCCCCGCCGCCCGCATCACCGACATGCACACCTGCCCGATGGTCACGCCGGGCACGCCGCCGGTGCCGCATGTCGGCGGCCCGGTGATCACCGGCGAGCCGACGGTGATCACGGCCTTCATGCCGCAGGCGCGGGTCACCGACAAATGCACCTGCGTCGGCCCGCCCGACGTGATCGTCAAGGGCAGCCCGACCGTGCTGGTGGGCGGCCTGCCCGCCGCGCGCATCGGCGACATGACCGCCCATGGCGGCGTCATCACCACCGGCGCGCCCAACGTGATCATCGGCGAAGCGGGGGCCGGGGGGCCGGTGGGGATGTCGTCGGCCACGCCGGGTGCCGTCGGTGCCGCCGGCGAGGGGCCGGACGCGATACGCGAAGTCACCCGCCCGGATGGCAGCACCGTCACCGAATTCGGCGACAATATCGTCATCGAGGGTGACGAGGACTTCCGCAACGCCACGGCGGAAGACCTGCAGAGTCTCGCCGAAACGCCGACCGGGCAAAGCATCATCGACTCGCTGCAAGACGGCGACAAGAGCGTCACCATCGTCGAAACGGACCGAGGCAACGCCTGCGGCTATGACGATCCCGCGGCGCGCTTCGCGAATGCCGACGGCTCGCCGGGCGCGGGAACCGGCTCGACCGTCCACTACAACCCCGAGCGCACGCAGATCGGCGATGGCTCCGAGCCGTGGATGACGCGCCCTCCCGAGGTCGGTCTTGGCCACGAACTCGTGCATGCCGAGCAGGCAGCACAGGGACAACAGCACCCCGGCGAGACAGACGGCACCAGAAACCGCGAGCGTCAGGCGGTCGGGTTGCCGCCCTACGAAGACAATGCTCATACCGAAAACAATCTTCGCCGCGACATGGGCGAGCCAGAGCGTACATATTATTGACATGGCCGGGCCGACCCGTCGCCAGTTTTGTCAGGGTTCCGTCTGCCTTTTGGCATTGCCCTGCCTCCCGGCGCGAAAGACCCCGGCTGCAGGCATGAAGGAACAGATCATGCGGGCCACGGATTCGGATTCTGTCACGCTTCGGGTGGACTGGACCATCACGGACGCGCTGATCGCCGCGCAATACGAGGTGCTTAACGCGGGTGCGCAGCAGTTTCTGGTGTTCGACCGCCTGTACGAGACAGCGCGCAGCGGGACGCGCACCGTGCACCCCGAGCTTGCCTACACTCGCCTTGATGCCACCGGTATACTCGGCATCGAAAAGCTCGTCCCCCCGCTGCCTGAGGATATCGATATCGAACAGCCGGAGCTGCCCTATGCCCGCCTTCTGGACCCGGGAGCCAGCCTCACGGGCCGGGTGGCGGTCGCGCGGCCCGTGAGGCTCAACCCGGCATATCCGCAAGGATACGCCATGACGGAGGCGGACAGCGCCTCAGCGGTCATGCTCAGGATCGGCTACGCCCCGTTCGAAGAGGACGCCGCGGCCCGGCAGATCAATGCGAACGGGGAAATACTCTATTCCATGCGTCACGCCTGGGTCAGGCCCAGACAGCGCCTCATCGAGAGCGCGCCAATGGAATTGGCCGTGCATATCGAGCCGCCCCGCCAATAGAGACGTCCGGTACGGTCCCGGTGAGGGCTCCACCATGGCACATGGCGCCCCCTCCCGGCAGATATCCGCCCACCGGCGGGCGGGGGTATGTTTCAGGGCCCGATTGTGGTAGAAATCAGGGTCTCGGGGGACATGGGCAGACCAGAACCAGGATGGATTTCATGACCAGACGAACGGATCACCCGACGCGCGCGCAGGCCGCCGCGCCCCGCAATGGCCGACAGGTAATGCTGGCGGCCTCGGTGGCGCTGCTGGCGGTGACGGGGACGGCGACGATCGCGTGGTCGGCGCTGTCGCTCGCGCTCGGCCCCGGCCTCGCGACGCAGGCAGAGACCGCCGCCCCCGCGGCGCGGCAGGCCGACACAAGCGCCTTCGCCGAGGCCACCCGCGCCCTCGCCGCAACGCCGGTGGTCGCCGAGGATCTCCCGGCCCCGGTGGTGCTGAGCACGCAGGACCGCGCCGCGCCGCGTCCCGGGACGGCCACGCAGCAGCCGGACCTGTCCGGCAGGGTCGCCGCCGCAGAGCCGCGTCAGACGGCACCCGCCCGCTCGGTGCGCCCGGTCATCCGCCCGGCCGCCACCGCCACCACCGCGCCCGCAACCCCGGCCCCGGTGGTCGCCGCCGCGCCCGGCCCGCGGGTCATCGCGGCCCCCGCGCCGCAGCCCCGCACCACCACCCCGCCCGAGACCGGATTGCGGTTCGACCGGCTGTGGAGCGTCGGCCTGTTCCGCTGAGATCGCCGGACCTGTCGAAAACGCGGCCCCGCGCGCCCGTCGCGCGCGGGATTTCCGCTGCTTGGGCGCGCGCAGGCGGCCGGGCGCGCCGCTGCGCGCAAGCCGCGGCATCGAACGCGGCGGGCACGGTGCAGACCGGCTTCGGGCAGGTGCCGGCCCCGTAGCGCCCGGTCGCCTCTTCGCCCGGTCGCCTCTTCGCCCACGCGGATCTTCGCCCCGTCCGACAGGCACAGCCCGGCGGCGCGGGCGAGGGTGCGATTGCGTGTCACCCGCACCCCTGCTTTTCGGTCACGGGGCGGTGCCGGCCGGCCCGGCGGGCGGAAATTTCTGGAAACGCGGCGCGGCCCGTGCGATGACTCGAAAGGTCATTCCATAGATAACGACGTCTGGACGCGCGCGCACATTTCGAAGAGCATATCCCCATGTCATGGCAAAGCAAGATTGCCTGGAAGGAAGGCCTTTTTCTTCAGGCCCACCATCTGCAGCAGGGCGACCGGTATGTCGAGCACCTGGTCGAGCTGCGCTGCCGCTACGGAGCCCCCTACCCGTGGGGCTTTTCGCAGCTCGAGATCGATTCCGATCTCTCCGAGCAGAACCTGTTCGGCCTGCGCCGCGCCACCGGCATATTCCCCGACGGGATGCCGTTCGACATGCCCGGCACCTCGCGCCTGCCGCACCCGGTGGCGGTGCCCGACGGGGCCGAGGGGCATTTCGTCTGGCTGACCGTGCCGATGTCGGACCCCAACGGCCGCGAGGTCGGCACCGATGACGAGGCCAGCCGCGCCACCCGCTACGTGCTCGACCGCGAGCGCGTCGCCGACAGCACCGCCGCGATGCGCCTCGAACATGACCTGGAAATCGCCCATCCCCGCCTCGCACTCGAGGTGCGCAAGACCCCGAAATCCGGCTATAGCTGCCTCAAGCTGGCGCGCATCGTCGAGGTGCGCGACAAGACCATCGTGCTCGACCCGGCGTTTGCGCCGCCGCTGCTGACGGTGGATGCGCACCCGGTGGTGTCGGGCTGGATCGACCGGGTGGTGGGCTGGGTCGAGACCCGGCTCGCGGCGCTGGCGCGCTATGCCGCCGATCCCGGCGCCGGCGGCGGGCTGCAATCCTCGGATTACTCCATGCTCCTGCTGCTCAACCGCGAGATCGGCGGGCTGCGGCACATGCGCGCCTCGCGCTATGTCCACCCCGAGCAGCTCTATACCGCGCTCCTGCGGCTGGCCGGAGAGCTGTGGACCTTCGACGCCACCCGGCTCTGCCCGGAATACCCGGCCTATGACCATGACGACCCCGAGGAGACCTTTACCCCGGTGCTGCGCGATATCCAGCGCCTGCTCAGCCGCGACATGAGCCGGGCGATCCGGCTCAACCTGCAACAGCCGGTGCCCAATTCCTTCATCGCCACGGTGGAGAACCGCAACCTGTTTCGCGACGCGGCCTTCATCATCGAGGTCGCCGCCGACAAGCCGCTCACGCAGATCCAGCAGCAGTTCCCGGTGCTGTGCAAGGTCGGGCCCAACACCCGCATGAGCCAGATCGTCGACAGCAACCTGCCGGGGCTGGAACTGGTGCACATGCCGACGCCGCCGCACCAGATCCGCGCGGTGACCAGCCATGTCTATTTCAGCATCGACAAGCGCTCCGAGATGTGGCGCGAGTTCTCCACCGCCTCGGCGATCGGGCTGCATTTCGCCGGTGACTGGCCCGAACTCGAGCTCGAGATCTGGGCGATCATGGAGGCAGGAACATGACCCCGCCGCCGCCCTCCGGCAAGGGCGGGGGCAAGGGCGGCAAGCCCCCCCAGAAAACGGTGATCGCGCCGCTGCCCGGTGCCGGACGCGCGCGGCCCGCGCCCGGCGGCCAGGGCGGGGGACAGGGCACGGGACAGGGCGGCGACGCCTGGTCGTCCGGCCAGGCTGGTGGCCAGGGTGGCGGTCCGGGCGCGGGACAGGGTGGCGGCCACAGCGGCGCGCGCCCTCTGCCCCGGGCGGGTGGCGGGCCATCGTCGTCGGGTGGCGGGCCATCGTCGTCGGGTGGCGGGCCATCGTCGTCGGGTGGCGGGCCATCGTCGGCGCAGCCCCCCGGCGAACCGCCCGGTCAGCCCGCCCCGAACGCCCCGAACGCACCGCCCGGCGGGGCCTGGGGGGCGTCCTCGCCGCCGCCATCGGGCGGCGGCGCGCCGCGCCACGCCTGGATGGGCAGCGCCGGTCAGGACCAGTTCTTTCCCGACATGGCGCGCCCGACCGAGGAGACCCCCGCCGCGCCACAGCACAAGATCCCGCTGGAACAGGCGCTGCAGAGCACGGTGACCGGCCACGCGGTCGGCGACAACCCCCTGACCGCCGCCGCCGCCGGCCTGCTGATGCTGCTGGGGCGGCTGCGCAGCCAGGTGGTCGACATGGAAGCGATGCCGCTCATGGCCCATGTCACCCAGGAGATCGACGGGTTCGAGGCCCGCGCCACCGAGCGCGGCGCCGATCCGCAACAGGCGCTGGTGGCCAAATACGTGCTGTGCGGCACCGCCGACGACGTGGTGCAGAACCTGCCCGGCACCGATCGCGAGGTCTGGGTGCAATACGCGATGGAGGCGCGGTTCTTCAACCGTCGGACCTCCGGCGTCGGCATCTTCCAGGAAATCGAGAAGGCGCTCGCCGATCCGGCGCGCAGCTATGACCTGCTCGAACTGATGCTGATCTGCCTGCAACAGGGATTCGAGGGCAAGTATCGCGGCGCGCCGGGCGGCGATGTCGATCTTCAGCGCATCCGGCGGCAGATCTACGAGACGCTGCGCCGGGTGCGCGGGCGCGACGATGACGACATCTCGCCGCATTGGCAGGGCTTCGACATGGCCGCCCTGCACCGGCGGCGCGGCGTGCCGCTGTGGATCGTGGTCAGCCTGGCGCTGGCGCTGCTGTGCGGCGGCTATATCGGGCTGCGGGTCTACCTGGGCAACGATTCCGGCCAGGTGGCCGGCGCCATGCGCGCGCTGCACCCCGACGGGCCGCTGACGCTGGCGCGCTCCAGCACCCTGCCCGACCTGCCCGCCGAGCCCGAGCCCTACGTGCCGCCGGTGTTCGACGCGCCCGATCAGCTCGAACGCATCCGCACGGCGCTGTCCGAGGATATCGACGCGGGCAACCTGACGGTGGACCTGCGCGGCAAGTTCATCGCCGTGACCGCCAACAACCTGGTGCTGTTCGACACCGGCAGCGCCGATATCCGCGAGGATTTCGTCCCCATCGCCGGGCGCATCGCCGAGGTGCTCGACGAGGAGGACGGCGATATCCGCATCGTCGGCCATACCGACAACGTGCCGATGAGCGGCCGGGGGCGGTACGCCAACAACCAGGAACTGTCGGTGGCGCGCGCCGAATCCGTGGCCGGGGTGATCCGGCCCGCGATCGGCGATGCCGACCGGATCGAGGTGATCGGCCGCGGCCCGGATGATCCGGTGGCCGGCAATGACACGCCCGAGGGCCGGGCGCGGAACCGCCGTGTCGAGGTGCTGGTCCGGCGCGACGAGGGAGAGGCGCTGTGAAGCGGGTCCTGCGCATCACGCTGATCCTGCTGGGGCTGCTGGCCTTCGCCCTGGCGGTGTGGTTCGGCGGCCCGCTGATCGGTATCGCCGGGGTGTATATCCTCGCCGGCGTCTGGACCCGGGTGATCGTGATCGCCGTGGTCTGGGGCGTGGTCGGGCTTTACTATCTCATCCGCTGGTGGCGCGCGCGCCGCGCCGAACGCGCGCTGGAAGAGGCGATCGTCCCCGACGGCCCCACCGGCGACGGCGAGGTGCTGGGCGAGAAGATGCACGAGGCGCTGGCGGTGCTGCGCCGGTCGTCGGGCGCGTCCAACTATCTCTACGACCTGCCCTGGTACGTGATCATCGGCCCGCCCGGTGCCGGCAAGACCACGGCGCTGCTCAATTCCGGCATCCGCTTTCCGCTGGCCGATGCCTCGGGCGGGGCGATGGCCGGGGCGGGCGGCACCCGCTATTGCGACTGGTGGTTCTCCGAAGAGGCGGTGCTGATCGACACCGCCGGGCGCTATACCACCCATGACAGCGACGCCGAGGCCGACCGCGAAAGCTGGATGTCGTTCCTCGACCTGCTCAAGCGGCAGCGCCCGCGCCAGCCGGTCAACGGCGTGATCCTCGCCGTCAGCCTCGAGGACCTGCTGGAGGGCGACGAGACCGTGCTCGAGGCCCATGCCGCCGCGATCCGCGACCGGCTGATGGAACTGCAGGAGGTGTTCCGCATCGACGTGCCGGTCTACGTGCTCTTTACCAAGGCCGACCTGATCGCCGGGTTCACCGAGTTCTTCGGCTCGTTCAGCGCCTCGCGGCGGCAAAAGGTCTGGGGCGCCACCTTCCGCCCGGCCAACCGCCGCGAACCGACGCTGCCGCTGGCGGCGGGGGAATACGACGCTCTGCTGGCACGGCTCTCGTCGGAAGTCACCGACCGCATGAACGAGGAGCCCGACGGCGTGGCACGGATCGCGATCTTCGGCTTTCCGGCGCAGGTGGCGATGCTCAGGGACCGGGTTCTGGGCCTGCTCACCGGCGTGTTCGGCTCCAGCCGCTACCGCGTCAACGCCACGCTGCGCGGCTTCTATTTCGCCTCCGGCACCCAGGAGGGCACCCCCATCGACCAGGTGCTGGGCGCGATGGAGCGCAGCTTCGGCGCGATCACCGGGGCGGGCGGCACCTCGGGCAAGGGCCGCAGCTATTTCCTGCACGACCTGCTGCGCCGCGTCATCTTCGCCGAGGCGGGCTGGGTGTCGCAGGACGCGCGCGCCGTGCGCCGCGAGCGGATCCTGCGCTACGGGGTGATCTCGGTGGTGGTGCTGGCCTGGCTGGGTCTGGCGACGGCCTGGGGGATCAGCTTCTGGCGCAACCATACGCTGGTGCGCCATGCCGCGGCCGAGACCGATCGCTACCGCGCCGAGGCCCGGGCCGAGCTGGCACGCGAGGAAATCTCCGACCCCGATCTCGCGCCGGTGCTGCCGCTCTTGCGCTCGCTGGCCACGCTGCCGCTGGGGTACGGCGCGCAGGAAACGCAGGCGGGGCTGCTCGACGGGTTCGGGCTGGGCCAGCGCAGCGCGCTGCGCGCGGGCGCGCGGGCGGCCTATCGCGACGGGCTCGAGCGGCACCTGCGGCCGCGGCTGATCTTGCATGTCGAGAACCGCATCGCCGAGGACATCACCAGCAACAACCTGCTGTCTCTCTACGAATCTCTCAAGGTTTACAAGCTTCTGGGCCATGCCGCCCCGGCCCCCGACGATGCCTTCGTCGCCGCCTGGTTCGCCGATGAATGGGCCCGCGACCCGGCCTATCGCGGGGCGGGGCCGATGCGCGACCTGCGCGCCGAGATGGAGGCGCATCTGTGGGCCATGCTCGAACTGTCGGCAACGCAGAGCCGCGCCCGGGTCGAGCTCAACGGCGCGCTGGTGGCCCGCGCCGAGCAGATCCTGTCGCTGATGAATCTCGAGGATCAGGCCTGGCTGCTGGTGATGGGCGCGGGCGGGCCGCAGGATATCGCGCCCTTCGTGGTGGGCCAGCGCGCCGGGCCCGATGCCGAGCTGGCCTTCGAGACGCTGGACGGCCGCGCGCTCGACGAGCTCGAGATCTCGCCGGTCTTCACCTATGCCGGCTTTCACCAGTATTTCCTGCCGCGCCTCGCCGACGTGGCCAACAAGCTCGAAAGCCAGCAATGGGTGCTCGGCGAACGCGCCGAGGCCGCCGATGTCTCGGGAGAGATCGAACGCCTCGGCCCGGCGATGATGAACCGCTACGCGCTCGAATTCACCAAGGCGTGGAACGGGGTGCTCGACAATCTCAAGCTGCGCCCGCTGGCGGCGGGGGCGCCGCAGTTCCTCGCGCTCAACGCGGTCGCCGATCCGCGCCAGTCGCCGATCCTCAAGCTGGTCGAGGCGGTCAACCGCGAGACCCGCCTCACCGCGGGCTTCAACGAGGAGGGCGGCTTCGGGGCCGGGCTGGGCAACCTCACCGAGGGCGAGGGCGCCGAGATCGCCGGCATGGTCGGCGAGCAGGTGATGCGCCGCATCCGCGAGCGCGCCTCGGGGATGAGCCGGATCGGCTTCGACGTGCTCGAACAGCGCCGCCGCTCCGACAACCGCGCCGGCGGCCAGGACGGCCAGGGCGGCGGCGGCGGCGGCGGGGCCGCGCCCCCCCTTCCCGGTGCCAATGTCGAGGCGCAATTCGGTCGCTGGCACGACCTGACCGCCGACCTGCCCGAGGGTCGGCCGATCGACGTGCTGCTTCAGGATATGCAGAAGATCTACCGCCTGATGCTCACCTCCACCGCCGGCGCCGGGCAGATGCCGGCCAATCTCGGGCAGGAGCTGGCCACCCAGGCGGCGCTGCTCACCCGCCACGCCACGCGGCTGCCGCCGCAACTGGCGCGGATGGTCCAGCAGGCAAGCGAGGAATTCGCCGGCGACGCCGCCAACACCACGCTGGCCGCGCTCAACGAACGGCTCAATGTCGAGGTGTCGCAGGTCTGCGAGTCGCTGGTGCCCGACAGCTACCCGTTCGACGGGCGTGCCAACCGCGACCTGCCGATGGCCGAGTTCGCCCGCCTGTTCGCCCCCGGCGGGGTGATCGACCGGTTCTTCAGGGAAGAGCTGGTGCAGCACGCCGATATCAGCGGCGAGGAATGGCGCTGGAAGCAGGACAGCCGCCTCGGCAGCCAGATGTCGCTGGCCACGCTGGCGCAGTTCCAGCGCGCCGCGGCGATCCGCGACGCCTATTTCCCCGGCGGCAGCGCGCTGCCCGGATTCGACATCACCGTGCGCCAGACGGCGCTGCACCCCGACGCCGATACCGCGCTGCTGGAAATCAACGGCCAGGTCATCACCACGCAGCAGCAGGGCTCGCTGGCGCAGAGCCTGTTCTGGCCCTCGGGCGGCGGCAGCGGCTCGGCCTCGGTGCAGCTCTCGCCGGAGCTGCGCGGCCGCGAGTCGGATCTCGAGGTGCGGCCGGGGCCCTGGGCGCTGATGCGGCTGATCAATGCCGGACGGCCGCGCCCCTCGGGCAGCTCGGTCAACGTCCGGCTCGATATCGGCGGGCGCTACGTCGCCTACAACGTCAACACCGCCTCGTCGACCAACCCGTTCTTCCTGCGCGAGCTGTGGGATTTCCGCTGCCCGCGCGGCCTGTGACCGGATCGGAGGAGCCCCGTGCAGGACAAACGCGACACGCCGGGCGAGGAGGCCGCAACCGGAACGCCGGAAACCCCGGAAAAACCGGAGACGGGCGGCGACACGACCCCGCCCTCCGACACGACCCCATCCTCCGACACGGCCCCCGACCCCGACACGGCCCCCGACCCCGACCCCGACACGGTCCCGCCCGGCGAGGACGCGCCGCAACAGGACAGCCCCGGACCCCCGCCGGAGCAAGAGACCGCCCCCGAACCGGAGATCGGTGACGAGGACGACACCGGGGCCGACCCGGACACCGCGCCGGAGGATGTCGGGCCGGAGGATGCCGGGCCGGGAGACACCGCGCCGGAGACGGGCCCCGAGACAGGTCCTGAGACTGGCCCCGAAACGGGCCCCGAGACTGCGGACACCGCGCCGGAGCCGCAGGATGCGCCCGACGGGCCGATGCCGGAGCCGGTGCCCGATACCGACACCGGCACCGACACCGGCACCGACGCCGAAACAGACCCGGCCCCCGCCGAAACAGACCCGGCCGCAGAAACGGACCCGGCCCCCGACCTCGATCCGGCCCCTGACCCCGATCCGGCCCCCGCCCCCGCGCCCGACATCTTCGCCGCCCCCGCCCCCGAGGCGGATCCCGGCCCGCCCTGTGCCGCGGGGTTGTTCGGCAAGCTGCCCGCGCGCGGCGATTTCATCGCCCGCGCGATCGCGCAGGACCTGCTGCGCCCGTTCGAGGACTGGCTGCTGCCGCTGGTGCAGAACACCCGCGCCCTGCTCGGCGACGACTGGACCCGCGCCTGGCGCCATGCGCCGCCCTGGCGGTTCTGGATCGGCCCGGATATCCTGCGCGGGGAATGGACGCGCTCCCTGCGCGCCCACGAACGGGCGGGCACGGTGACCGGGGTGATGCTGCCTTCCGCCGACCGGCAGGGGCGGCTGTTCCCGCTGGTGCTGGTGCTGGCCGACGACCACGCGCGGCTGATGCCGCCGCCGGTGCTCGATCCGCCCGACCGGCGCTGGTTTGCGGCCTGCGACCGGCTGCTCCACAGCGCCCGCGACGGTGCCGCGCTCGAGGCGGTCGAGGCCGATCTCGCCCGCCTGCACGCGCCGCGCCTGCCCGAGGACGCCGCGCAGATGGCGCAGCTTCTGGCGCAGCGCTCGCTCTGGGGCCAGGGCGCGGGGCTGGCCGGCGACGGTCACGACGACGTCTGGAGCGGCATCCGCGCCAGCGACCACCACCTCGCCGCCACCGGGCGCAGCTACTGGTGGTGCGAGGCCCCGCAGGGCGAGACCAGCGTCATCTCGCTCGCCGGCCTGCCCGACCCCGAGACCTTCGCCTTCATGCTGACCGATGCCATCCCCCGGACCATGTCACAGACAGGAGCCTGATCCGCCATGAGCAACCCGAAATTCCGTTTCGAGACCGGGGCCGTGACCCATGACGGCTGTGTCCGCGACCATAACGAGGACCGGTATCTCTGTGCGCCGCAACTCGGCATCTGGCTGGTGGCGGACGGCATGGGCGGGCATTTCGGCGGCGATGTCGCGGCGCAGACCATCGTCGACCGGGTCGAGACCGTGCACCGGTCCTCCAGCGCGCCCGACCTGCGGGCGCGGTTCCTCGACCGGGTGGCGCGGGCCAATGCCGATATCCGCACGCTCTCGGCCCGCAACGGCGACGCCACGATCGGTGCCACGCTGGCCGCGCTGCTGATCCACGAGGCGAATTTCTCCTGTAGCTGGTGCGGCGACAGCCGGGTCTACCTGCTGCGCGACGGCGCGCTCACCCAGGTCAGCCGCGATCACACCGAGGCGCAGGAACTGCTCGACAGCGGCACCATCACCGCCGAACAGGCCGAGAACTGGCCGCGCAAGAACGTCATCACCCGCGCCGTCGGCGTCTACGAGGAGGCCGAAATCGACCACGTCACCGGCACCCTGCGCGACCGCGACACGTTCCTTCTGTGCTCGGACGGGCTCACCGGGCATTTGCAGGATGACGACATCCTGTCCATGATGCGCGGGAAACCCTCGCAGGCCGCCTGCGAGGCGCTGCTCGCCGAGACGCTCGCGCGCGGCGCGAGCGACAACGTCACCGCCGTCATCGTGCGCTGCGCGCTCAAGACGGTGGTCAGCAGCGACGAGATCGCCGGGTACACAGAGGAAGACCGCATTCCATGACCTCCCGCCCCCCCGAGGGAACCGTGCCGCCCGACCGCACGCAGCTCTCCACCTCCGGCGCGGTCGAGCGCGCCTCGCACATCACCCGCAGCCCGATCCAGTTGCCGGCGGGGACGGTGCTGATCGGCACCTACGAGATCACCGAGCATATCAATACCGGTGGCATGGGCGAGGTCTATCGCGGGATCAACATCCACAACGACGAGGTGGTGGCGATCAAGATCGTGCTGCCCGCCCTCGCCCATGACGAGAAGATCCTGTCGCTGTTCCAGAAGGAATCCACCGTGCTGCGGCGCATCGCCCATGACGCGATCGTGCGCTACGAGGTGTTCACCATCGACCCGGGCATCTCCCGGCCCTGCCTGGTCATGGAATTCGTCAAGGGCGTCTCGCTCGGCGATCACATGGACCACGGGGCGCTGCCCGAGGAGGACGTGCTGCGGCTGCTGCGGCGGCTCGCCGACGGGCTCGCGGTGGCGCATCGCGCGGGCGTCGTGCACCGCGACCTGTCACCGGACAACGTGATCCTGCCCGACGACCGGGTCGAAAACGCCAAGATCATCGATTTCGGCATCGCCAAGGAGACCAAGGCCGGCGGCGGCACCCTGATCGGCGGGCAGTTCGCGGGCAAGCCGGGCTATGTCGCCCCAGAGCAGCTCGGCCTCTACGAGGGGCATGTCACCGGCCAGGCGGATATCTACAGCCTCGGGCTGCTGGCCGCCGCCGCCGCGCGCGGCCAGCCGCTCGACATGGGCGACAACCCCGCCGACGCGGTGCGCGCGCGCATGTCGGTGCCGGATCTGTCGGACGTGCCCGACGGGCTGCGGGCCCTGCTCGCGTGGATGCTGCAGCCCGATCCCGCCGACCGGCCCGCCGACATGGCGGCGCTGCTGCAGGCGCTCTCGCCCGCCAGCCAGCCGCCGCAGACACAGCCGGGGCCGTCGGTACCGCCGGTCTCCGCGCCGCCGGGATCACAGCCGCCCGGCTCCGCGCCACCGGGATCGCAGCCACCCGTCTCGCAGCCCCCGCCCGCCGCGGAGGACACCGGCGGCAGCCCGTTCGGGGCCCCGCCCGCGACCTCGCCACCGCCCGCCACAGAGCCCGCGGCACCGCCGCGCCGCGGCGGTGCCGGGCGGCTCGTGGCAGCGCTGCTCGTGGTGGCCGGGCTCGGGCTGGGCGGCGCATGGTATGGCGGCTTTCTGCCCCTGCCCGCCCGCGGCGACCGCGCCGCCGAGATCGCCTGGATGTCGGACCGGGCCGCGCGCGGCGGCCCCCCCTGCCGCCGCGTGCAGCCCGCCCCGTCCCCCGACGACAGCGGCGGGCTGGCGCTCGAGGGTTTTGCGGCGCGCGCCGACGCCTTCACCGGCCTGCGCGGTGCCTTCGCCGAGGCCCACGGCCGCCCCCCCGCGATCGACCTCGCCCGCGTGTCCGAGCCGCAATGCGCCGCGCTCGACTTCCTGTCGCGGCTCGACCTGCCCTTCGCACCCCGGCCGCCGCTGGTGCTGCGGCTGACCCCGCCGACCGAGGCCGGGGACAGCCCCGCCGGGCAGCTCGACGGGGCCGCCGGGCAACAGGTCGCGCTCCTGCTGATCGACCCGGCGGGACGGTTGCAGAACCTCTCCGCGACGCTCGATGCCGGGACCGGGGCCTTCACCCTGCCCCGCCGCCGCCTGCGCGGCGCGCCGGATGGCGACGGGGCACCGTTCCTGGTCATGGCGCTCAGCGGCGCGCAGGCGCTCGGCACCGCCGCGCTCATCCCCGACAACGCCATCCTGCCCGCGGCGCAGACAGGTCAGTTCTGGCAGTTCCTGGAATCCGACATCGCCAGCACCGAGGGCGGGGTGCGCGCCACCCTCGCGGCGCTGCCCGCCCCCCCGTGACCGGCCCGGATGCCGCGCCCCCGCCACGCCGCACGGGCGCGGCCCCGGGCCCGCCTCACAACCCCGCGGCCTTGGTCAGGTTGACCCGGAACCGGTCGCGCCGGCGCTGGTAACGGCGGGTCATCGCGGCGCTGGCATGGCCGAGATGTTTCTGCACGTGGCGCTCGTCGACTTCCGCCGAACTGGCGAGCCCGGCGCGCAGGGAATGGCCGGAATAGAGCCGCACGCGCTCCGCCTCGGGCAGGTCGGGGCGCAGCCCCGCCGCGTGCACGCAACGCTTGACCAGCCGTGCGACATGCTTGTCGCTGAGCCGCGCGTCCAACGCGCGTTTGCCATCCCGCGACGTGCCCACAAAGACCGGCCCGAAGTCGATGCGCCCGAAGTGCAGCCACCGTTCCAGGGCGTGGACCGGGCAGCTCCGCTGCGACGATCCGCGCCCGATCTCGACCTCGCGCCACCCGGTCTTGCCGCGCAGGACAAGCAGCGCGCCCTCCGCCATGATCGCGATCCAGCCACCGCTGCCGGGAGTGTCGTCCCTGTGAACGTCAAGGCCCACGATCTCCGACCGCCGCAGCCCCCCGGCATAGCCCAGCAACAGGATCGCCCGGTCGCGCAGGCCCCGCAGGTCGTGGCCCAGCGTGTCCGTCATGGCGAGGATATCGTCGGCGAGGATCGCCTCCTTGCGCTGCGGCGGACGCCCGTGCCGCCGCCGGATCCCGGCCAGGACCGTGGCGATGTGACGGTCGCGGCGGTCGAGCGTGTGGCCACGCTGCGCACAGGTCCAGGCCAGCCCCGAGAGGCGGCGCTCGATGGTGCTGACCGACCGGGGCGTGCCCCCCTCCCCCGGCGCGGCCAGGTCGGCGATATAGAGCCCCACCAGCTCCGGCGCGGGCGGCAGCGGCGCGGCCCCGCGCCGTCGGCACCAGCGCGCGAAATGCGCCCAGTCGGCGGCATAGGCCCTGCGCGTGGTCTCCGCCGCCGCGTCCCGCGCATAGCCCCGCGCGGTCTCCACCAGACGGTCCAGCCCGCCCGAACCGGCCATCCCCGAAGGCAGGCCGATCGTGCCGGCCTCGTCTTGCGCCGCCGGGGAGGGTGATTTATACTCTCGTGTCATGCGTATGATTCAGGAGGGTTCGATGGGACGTGTCAAGGTCAACCTGACGCTCGACGCAGAGGTGGCCGAGGCGGCGCGCACGCTCGGCCTCAACATGTCGCGCCTTGCCGAATCCGCGATCGCCGACGCCGCCCGGACCGAACGCAACCGCCAGTGGCGCGCGCAGAACCGGGCCGCGCTGGACGCCTATACCGACGAGGTCGCGCGGGACGGGGTGCCGCTGGCCCGGTTCCGCGCGTTCTGAGGCGCGGGCGCGGTGGCGCAGTTCGACCTCTACCGGCTGGATGACGGGCAGCTTGTCGTGGATTTGCAGACCGACCTGATCGGCATCGACGCCTCGCGCGTCGTCGCCCCGCTGCGCGAGGCGGGGCGCTACGCGGCGTTTCCGGGGCTCACCCCGCCGGTTGTCATCGCCGGGGTCACATGGATCGTGCGCGTCCAGGAACTGGCCGCGGTGCCGGGCCGCGAGTTGCGCGAGCCGGTCGGATCGCTGGCCCCGCATCGCGACGCGCTCAAGCGCGCCCTCGACATCCTGATCGACGGGGTCTGACCGGCGACTGGTGGCTGCTGACGGCATCTTTCGACCTGTTTTCGCCTGAGACGGGGCCCGTTTGGCCGCCTGTCCTGTTATGTCCGATAAGGCAAATGTACCGGACATGACTGGCGTCGGCAATGTGCGGCGCTTATGGCGCTATATTCTGGTCAAAAGCGCCGCGACGCGGTAGCATCGGGCATGCCCGATGCCCCCGCCCAGCTTGATCTCGATCCTGACCGCCTCCCGCCGGTACCGGAATGGATGCTCGGGAAAAAGGCCGAAGGCATTGAAGACATGGCATTTTTCTCCGGCGCGGCGCTGGCCCGGCTGGATCTTGCGACCGCGCGCGGGGCGCTTCCCCTGCCGCTGCTGCGCGACCGTCTCGCCCTCCACGCGGCCGAGGCCGGCATGATCCGCGCGGGCCGCCCCGAGCGCCTCCCCGAGCTGCGCGATACGATCCACCTGCTGCGCCCCGGCGATCTGCCGGGACCTGCGGGCGAGGTCTGTCTCGCCTGGCGGCGTACGGTCGCTCATCCGCTCCGCGCCGGGGCGCTGGTGCGCGCGCTTGCGGCGCCCGCCGCCGACGGCCTCGACGCCCTGCCCACCGGCGGGGGCGGCCCGCCCGTCACCTGCGCCGCCCGGGTGCTCGAGGCCGCGCTCGCCCGCGGGGCCGACAGCCCCCCTGCCCTGATCCTCGCCGATGCCGCGCTGGCGCGGGCGCGCGGCCAGGCGCATCTGCTGCCGCTCCTCGGGACCGGCCTCACGCGCCGCGATCTGCGCGCCCGCGGCGACGATCTGCGCGCCGCCTGCCACCGCGCCGTGGCCGCCGCCGCCATCCGTGCCACCCGTCTCGCCGGCGAGCTCGAACGCCGGGCCGCGCGGATTACCGACGTTGCACCGACGTTGCGCAGCCGCGGGGCCGACCGCGCCGTGGCGATGTTTCTCGCCCGCGACGCGGTCGCCCCCGCCGGGCTGTCCGCGCATATGTCCGGGCGCGCCGCCCGCCGCATCTGCGACCGGCTCCGGCACCTCGGCGCGGTGCGCGAACTGACCGGGCGCGACAGCTTCCGGCTCTATGGGCTCTGACCGTGACCGGTGCCCGCCCAGACCCCGGCTTCGACCGCGAGCTCGCCCACCTGCCCGCCGCGCAGCGCTGGCAGCGCTGGTTGCGGCGCATCGAAGCGGTGCTCTTCGCCGCCGCCGCGCCGGTGCCGCGCGACATTCTCGCGCTCGTGGTGGGGCGCGACGCCAGGATCGAGCACCTGATCGCCGATCTCGCCGCCGATCTCGAGGACCGCGCCGTCGAGGTCGCCGCCGTGGCCGATGGCTGGCTCCTTCGCTCCCGCCCCGCCTATGCCAGCGCCGTCCGGGCGGCCATCGCGCCCGCGGACGACACGGCCAGCCTGCGTCAGGCCGAGGCCGCCGTGCTCGCCGCCATCGCGTGGCACCAGCCGATCACCCGCAAGGGGCTGCGCCAGGTCTTCGGCCGCGAGATCGGCCGCGACGTGATCGGCCGGCTGCACGCGCGCGGCCTCATCGCTCCGGGACCGCGCGCGCCCCGCCGCGGCGCCCCCCTCAGCTATGTCACGACCCCGCATTTCCTCGCGACATTCGGCCTCGCAAACCTCGGCGACCTGCCCGATATCGACGACCTTCCGGGGACGGGCCCCATCACCGGCGACACCTGACCGGCCCCCCTGCCCCGCCGTTGACAGTTGTCAACTCCCTGCAAGACCCGCTATCCCGGCGCCGGTTGACAGCTGTCAACGGCGCGCCGCGGCGCAAGCAACGCCATTACCATCGGGCCCGGCGAGAATTCTCCGGCTTCGGCCCGCGCTGTCAGGCTGCGCAGGTAGCCCCCCGGGCTTCGGATATGCGTCACCCGTTGCAGGATGCACAGCAGCACGATCGCCGCGGTCGGATGCCCCATCACCGCGATCGCCTGACGCCAGGCATCGGGCGAAACGCCCAGCATCCCGCGCACCGTGTCCGCGGCGCGGCAGAGATCGCGCCAGTGGCGCAGGTCGTCCGGGAAATACTCGGCAATGTCGGGACACGCCTTCAGAACCAGCGCCAGTGGCAAGACCGGTTCGGCATCCGTCCGGGCCCCCCTGACAGGCGGGACATCCGGTGCCGCCCTGCCGGTTTCCCGGCATGGTTCAAGACAATGAGAGTCTGGTTTTGAATTCTGATAGTGCCGCCCGGAATCGCCGTCACTGCCGTCCAAATTTTCTGTTTCCACGATCACGCCGGTCTCTTCCATGGTCTCGAGGCGGGTGCGTATCTCGCGCAGAAGCGCCGCGGTTTCGTCGCGCAGGGCGGCGAGGGCGGCGGCGTCGGCCTTGCGGCGCGAGCGGCGGTGGATGTCGAGCAGCCGCGCCTCCAGCGAAGCCCAGCCATCACCGGGATGCTGCGCGCTGCCATAGGCGGAGAGCTTGATCGCGTCGCGCTTGAGCAGCGTCACCTCCTCGCGCAGCCGCCGCAGCCGCGCGGCGGCCTCGCGCGCGGCCTGCGCGGCACGGGCGATTTCCGGCGCGCGCACCAGAATGGGGCGCAGGTCAAAGCCGAAGGCCCGGGCCACCGCCCCCCCCGCGCCGCGCTGCGCGTAGCGCTTGCCGTTGGGGCTGTCGTGGCGGCAGATCACACCCGCCCGCACCAGCGCCGCGAGGTGACGGCGCAGCGTGCTCTCGGCCATGCCGTGCGCGCGCTCCGACAGCGCGGCATTGGACGGGAACACGATCAGCGCCGCGCCATCCTCGAGCATGTCGCCGGGGTGAAAGGACAGGAGCGCCGCAAGAACCGTCAGGTCGCGATCGCTGAGGCCGAAGGCCGCGCGTCCGGTACAGAGATCGCGAAACAGGCCCCATTTCCCGGCATGGGGCAGGGGGGCCGGGGCCCGGGCGGCCGCGGCGTTTCGCAATATCCCGGACGTCACCGGCCGCGACCCGAAGGGAGTCGTGGTCAGGATTTCCATGGTCATTCTCACGAGACAAAACTTTTTCACCCGCCGAAAGCGGCGCCTGTTGACAGCCGTCAACATTTGGCCCATGGTCTGAGGTGTGTAAGATTCAGACTTTACCACGGGCCTCTCGGGATGCGTTCTCGGGGGGCTTTTTTTCGTTCTGTCCTGGTCGTGCCTCCTTTGGTCTTCAGGGTGGGTTAACCGGCCGCGCGCAGGGCGCGGACGGGGCTAGTCACCATCGCCGTCCTTCCAGCGCTGGTGAATTTCGGGCAGCGTGCGGATCAGCCAGTCGGCGAATCCGGGCGCGGCCTTGTCCGACAGGTGCAGCACCGTGGCCCCGCGGCGGCGGGCCGCCTTGCCGAGGGCGGTGCCGTCGCCGCCCTCAAGGGCGCGGGGCGGCTCGCGGGGGGCGGTCTGCGTCTTGCGCGTCCGGCCGCCGCCGGTGACATGGGTGAGCGCGCGGTGGAGCGCCTCGAAGCGGGTATCCGAGCCGTCGCTGCCGGCGGTGAGATTGACCACCGCGATCGCCTCCTCGGCGGAGAACACGTCGGCCTCGATCCACTCGGCCACCGCCAGCCAGCGGTCGCGCCCCACCGAGGGCGCGGCACCGATCACCTCGATCAGGTCCACCGGCAGGCGGTCCACCACCGACAGCATCCGGCTGATCACCGTCTTGTCGACATGCAACGCCGCGCAGATGGTCGCGCGGTCATAGCCGTGATCGCGCATCTGCCGGGCGAAATTGGCCTTCTCGATGAAGCTCAGGTCGCGGCGGGCGGCGTTTTCCTGGCCCTGGGCGAGGATCAGCTCGCGGTCGTCGAGATCGCGCACCAGCGCCTTGACCGGCAGGCCGAGATCGCGCAGCGCCAGCACCCGGCGGCGGCCATAGACCACCTGGTAGCGGCCCGGCGTGTCGGGGTGGGGGCGCAGCAGCACCGGCACCTGCTGGCCGTGTTCGCGGATCGACTCCATCAGCGCGCGGTGGCCGGCCTCGTCATGGTCGAGCCGGTCCTGAAGCCCGCCGGCCGCGACCTCGTGGGGGTCGATCTCCAGCACCGAGCGCGATTTCAGCCCGGCGATGGACTGGCTGACCGCGCCGATGGCACCGCCGGAATAGCGCGGACGCCCGGTATCGACACGCGCGGCACCGGTGTCGCTCTGCTCGGGGGGCGGCTCCATCAGGCCCTTGAGGAGATCCTTGCGCGCCATCTCTACCCGCGCCCCCAGGCTGCCTGGATGAGGGCCTCGATCTCGCCGTTCACGGCGTTGATGCTCTCGATCGCGCGCTCGTAGGTGGCGCGGGTGAACTGGCTCTTGTCGATCTCGTAGAGGGTCTGCTTGGTGATGCCCGCATCCGAGATGGCGGTGGACTTGAGCACCGGGTGGTTGAGCACATGCGCCCCGAAGATCGAGCGCATGAAGCTGACCATCTGGTTCTGCGGGCCGTCGCCGGGCTCGTAGCGGGTGATGACGTAGCGCATCCAGTCGTAGGACATGCTGCCGCCCGCCTCCGAGACCACGCCCAGGAGGTTGGAGGTCATCAGCAGGAACTGGCACATGCTCATCACGTCGAGCATCTGCGGATGCACCGTGACCAGCACCGCGGTCGCCGCCGACAGCGCCGACATGGTCAGAAAGCCCAGTTGCGGCGGGCAGTCGATCACCACCACGTCATAGGCCTGTTCCACCTCGGCGAGCGCCATGCCCACCCGGGTAAAGAACAGCGCGCCGTCATGCTTGGCGATGGCACGCGGCGTGTCGTGCTCGAACTCCATGATGTCGAGATTGCCGGGCACGATGTCGAGATTGGTGAAATAGCTGCGCCGGATCACCCGCGCCAGCGGCACCGGGCTGTCGTAGCGGATCGCGTCGTAGAGCGTGCCGCCGTCGAGCAGGTCGAATTCCGGCTGGAAGCCATGCAGCGCCGAAAAGCTGGCCTGCGGGTCGAGGTCGATGCCCAGCACCCGGTAGCCGTCGAGCGCCATCTTCTGCGCCAGATGCGCGGCGGTGGTGGTCTTGCCCGAGCCGCCCTTGAAATTGATCACCGTGATGACCTGCAGGTGATCGCCCGCGCGGCGGCCGGGCAGGTAGGTGCCCGGGCTCTTGGCACCCGCCTCCAGCGTCTCGCGCAGGCTCTGGATATCGGCGGTGGAATAGTAGCGCCGCCCGCCGCGGCGCACCTCGGGCGAGGGGCCCTTGCCCTCGAGGTGCAGCTTGCGCAGGTAGGCATCCTTGACCCCCACGAGGCGCGCCGCCTCGCCGGAGGTGAACTTGCGCATCTGCTTGCGGGAATCGGGCGGAAAGAGCTGCGCGCGGTGCGCCTGCAGCCGCTCGGAGAGCTTGCGCGCGTGCTCGCCGACGAGAAGGTCGATCCGCGTGCCTGTCATCGTCCCTCACCCGATGGGCATGGCCGTTAGTTACGGTTTGGCCCGATAAGATTTGTTATTAGCGTAATATATGCCGGGCGAGAGACGGAATCGCAAGAATTTCCTCACGATCTAGTGGATTCCACCGCGCCACATACAAGTCTGCGGGTGTTGCGGCCCGTTCGGGGCAGGGGAGTGTGGAACATAAAGTGAACGGGCAGGGCGCATCCGGGGCGCGCAAGGGCCACCGCGCGCGCCGGGCGAATCGGTCGGGGCGTTCATTCCGGGGCGCTCATTCCGGCGCATTCATTCCGGGGCGGGCAGGAATTCCGAGAGGATGGCGGTGAAGCTCTGGTTGAGATAGCCGCGCGCCCGGCTCAGCAGCACCGGGATCGGGCTCGATGGCTCGAAGCTGGCGTAATAGCTCTCGAGCGCGCTCATCAGCGCGCCGGCCTCCTTGCGGTTCGCCACGGCGAAATCGGCGGGATCGGCGGTGGCCTCCTCGCCGCCGCCGCCGCCGATCTCCGACAGCGCGCGCATCCGGTCCATGCCCAGCAGGAAGCCGCTCTCGCGGCCGAAATCGATGCGCGCGCGCGCCGACATCTCGGGCACCAGGATCTCCAGCGCCTCGATCAGCGGCCGCCCCACGAGCTGGCGGGCCTGGCGCACCAGGATGAGGCTTGGCGAGGACGGCTCGCGGGTGTGGAAATAGCTCTCCAGCGCCTCCAGCGCGGCGCGCGCCTGGGCCATGTCGGCGACCCGCCCGGGGGCCGCCGCCGGGGCCGCGCCCGGCGCGGCCGCATCGTCATCGCCCGCCGCCGGTGCCGCCTCGGCGGGGGGGGCGTCCTGCGCGTCCGCACCGTCGTCCGCCGCGCCGCCGCCATCGAGCTCGGGCCGGGCCTCGGCCAGCAGCCCGAGCAGCTCGTCGAGCCGCGCGTGCAGTTCCTCGAGATTGGGCCGGAAGGGCTGGCTCTCGTTGGCCAGGCAGACCGCCTCGATCCTTGCCGCCGCCTGCTTGATCCGGGTGAGGGCGGCGTGGCTGGCGGCCACCGCGTCGGCGTTTTCCGCCGCGCGCAGGGCGGCGATCATCGCCTCGGCATCGCCGGGCTGCTCGTCGGCCTGCGGGGTGCGCTCGCCGCGGCCCAGCAGGATCCCGCGCAGGCTGATGTCGCGCAGCCGCCGGTCGCGCACCAGCGGCGTGAATTCCAGCGGCATGATGACCGTGGCGCGGCTGGCCAGCAGCTCGAGCGCGTTGTTGCGGTCGATGATGTCGTCGGTGATGCGCGGGTGCACCGCGTCGGGGAACGCCTCGAGCAGCCCGGCCATCAGGTCGAGGCACTCGGCCATCGCGGCCGGGTCGCGCGCCAGCGCGCAGAACTGCGCATAGCTGGCCAGCGGCCGCAGGTCGCGCGCGCGGTCGAGGATCGCGGCCACGTTCTCCCACTCGACCCCGAGGTCGATCGTGTCGGGCGCGACGCGCGGACTGCCGTCGGACCCGAAGAAGCTCTGCGGCAGCCGCGCCTCGGCATCGAGAAGGTAGCTCTCGAAGGCGCTGTCGAAGCTCTCGTAGAGGTCGGGGCCGCAGCTATCCTCCTCGGACAGCGGCGCCAGACAATCCTGCGGGGTCATCGGGCGCGGCCCGCGCGGAGCGGAAAGGCGGGGCAGGGCGGGCAGGCGGGCATGATGCGGGAATCCGGGCGGTCGAAATGTGTCTCCCGCGACGGTAGCAGCCGCCGGACGATCTGGCAAACCCCGGCAATCGCATGCCGCGCCGCGCCGCGGCGGGGACTCGTCAGGGCGGGACAAATCCGATAGATTCGCGACAGTGCCAGAGGGATGCGCCACCGATGACCGCCCGCCACATCACCGGTTTCCGCCACTGCCGCCCGGGGGCGGCGATGCGGGCGATGATCCTTGGCGCGGCGCTGATCGCGCTCGCGCTCGGGGCGGGGGCGGCACGCGCCGAGGGGCCGCGCATGGCGCTGGTGGTGGGCAACGCCGATTACGACGCGCTGGCGGCCATGCCGCAGGCCGCGCGCGGCGCGCGCGACATCGCCGCCCTGCTCGAACGGCAGGAGTTCGAGGTGTCGCTGCTGCTCAACAGCGACCGCGCCACCTTCTCGGCGGCCTTCGACAGCTTTGCCAGCCGTGCCGCCGATGCCGGGATGGTGCTGTTCTACTTCGCCGGGCACGGCCTGCGCGCCGATGGCGTCAACCGGCTCGCCGCCATCGACCTGGTGCTCGACGATCCCGGCACGGCGGCCACGGCGGGGCTGGCGCTCGCGCCGCTCATCGACCGGCTGGCCAGCGGCACGCGCCCGGCGGTCATCGTGCTGGACGCGGCCCGCCGCTTCGACCTGGCACCGCCGGTGGCGGCGCGGGTGGCCCCCGGGCTCGGCGTGCCCGCCCCCGCCCGGGAGGCGATGGTGGTGATGGCCACGCAGCCCGGCAGCCTCGTGCCCGGCGAGACGGGGGCCGGGTTCACCCTCGAACTGGGCGACGCCCTGACCGCCCCCGGCCAGCCGCTGGAGCCGCTGTTGCAGGACCTCGCCGCCCGCGTCAGCGCGGCCAGCAACGGGCGGCAGGCCCCCTGGGTCCGCTCGAGCCTGTCGGAGCCGCTGTTCCTGCGCCCGTTCCGGCCCGACGAGGAGGATTTCGCCCGGCTCGCGGCAATGCCGGAGGCACAGCAGACGTTCCTGCTCGATATCTGGCGCGACCAGGGGGCGCGGCTCGACCCGGAGGTGATCGCCCGCCATCTCGGCGCGCCCGGGGACGGGGACGGGGACGGAGACGGGGACGGAAACCGGGCGGGCACGGATGCCGCCGCCGCCGCGCCGGAGGATGCCGGGGATACCGCCGCGCCCGCGGTGCCGCGCTTCACCTTCGACTTTATCGAAGACGAGGAGCAGGAGGCCGCGCCGCCGGCAGCGGCTGCCGCGGTCGCCGCGCCGCCCGCGCCCGTCGCCCCTGTCCGGGCGGCCCGGGCGCGCCCCGCACCCGCCGCCCCGGCAACCTCCGGGGCGGCCTTGCCGCCCCCCGAAACGCCCGCGCCCGAAACACCTGTCCCCGCAGCGGTTCCGGATACGCCCGGCGCGGTGACCGTGGCCGCGCTCACCGCGCGGGCGGCGCAGAACAGCCCGGCGGTGGCCGACACGCCGATCGCCCGCATCGGCGCGAGCCAGGACAGCCTCGTGCTTGCCTCGCTCGACCCGGGGCGCGCGCTGCGCCCCGCGCCCGGACGCGGCCAGCGGATCATCGGCGAGGACGTCACCGACCGGTTCTTCGCCCCCGATGACCTGCCCCGCGCCGTGCAGACCGAACTGGCCCGGCTCGGCTGTTACCGGGCCGGGGTGGACGGCATCTGGGGCAACGGATCGCGCGGCGCCCTGCGCGAGTACATCGCGCGCAGCGGGGCCGATCTCGACGCGCGCAACCCCACCGAGGCGGTCTGGCGCCACCTGAAGTCGGCCACCGGCACCGTCTGCCCCGCACCGGTGGCGCGCGCGCCCGAACCGGCCCCGGCCGGGGGCGGCACCGCCGCGCGCGCGCCCGAACCGGCACGCGAACCCGCCCCCGCCGCCGCCCCCGCCGCGCCCGCCGCGGGCGGCATCGCTGGTGAGCAATTGCGCGGGGCGCTGCGCGGCGCATTCCGATGAGCGACAGGCCGCGAGCGGGCGGGCCGGTCGACCCCCGCTTTGCCCAGGCCCGCGACCAGGCGCGCGCACGGCGCCGGCGCGCGGGCCTGCGCCGCGGACTCGCCGGTCTCGCCGGGCTCGCGGGCGGCGCGGCGCTGGCGGGGCTTCTGGCCGTCAGCGGGCTGATCACGATCCGCGATCTCCCGCCCCCGCCCGGCCCGGTCCCGCCGGACGACACCGCCGCGGCCCCGCGGGACGGCACCACCCCGGCCCCGCCCGAAACCGCCCCGCCGGAACAGGCCGCGGCCCCGCCGGAGCGCGCCGCCCCGCGCTTCATGGACCTGCCCGGAAGCCCCTTGCGCATCGAGGCGGGCCGCGCCACGCAATCCTCCGCGCCGCGCCGCCTGCCGCGCCCCCAGGGCGTGCCCGAAGGACGCGGACGCGGCGATATCCTGGTGATCCGCGACACGCTGATCCCGCCCGGCGAGCGGCTGGCGGTGGCGCTGCCGACAAGCCAGGAGGATTTCGCCATCTTCCAGGCGCAGCGCGGCGCGGCGGCGCGCGCGCGCGCGGCCCCGGCGGTCGCCGCACGGGCCGGTGCCGCGGCGGCGCAGCCGCGCAATGTCGCCGAGGCCCACGCCCTGATCGCCCGCGCGCGGCGGGACGGACGCCCGGTGGATATCTCCACCCTGCCGATGATCCCGCCGGAGCGCCGCCACCGGCTCTACGACGAGAGCGTCCTGCGGATCGCGCACGGCGCCCCGGTGGCCGCCGTGCTGACCCGCGAGGGGCTGCCCGGGGCAGAGGCCGAACGGGTGGCGCAGGTGGCGCGCGACCGGCTCGGCCTCGACCGGCTGGAGGCCGGGCACATCGTCGCGCTGCGCTGGCAGGCCGCGCCGCCGCGGCCGCCGCGTTTCGTGCAGGCGGCCTTTTACGAGTCCGAGCGCTATGTCGGGGCGCTTGCGCGCGGCGCGGGAGACAACCAGGACACGGTGGAGATCACCACCGGGGCCGACCCGTGGATCGCGCATGATCTCACCGCCAGGCTCGACGCGGCGGGGACGCGGCCCGCGCCGGACGCCGGTGGCGGGGCGCAGCCGCGGATCATGGACGGCATCTATGGCGCGGCGCTGCGCCAGGGGCTGCCGCCGCGGCTCGTGGGGCAGATGATCATGCTGCTCTCGGCGGCGCACAAGCTCGATACCGAGGCGCGCCCGCAGGACGCGATCACGCTGGTGATGAGCGCGGCCCCCGGCGCGGGCAGGGGAGGGGACGCACCCGCCGGCCATACGCTCGACCGGATCCTCTATATCGGCGTGGACAGCGCGACCGCCCCGATCCGCTGCTACGTCTACCGCCCCGAGCCGGAGGCCGCGCCGACCTGTTACGGCCCGCGCGACAGCCGCGCCGCGCCGCGCCGGAACAGCGGTGGAACCGGGGCCGCGCAGGCCAGCATCGGCGGCGGCGGGGCGGCGGTGGAGCAGCTCGTCAACCGGATCATCCAGGTCGAATCCGGCGGCCGCGCCGATGCCAAGAACCCGCTCTCCTCGGCCACCGGGCTGGGCCAGTTCATCGACAGCACATGGCTGCGGATGATGCGCGTCTACCGCCCCGACCTGACCGCGCAACTGTCGCGCGGCGAGCTCCTGGCGCTGCGCGAGGACCCGGAGATGTCGCGCGAAATGGTGCGCCACCTGGCCCGCGAGGGCGCGGATTTCCTGCGCGCGCGCGGCCATACCATCACCGCCGGGCGGCTGTATCTGGCGCATTTCCTCGGCATGGAGGGGGCGCATACGGCGCTGACCGCCGCGCCGGAGACCGACCTGCTGTCGCTCTACGGGGCCTCGGTGATCCGCGCCAACCCGTTCCTCGAAGGGCGCGACGCGGGCTATGTGGTGCAGTGGGCCGAGCGCAAGATGAGCGGTGCCTCGGGCCGCATCGCGGTGATCCGCGAGCCCGCCGGGCTCGACGCCTTCCGCAGCGCGGTGAATGCGATGCTGGAGGGCTGAGGCCCGGCGGGCACAGACAGAATCACTGCAAACCCTTGGTATCCTTGTTGTATTCCTGGACCGCGTTGCGGTGAATGAGACGCCGGAAGGCTGAGACGGGGCAGGCGCGGTTCGGAGCCTTAACTGAGGGAACCGCAAGACGCCCCCTTTGGAACACGATTTCTGACTTTTGCCGGTGACGGCCGCCATTGGAAATGGCGGCACGACTGCGGAGGTAGTCCTACAAGCTTGACCTGATGAGTGATTCGACCGACGATAGCCTCCATGAGGTGCTATTTGCATTTTGCATCGAGCTAGATTGTTTCGTTTGGGACAATGTGAGGGAAAATCATGGCCGTTATCACTCTTTCCGCAGCCGCTGCTATCGCCGGAATTGTTAGCCTTGTTATAGTAGTGAGCGACAAATCTCTTGATCAAATGAGTGCAGAAGAGAAATTCGAAACGCTACGCAAGGCGATGAACAAGGCTGCTGAGACCCATCCAAGAGTAGCAAAATTTAATGGTTGGTATTGTTTTTGTGATAAGCGTGATTTTGACCGAGTTGAAGTGAAAGGTGGCGTATTCAGCTTATATCCAAAGAAAATCGCAACAAATAGAAGATGCGTCTACTTTCGCCCGCGCGACGGATTTTTTTCGAATGACTGGCTGTATATGACTACGGAAAGTCCGAATGGAAGGGAGATCAAGAAAGGCCCAGACCCAATTTCGACTGATGAGTGTTGGAAGATATTCCAAGATGGCTATAAAGATTCAGATGGAACACTGGCCATGCGTCGTCGGGTTATGGAGGATACGATCCATATCACGTAAATCCGCCAACGTTGCGTCAGTCAGATAGCTTTTCAATAGCCGCATATATCTGGGCTAGAAGAATCAGGATAAGTGCCACACTCAACCCAAGAAGAAGTAGAGCAACGGAAAGCACAAGCTCGGCTCTGTTGTCTTCCAGATCCAGAACCAGACTCATCGCCAAGCTTACTGCTATCGTAAGGAAGGCAACTATGCGCGCAATCAGAATATCTTGGCGTACGCGCTTCTTGGGTCTGACTTGTTTTGGACCGTCCCCACTCATCCTTCCCTCCTAAATTTCCGGAAATCTGTGTGAATTCTTGTTAACATCGTTTCGAAGACAAAGGAAGCAATATGCTTATTTGACATCCTTGTGGTCGTCATTCGTTTCGGACATTTCGACCTCCTTTGCGGGCGTGGTATCACCCAAATTGATACGCGAACTCTTCTTCCCCCATCCCCACCTCGACGGTGGCGAACTCGGTGCCCTCCATGGTGCGGGTGAGCACGGCGCGGGAGAGATCCGGCAGGATCGTGTTGGTGATGATGTTGTCGACCATGCGGCCGCCGCTGTCGGGGTCGTTGCACTGCGCGACGATGTGGTCGATCACGGCGTCCGAATAGCTCATCCGCGCGCCATGGGCCGATTTCATCCGCGCCACGATGGCGTCGAGCTTGAGCCGCACGATACCGCCCAGCACCTCCGCCGAGAGCGGGAAATAGGGGATCGTCACGATCCGCCCCAGCAGCGCGGGCGGGAACACCCGTTGCAGGTGCGGGCGCAGCGCCTCCGACAGCGCCTCCGGTTCGGGGCGGGTCTCGCCGCGGGCGGCCATCTCCATGATCGCCTCGGTGCCGACATTCGAGGTCAGCAGGATCACCGTGTTCTTGAAGTCGATCCGCCGCCCGGTGCCGTCCTCCATCAGCCCCTTGTCGAAGACCTGGAAGAACAGCTCGTGCACGTCCGGGTGCGCCTTTTCCACCTCGTCGAGCAGCACCACCGAATAGGGCTTGCGCCGCACCGCCTCGGTCAGCCGCCCGCCCTCGCCATAGCCGACATAGCCCGGCGGCGCGCCCTTGAGGCCCGAGACGGTATGCGCCTCCTGGAACTCGGACATGTTGATGGTGATGACGTTCTGCTCGCCGCCATAGATCGCCTCGGCCAATGCCAGCGCGGTCTCGGTCTTGCCCACGCCCGAGGGGCCGCAGAGCATGAACACGCCAATGGGCTTGCCGGGATTGTCGAGCCGCGCGCGGCTGGTCTCGATGCGCTTGGCGATCTGCGTCAGGCCGTGATCCTGGCCGATCACCCGCTCGCGCAGCCGCTCGGGCAGCGACAGGATGGCGCGCAATTCGTCGGTGACCATGCGGCCCACCGGGATGCCGGTCCAGTCCGAGACCACCGAGGCGACGGCCTGCTCGTCGACATGGGCATAGATCATGCGGCGGTCCGGGTCGCCCGACTCCAGCGCGCCCACCTGCGCGGTGAGGCTGGTGCGCAGCGCCTCGGTGTCGGCGCTGTCGGCAGGCGCGTCCGCGTCCTGAGCGTCCTGAGCGTCCGGGCTCTGCCCGTCCTCGTCGGGGGCGCCATCCCCGGTCCCGCCGGTGTCCTCTGCCGCCTCTGACGCCGCCGCGGCCCCGCCGTCCCGCGCCGCCGCCAGTTTCTCGCGCAGCGCCAGGATATCGTCCACGAGGCCCTTCTCGCGGTCGTAATGCGCCTCGGCATCGGCGAGCGCCGCGGTCTGCTCCGCCAGTGCCTCGTCGATCTCGGCGAGGCGTTCCTCGTTGGTCTCGCCCAGGTCGGCCTGCGCCAGCTTGGCGGCGCGCTCGGTCTCCAGTGCGGCGATCCCGGCGCGCAGATCGGCCACCATCGCCGGTGTCGCCGACTGGCTGATCGCCACCCGCGCCGAGGCGGTATCGAGCAGCGACACCGCCTTGTCGGGCAGTTGCCGCGCCGGCAGGTAGCGCGCCGAGAGCGACACCGCCGCCACCACCGCCTCGTCGGAGATGCGCACCTTGTGGTGCGCCTCCATCGGCGCGAGAATGCCGCGCAGCATGGTGCAGGCGCGGTCGATCGAGGGCTCATCGACATTGACCGGCTGGAAGCGGCGGGTGAGCGCCGGGTCCTTTTCGAAATGCTGGCGGTATTCCGACCATGTGGTGGCGGCGACGGTGCGCAGCGTGCCGCGCGCCAGCGCCGGTTTCAGCAGGTTGGCGGCATCGCCGGTGCCCGCAGCCCCGCCCGCGCCGATCAGCGTGTGCGCCTCGTCGATAAACAGGATGATCGGCGTGGGGCTTTGCTGCACCTCGTCGATCACCGAGCGCAGGCGCTGCTCGAACTCGCCCTTCATCGAGGCCCCGGCCTGCATCAGCCCGATATCGAGCGCGTGCAGCCGCACGCCGCGCAGCGCCGGCGGCACATTGCCCGCGGCCAGCGCCTGCGCAAAGCCCTCGACCACCGCCGTCTTGCCGACGCCCGCCTCGCCGGTGAGGATCGGGTTGTTCTGGCGGCGGCGCATCAGCACGTCGATGATCTGGCGGATTTCCTCGTCGCGGCCGACGATCGGGTCCATCTTGCCGCTTTCGGCCTGCGCGGTCATGTCGATGGCAAAGCGGCCGAGCGCGGTCTGCGCGCCGGGCGCGCCCTCTTCGCCACCGCCCGCGCCGCCCGCCGCGCCGAGCCCGCTGCCATCCATCGGGCGCATGTCCTCCTCGTCCGAATCCGCCCAGACGGTGCGCGCGTCGGTCACGATCTGGTCGGCGTCGAGCGTCGCCATCAGCGGGCTGACATCGCGCAGCGCGCGCATCAGATCGCGGGTGCGCAGGATCGCCACCAGCACGTGGCCCGAGCGGATCTGCGCCTCGCCGAAGAGCAGCGTGGCGTAGTGCCAGCCGCGGTCGAGCGCATCGGTGAGCTGCGAGGAGATGCCCGGCATCTCGGTCACGTTCCTGCGGAAGCCCGATATGGTCTTGTCGATATCGGCCTGCACGCGGCCCGGGTCGATGCCGAAATGGCGCAGGGTCACGACCACGTCGCTGCGCTCGTTGGCCAGCAGGTGATGCAGCCAGTGCGCCAGCTCGACATTGCGGTTGCCCTCGCCCCGTGCGTGGCGCAGCGCCTGCATGAAGGCGTCATATCCCAGCCGGTTGAGCTTTCCGGCGACGGTTTCGAGGCTGATTTCGGTCATGTCTGTGGCTTTCTGTCGGAATTGGCGGGGGAATCGGGGGACACCGGGAACACCGCGCAGAGCCGGCGGGCGGCGTCGGTCGTGTCCTGCGTGCCGGTTGCGGGCGGCGGCAGGCTGAAGGTGGTCCAGCCCAGTTGCCCGGCCTGTCCCAGCCGCGTGGGCGGCAGCCGGTCGGCGGGCAGGGTGAGGGCGATCTCTGATTCGATGGTGGGGCCGAGATAGCTGCGCAGCACGTCGCCCAGCCGCGTGCAGTCCGCCCGCCCGGGCAGGCAGCGCTCGTATTCCTCCAGATCGCGGCAATGCAGGGTGACGCGGATCTTGTGGCTGACGCTCCAGGCGCGCGCACCGAGGCAGCAGTTGCGCCCGATCGCGGCGCGCGATCCGCCGAGGCGCGAATGGTCGTCGGGGCTGAACTCCAGCCAGCTTCCCACGCGCTCGTCGAGATCGACCGCCATCGTCATGACCTGGCGCAGGATCTGCAACAGCCGCGTGGCGCTGCGCACCCGCGCGCCCCACAGCCCCAGCACCTGCCGCCGCGCGTCGTCGGGCAGCGTGTCGCGCCCGGCAAGCCCCGGCGTGCCGTAACCGATGAGCGCGCCGGTCCAGGCGCGGAACCGGTCCTCGGCGGGGCGGCCCATCTGCACGACCGGCCGCGCATCCGCCCAGGCGCGGTAGAAAAGCTGCACGAAGCGGGTCGAGAACATGTCGGCAAAGCGCGCGAAGGCGGGATCGTCGCGCCGCGTGATCCAGTGATGCGCCTCGAGCGTGGTCGACAGCGGCAGCGGCCCCTGCGGCCCGAAAAACCCCATGAACTGCACGAAGACCTGCATCGGGTCGCCGGATTTGGCGGGGCGTTCGGCGCGCACGACATTGCAGCTCGGAAAGGCGAGGAACGGGTCCTGGCGGATCTCGACGATGTCCTCGCCGCGCCGCGCCGCCGCGCCGATGCGCGGCTTGTCGGGGTGGCTGCGCTCCAGCTCGCGCAACAGTTCGAGCACGTCCCAGCGCCACGGCGCGTCGTGCAGCCGGTCGAGGCGCGACACCCCGCTCATAGCATCGGCCCCGTGCCCGAGCGCGGCGGCCAGCGCATCATCGGACCGCGCTTGCGCCCCGCGATCACCGTCTCGGTAAAGCTGTTGATCTGCACGTAATCGGCCAGGAACCGGTCGAGCACCGCGCCCAGCAGGGCAAAGCCGGTGCCCTCGTAGGCGCGCTCGTCGAAGGTGAGCGTGACCTCGATGCCGCGCGCGGGCGAGAATCCGTCGGGGCCGCGCACCGAGCGCACCATCGGCCGGGTCCGCGCGCCCACCAGCCCCTGCACCTGCCGCTCGGTGATGCTGTCGGAGATGTCGGCAAACAGCGACAGCACGTCGCGCAGCCCCGCCGCCGGGTCGTCGGGGTGGCGGTCGCGCAGCCCCATCAGGTTGAAGCTCAGGCAGTTGATGAGCTGCCACAGCCGCGCGCCGCGCGTGGCCCCGCGCGCCGAGTGCCGGTCCTGGTCGGTGAGCGCCTCGCGCGGGGGGGTCGGCCCGGCGATGCAGACAAAGCCCACCGAGGTGTCCTCGACCAGCCGGAAATCCGCCGTGGTCTCGCCGATGGGCAGCAGCGCGGGCAGGTGGCGGTTGGTGCACAGCAGGTCGGCCTGCAGCCCCTGCACGCGCTCGGGATCGTCGATGGCGGCGGGCTCGTGCAGGCTGATAAGGGTCTCGGTGCCGATATAGTCGCCCTGCACGCCGCGCCGCAGCTCGGCGGTGTTGAGTCGCCGGGGGCGGCGGATGATGCTGTAATGCAGCGCCTCGGTGGGGCGCGAGGCATCGGCGGGCTGGCCGTAGAGCGGCCAGACCGGCTCGGGCTTGCGCTTGCCGCCATAGAGCGCGCGCACCGCCTGCACGGAATGGATCTCGTAATTCTCGTGCGGGCTGGCCAGCGGGGTGACGAGATGCTCGCGCCGCGTCTCGCCCACGCGGATACGCGCCGAGCGCTCGGAGAAGAGGTTGATCGCCGGCACCGCGTGCAGCCGCAGGGTGCGGGCGGTGACCACCGGCACGAGCGCCGGGTTTGCCTCGTCGAACTCGAACAGCAGATCGAAGGCCGGCGCCTCGACCCGCCGCAGCACGGCGCCGAGATCCGACAGCCGGAAGCCGAGGAATTTCTGCGGCAGGATGTAATGCTCGCGCAGCAGCGCGAACCCGGCGAACAGCCGGTCCTCCTCGGGGAACAGCCGCTCCTCGGGGTCAAAGCCGATCTGGCCCAGCATGTCCGGCGGCGTCGGCGCGAAACACGGGTCGCCCTGCGCGTCGAGCCAGCGCAGCGTGATCCGGGTGCAGCGGCTGAAGATCTGCTCGTAGAGGTCGTTCATCTCCGCCATCGGCCCGTGCAGATGCACCGGCAGCCGGTCCAGCCCGGCCGCCGCCAGCGCCGCCACCTGCGGCGGCGCGTCCTTGCCGGTGGGCAGATCACCATCCGCGTCGGGCGTGCCGGGGCCGGTGCGGCGCACCACCCGCATCCGCAGCCCCGCGGTGGTGGTGGGGGCGACCTCGAGCCCCAGCGCCTGCAACGGCGCCGGCGCGGCGAAATAGCTCGCCATGTCGATCTCGAGCGGCCACAGTTCCAGCGGCGCGGCGAGCCGGAACCGGCACGAGACGCGCTGTTCGCGTTCGCGGTAGGTGGCGTCGAGATAGGATCCGGCCGCAAAGCGCCGCCCCTCGGCGAGATCGGTCGCGGTGAAATCCGGCTGCGCCTGCAGCAGCGCCGTCGCCGGCACCGGCGCCAGGTATCCCGGCAGGAGCTGTTCAAGCAGCGCGGTGGTGAAGACCGGAAATTCCGCCTCGACCTTCATCCGCACGCGCGCGGCGAGGAACGCTGCGCCCTCCAGCAGCCCGGCGAGCCCGGGGTCGAGCCGGTCGCGCGTCAGCCCGCCGAGCCGGTCGGCGAGGCCGGGAAACTCGGCGGCGAAATCGGCCGCCCGCTCGTAGAGGGCGTTGAGTTCGCGTTCGTAGAGATCGAGGAATTCCTGCTGCATCGGCGATCTATCCGGGGGCGGTCCGCGCGCGCCGCCCGCCCGGGCCCGAGACCCCGTGCAGCTCCACCTTGCCCGACCCGACGTCGATTTCGGCGACGAATTCGAGCGGGATGTCCACCGGGCGGCACTTCATCTCGGCATGGGCGAAGAAGCTGATGCGCTGCTCGTTCTCCATGTCGCCGCTATGCTGCTCGACGCTGAGCGTTTCCGCCACGAGCCGGGGCTCGTGGGCGATGAGCGCCGTGCGCAGCGCCTCGCCGAGCGACAGCAGGTCGCTGGAATCGGTGGTCAGGTGGGTGAGGTCGTCGATGCCGAAATTCAGCACCGAGCGGCGGATCGCCGGGTACTCGCCGAGGTCGATCACCGAGCCGAGGTTGATGGTGTTGGCAAGATGCTCGAGGTCGATGTTGAGGTTGCGCTTGAGCAGCGATTCGTTGGTGCCGCGCTGGCGGATGGAGGCGCGCTGCGACACCACCCGCGCGCCGTCCTCTTCGTAGCGGATGTCGGGCTTGCGCGAATCCCGCGCCGCCGCGGCCTCGCGGAAGGCGTAGAGCAACGGCACCTGCAGCCTCTGGGCCTGTGGCGGCGTGGCGCCGCGGGCTTTCTGTCCCTGTCTGCGCATGGTGGTCCTCCGTGGGCGGGGCCGGGCATGGCTGCCGGAACCGGGACCACGGGGCCGGATGGCGGCCGGAGCGGGGCCCGGCGTGAGACCCCCGCGCCGGGCATAGCCCGGCGCGGGGCCGCGTGGCGGATCAGACCGGCGTGTTCTCCGCGATGTCCCAGCCGATATCGCTCGTGCCGAGCTTGCCGCCCCGCTCGTCCTGCTGGGTGTAGGAGACCTTGAACGACTTGAAGTTGAAGGTCAGGGTTTCCTGCACCCGGTCGAGCCCGTCGGTGGAGCCGCCGGTGTTGTAGGACGACACCAGGATCGTGTTCATCTCGATCTTGAGATAGTCCACCGGGCTGTCGCCGCCGGCCTTGCGCACGATCAGCTCGGCACGCGGGATGTGACGGCCCGAGGTACAGGCCTTGAGCAGGTCCGGGGTCGAGAGGTCGAGATACTTGGTGAAGGTCACGTCCGAGACGTTGACCTTGCCCGAGCCGGCACCGGGGCCCTGGTGGGTGGTGCCCGACTGGGTCATGCCCCAGTTCCAGGACAGCACGTCGATGCCGCCCTGGTCCTTGAATTCCCTGATCTGGGTCTCGCCCTTGATCCCGTCGATGACGAGGATGATGTCAACAGCCATTTGGAGTACTCCTTATTGAGATGATATTTTGGGTGGATGATGTCATGATCCCGTGTCAGTTCGACGGCAGCCGCGACACGAGGCTCATGCCGATATCCATGCCCTCGAGCTGGAAATGCGGGCGCAGCAGGAACCGGCCGTTGTAATATCCGGGGTTCTCCGGGTCCTCGACCACCTCGACCTTGGCCCCCGCGAGCGGCCGGCGCGCCTTCTCGGCCTCGGTGGCATTGGCGGGCGAGGCATGGACATATTGCGAGATCCAGTCCTGCAATTCGCGCTCGAGCTGGTCCTTCTCGCGGGTCGAGCCGATCTGGTCGCGCACCATGTGCTTGAGGTAATGGGCAAAGCGCGACACCGCGAACATGTAGGGGATGCGCGACGAGAGGTTGTCGGCCGCGGTCGCCTCGGCAGACGGAAACTTGCGCGGCTTGAACAGCGACTGCGCGCCGATGAAGGCGGCCTTGTCGCTGTTGGAGCGGTGGATCAGGCCGATCAGCCCGGCCTTGGACAGCTCCGCCTCGCGGCGGTCGCTGATCGCCGTCTCGGTGGGGCACTTGAGGTCCAGGCCGCCTTCCTCGGTCTGGAAGGTATGGGTGGGCAGGTTGATCACCTCGCCGCCCGACTGCACGCCGCGGATCTGCACCGTCCAGCCGTATTCCTTGTGGGCGCGCGAAATGTTGGCCCCCATGGCATAGGCCGCGTTCATCCAGGCGTATTTCTCGCCGGTATGGCCGTCGGTCTCCTCCTCGAAATTGAACGCCTCGACCGGCAGGCTTTCGGGGCCGTAGGGCTCGCGCGACAGCACCCGCGGCATGCACAGCGCCAGGTAGCGCGCGTTCTCACTCTCGCGCAGGCCGCGCCAGCCGGCATATTCGGGGGTCTCGAAGATGGTGCCGAGGTCGTGCGGGTTGGAAATCTCGTTCCAGCTATCCATGCCCAGCAGCGTCGGCGCGGCGGCGGCGAAGAACGGCGCATGGGCGGCAGCGGCGATCTTGCCCATGTCGCGCAGCACCCGCACATCCGAGGGCGAATGGTCGAACTGGTAATCGCCGATCAGGCAGCCGAAGGGCTCGCCGCCGAGATTGCCGAGGCCGGTCTCGTAGATCTTCTTGAAGAACGGGCTCTGGTCCCACTTGGCCCCCGGGTAGCTGCGCAATTCGCGCTCCAGCTCGGCCTTGGAGATGTTCATCACCTTGATCTTCATCGTGGCGTCGGGCTCGGAATTGTTGACGTAGTATTCCAGCCCGCGCCAGGCGCTCTCGAGTTTCTGGAACTCGGGATCGTGCAGGATCTCGTTGGTCTGCTCGGTGAGCTTGGCATCGAGCTGCGCGATCATCTCGTCGACGGTGTCGAGGATGTCCTCCCTGACCACCGACTGATCCTGGAGCGCCTGCTTCACGAGGGTCGAGACGGCGTTCTCGACTTCCGCCTCGGCATCGGGGGTGCGCGGCCGGAAGCTCTCCTTGAGGAGCTGCGAGAAATCCTCCGCCTCCGTGGTCTCGACCGCGGCGTCTTGCTGTTGACTCGTCTTTTCCATCCTGTCCTTCACTCTCTCGCTCGCGCCGGGAATGCGGCGGCATGGGGTGGTCCGGGACGGCGCACCCGCGGGGTTCAGCCGGCGCTGTCGTCCTTGTCGTCATCGGCGGACGCGCCCGATTCGGCGGTCTCTGCGGTCTTGCTCTCGAGCATCTTCATCAATTCGGGGTCGGACAAGAGCTTGCGCAGCAGATCCTGCGCGCCGGACTTGCCGTTCATGTAGCGCTGCAGGTTGGCAAGCTGTTCGCGCGCCTCGAGCAGGGTCTTGAGCGCGGGCACCTGGCGCGCGATGTGTCCGGGGTCGAAATCCTCCATGTTCCGGAAGGTCAGGTTGATGCCGAGCTTCTCGCCCTCCTCGCCGCCGAGCTTGTTGTCGACCCGGAAGCTCAGCGCCGGCTCCACGCTGGACATGTACTTGTTGAAGTTCTGCGGGTCCACGTCCGAGAAGGGCCGCTCGGCGACCTTGGGCTTGTCCTTGGCCGAGGCGTTGCCCGACAGATCGGCCATCACCCCCGCCACGAAGGGCAGCTCGACCTGCGCCGTCTCGTCATACGGATCCTGGTAGGCAATGTGCACACGGGGTGGGCGGTTGCGCTTGATGGCTTTCTGACCCGAGTCGGACATAATCGTTCCCCCTGCAAATATCCGGTATTATTGAACCCCGATGTGCCCTGTCTTGTCAAAGATTATGTCCGTCGGATCCGGGGCCGCGAGGGAATTTTGCGCCGGGCGCGCGGCCTCGTGCCGACCGTCCGCGGCGTGTCCGTGCCCGTCACGCGGGCCGCGCGGTACCACCGCCAGGCCCGGCCCGGGCACCTCATTCGAGGACGAAGGCCGCCAGCGCCAGGTCCGCCACCAGCCCGAGGCGCTCCAGTTCCTGTGCGAGATCGGCAAAGAGCGGCGCGGCCGCGGTCGGCGACGCGGCGGGCGGCAGGGTCTGCAGCGGCACCGGCGTGGCAATCGCCAGAAGCAGTTGACGCGCCTCGCCCGCGGCCCCCGCGCCGCTCATCGGGATCGAGAAATGGCTGCCATCGGGCACCGGGCGCAGGAAGCCGCCCAGGTCGTGGACCCGCCCGGCGCTGTCGATCAGCAGCAGGCTCAACGCGCCGGCGGCCCCGTGCAGCAGCGTGCCGGTGAGCGGCCGGCCCTCGCCGGCGGCGGGCCGCCACAGGTCGAGCCCGAGGCCGCGGCGCGGATCGTCCCGGCTGGCGCGCACGAAATCCACCGCCGCGCATTGCCCCCCGGCCACCGCGTGGGTGGCGAGCACCGGGCGTGTCTCGCGCCCGAAGGCACGGTCGAGCCGCGCCGCCGCGGCGGCGAGCCGCGCCGGATCGGCACCGATGGCGGCAAAGCCCGGCATCCCCTCGGGCAGCGGCAGCACCAGGTGACAGGGCGCGCCGTGCAGATCGGCCAGCACCGTGCGGATCTGTTCCAGCGCCACCGCGCCCGCGTCCCGCGCCGGGGCGGCCTGCCGGTCCGAGAGCCGCCGGTCCGGCCCGGCCCGGCGCGCGCGGCTGCGGCGCGGCGCGGGCTCGGGCGGCGGCGCAATGGCACTGCGGCTGCGCTCGGGGGTGCGCCCGGCGCGCGTCTCGGGCGCGTGTTGGGGCGCACGCTGGAGGGCGCGTTGGGGCGTACGTTGGGGCGCGGCCTGCGGCCGCACGGTGTCGCCCGGGGGGGCGGGCCGCGCGGCGTCCGTGGCGGCGCGGCGCGCGCCACCCGCACTCAGCCGCCGCACCGCCGCCGCCGCGCCCGCATCCTCCGGGGTCTCCTGCGCGACGCGGCGGGGGGCGATCTCCTGCGCGGCCTCCTGCCGGTCCTGCGTGGCCGGGGCGACGCGGCGGGGGGCGGCCTGCGTGGCCTCCTGCCGGTCCCGTGCGCCGGGGGCGACGCGGCGGGGGGCGGCCTGCGCGGCCTCCTGCCGGTCCTGTGCGCCGGGGGCGACGCGGCGCGGCGCGGGCTCGCCGGTGGCACGCGGGGCCGCGGCGGCAGGGGCGAGGCGACGGGGGGTGTCCTGCGCCCCGGCGGTCCGCCCCGGCGCGAGGGCGGCGGTTCGGGCCGGGGCCTCGGCGGCGCGGCGCGGCACGGCCTCGTCCAGCGCCGCCAGCCGGTCCCCGGGCGCGGTGTCGGCACGGCGGGCCTCGACCGGCGCGGCGCGCGCCCGACCGGCGCGCGGCGCGGTGGCGGTGACCGCGGTGATGTTGCGGATGACGACACCGCCATGCGCCGCGGCGGGGGCCTGCGGCGGCGCAGCGAGCGCCAGCACCAGCGCCGCCCCCGCCGCCACATGCAGCGACAGCGCCGCCCCGGCGGCGAGGATCCAGCCCGCCGCGCCGGGGACCGGCACCGGGGGGGCCGCGGCGCTCATTGCCCGTCCCCGTCCGGGCGCGACGGGCGCAGGGTGACCAGCCGCAGCTCGGCCCCCGCCCCGGCGAGACGCGCCGCGAGATCGAGCAGCGCGCGCGCCGGGTGGTCGCGCGACACCAGCAGGTGCACCCGCGGCAGCGTCCCCGAGGCGATCCGGTCCATGACCGCGGGCAGGGTGACGGCCACCCCGTCGAGCGCGAGCGCGCCGCCCGGCTGCGCCACCAGCAGCGGGCGCGGCAGCCCCTCGAGCGGCAGGTCCCGCGTCGAGGGCGGCACGATGGCGCGCTCGGTCTCGGCCGCCGGATCGCCTGCCACCAGGAAATAGAGCAGCAGCAGCAGCACGATATTCACCGTCGCCAGCGAGAAATCCGGGCGAAAGCGCGGGGCAGGGCGGGGCAGCAGCGGTGTCATCGCTCAGCCCCCGATCAGTTGCAGCCGGGCAAAGCCCGCGCGGCGCACCGGCTCCAGCAGGTCGGCGATATCCTGCGCGCGCGCGGCCTGCGAGACGAAGACCACGATATCGTCGATGCCCTCCGCGCGCAGCGCATCGAGCGCGCCGGGCAGCGCCGCCAGCGGGATGCGCTCGGTGCCCGCGCGCAGCGCGCCATGTTCGAGATGCCAGATGACCTGCGCGGGCGCGGCGGGCGCGGCCTGCGGCGCGGGGCGGTCGGGGGCCTCGGGCGCGGTGGCCGTGGCGCTGGCGGGCGGGCTCATGGGCAAGAGCGCATAGGGCGCAAGGCTGCTCGACAGCATGAAGAAGATGAGCAACTGAAACATGATGTCCGCCAGCGGCGTCAGCGAGAAGCCGCGCCGCCCGCGCGCGGGCCCGGCCAGCCGGCCCGCCAGCGCCCCGCCCCCGGCGGCACCGAGCGGGGCAGGCGCGGCCATCTCAGCCGCGGCCCGCCGCCGGGGCGGGCACCGCCAGCGCGCCGGGCACGGCGGCAAGCAGGCTTTCCAGCGCCGCGCGCTCGCGGGCGACGCGCGCCTCGAGCCACAGCGACAGAAAGTAGAACACGATGGCGATGGCCAGCCCCAGCGCGGTGGTGATGAGCGCCGTCCAGATGCCGCCCGCCAGCTCGGCGGGATCGGCGGCGCCGGTGCTCTGCGCCAGCCGCCCGAAGGCCTCGATCATGCCGATCACCGTGCCCAGAAGGCCCAGCATCGGGGCGGCCTGCACCACCGCCTCGATGCCGCGCATGTTGCGCTCGAGCACGGCGAGATCGTCGATTGCGCGCTGCGCCCCGCGCGCCTGCGCGGCCGCGGTGTCGCCGGGGTGGGCGGTGAGCGCGGTGAACAGCTCGCGCAGGAGCGCCGCGCGCGGCCCCGCCGCCGCCGCCACCGTGGTCAGCGCGGCACCACGCTCGCCCGCGCGCCACAATTGCATCGCCTGCTCGGCGGGGCGCGTGTCCCCGAGCCGCGCGCGGCGGAACTGCACCAGCTTGACCAGCACCAGCGTCGCGGCAAACACCGACAGCGCCGCCAGCGCGCCGAGCACCACCCAGCCCAGCGGGCTGATCTCCCCGATCGGCACTCCGGGCATGGATCAGCCGCCGAACAGGATATCGGTGCGCGACGAGGCCGACAGCGCGTCCATGCAGATGCGCGAGTCCTCCCCGGCGCTGGTGACGCAATCCTCGGCGTCGTTGAGCAGCAGCCGCGAGACCTGCCCGCAGCCGCGCCCCAGCAGGAACTGCACCACCCGCGTCTTGTCGGGTGCGAGACGGCCGAATTCGAGGATCAGCCGGTCCGAGACCGTGCCGGTCTCGTCGAACACCGCCACGTCATAGGAGGTCTGATCGAGCGCCGTGCCGGTACCGTTCTGCGCCACGAAGGTCAGCCGGCAGCCGCCCTCCACCGCCTCGGTATTGTTGAGCTCGAGCGTGAATTCCCCGGCCTCCTGCGCCGCCAGCGGCGCGGGCACGATCAGCGACAGGGCAAGCGCCCCGGCCATCAACAGGGGTCTGGTGGCGAAAGGGGTCATCCGGGGCCTCCGTGGTAATCCGCACGTCAATGATGGATTGCTACCATGGAACGCGCGTTTGGCAAACGCTGCGGGGGGAGACAGAAAAACATCGCCGGGCGCATACGCGGCACGCAGGTATCCGTATCGCCCGCTCGGGACGTCCGATCCGCCCGCCGCGGACGGAAGGGGGCGGCCGGCGGCCGCCCCCGGGCTATCAGAACTGCAGCCGCGCCTGCGCGGTCAGCGCCGCGCTGTCCACATCCTCGCCATGGCGCAGGTCGAGCCTGACCGAGGTGTTGAACTGGCGCGCGACACCGGCACCGCCGCCCTGCAGGACCTTGACGTAGTTCAGGCCGAGGCTCAGCTCGCCATAGGTTCCCAGCGGCTCCGAGCTCGACTTTGTTGTCTTCCCGTCGGGCGTCTCGAACACCGAGACCGTGTCGGAGGCGAAATCGTGATAGACGGTGCCGGTGGCGAAGTAGTTGATCGCGCTCGCCGCCTCCGGCCGCACCGTGGTCTTGGCCAGCGTCGCCCCGATGAAGCCGATCTGCACCTCGGAATCCTCGATGCGCAGCCGCGAGTCGTCCGTGGGGTCCGTGGTATCGTTCTCGAAGGCGATCGTGTCGGTCTCGGCCTCGGTCAGGGCAAAGCCCGCCGTCGGCACGAAATCGAGGCCGTTCTTCTCGTCGATCGCGAACGAATAGCTGAGCGAGCCGCTGACGGTGTAGGCGTCGGTGTCGATACTCTGGTCGGTCAGGCCGATGGGCGAGTCGAAATTCACCGGCGGCATGGTCGCTCCGGCCGCCCGGTTGCGCATGTCGTACTCGGTCTTCTCGCGCCGGACCTGCAGGTCGGCGACAAAGCCGCCGCGCGCCGCCACCACGTAGAGACCGCCATAGTACTGGTCGAAATCGCTGCTGGTGACGCTGGTCACGTTGCTGCGGTCCAGACCGCCGGTCGCCGAGTCGAAGGCGAAGACCGGCTGATCGGTGCTGCCGCTGTTGATCCCGGCAAACCCGCCAAAGCTCATGTCCCAGCCACCGAAATGGCCGTCGAAGCAGGAGAAGTCGCCGCCGATCTGGAGGCCGCCGAAACTGGCTTCGATCTCGCTGTGGAACTGGCCGAGCGCGTTGGTGACATCGGTCGATGCATCGGCACGCCCGCCGGTGCCGCGCACCCATGCGCCCTCGCCGCAGGGGTTGTCCCCGGGCAGCGCCAGCCCCGAGACGAACGGGCTCGTCGGGCGGTTGATCACCGATCCGATGATCGACTGCGTCAGGGCGATGTTGGCCGCCACGTTGATCCCGGGGTTCAGCCCGCTTTCGAGCTGGATGGTGTCGCTGCCGGTGTCGTCGACGATGCTGTAGACGATCGCCCCCGAATTGGGCAGCCCGCTCTGGGTGGTGCTGAGCGTGTTGCCGGTGCCGTAGTTGATCAGCGGGATCGGCATGCCGAGGCTGCCGCTGCTGGCACCGGTATTGGCGAAGGCCAGTTCGACGTCGCCGCTCACCGCGCCGCCGACATTGACCACGTCGCCCATGTCCGTCGCGCCCGAGAGGTCGACATCATAGGCCAGGGTGCCGCCGAACTGGGCGTCGCCGGTGATGGTGAAGCTGTCGTCGGTGGCCCCGTCCTGCTGGTCGAGCATGCCGGTGGCGGTCTGCGTGAGCGGGCCGTCCACCGTGCTGGAGCCGTCCGACACCATCATGCCGCTGTTGGTGAAGCTCTCGACGCCCGCCACCGTCGAGCTGTCGAAGGACAGCATCCCGGTGTTGGTGATCGTGTCGTTGCCGCCGGCAAAGGTCGAGGTGCCGCTCGTGTTCAGCGTCCACTCCCCGGCATTGCTGACCGTCACCGCCCCGGCATCCGCGTCGCTCGACGCGTTGCCGAAGATCTCGCCGCCCGCGAGGTTGTCGAACACCGTATCGACAAAGGCCCCGGCCGCCAGCACCTCGGAATCGGTGTGGTTGTCGGAGTCGATCGTGCCCGCGTTGGTCACCGTGATCTGGCCGCCGGGGACGCCGCCGCCTGCGGTGGCGATGCCGGTGCTGGCCGCGCCGGTGTTGCCGTCGCCCGGCGTGTTCACGCCCGAGCGCACCGTGGCGCCGGACGCGATGTCCACCGTGCCGGTGCCCTCCTCCACCCCGGCCATGATGCCGGTGGTGCCGCCATCGACCTTGTTGGTGCCCGTGACGTCCACGTCCAGCGTGCCGCTGCCGGTACCGCCGGCGGCGCCGTCGCCGGTGGTCGAGGCGTCGATGCCGATGTCCTGGCCGTCGACATTGCCGTCGCGGTTGACGGTCACGTTGCCGTCGCCACCGCTCGACGCGGCGAGGATCGCGGTGCCGAGGCTGTCGCTCACATCGCCGGTGCCGGTGACGCTGACATCGCCGCCGCCCGAGGAGGTGGCCACGATCCCCGGCGCGCCGGTGATGGTGCCATCCACATCGACGACCACGTTGCCCGAGGCCGTGGCGGCATTGATGCCGTCGTCGGTCGCGGTGCCGCTGCCGTCGGAATCGCCGGTGACGTCGCCCGCCCCGGTGATGGTGACATTGCCCGCGCCGGTGGCCTCGGCGGCGATGCCGTCCGTGGCACCGGTGACATTGCCGCCGAGGGTGACGGTGATGTCGCCGTCGACGCTGTCGGCCTCGATGCCCTCGTTGGTGACCCCCTCGACCAGCGCGCCGGTCAGGATGTCGATGACGCCCGTCCCCGAGGTCTGCACGTCGATCCCGCGGAAATTGCCGGAGATGGTGCCGTTGACCGCGGCGGTGCCGCCCGCCGTCTCGCGGCCGATCACGACGTCGCCGCCATCGCCCCGGGCCCGCAGCCCGACCGCGTTCGTGCCGGTGATGTCGCCGTTGTCGAAGACGAGGATATCGCCGCCATCGGTGTTGGCATCCACGCCGTCGCTGTCGCCGGTGATGCCGGCATTGCCGCGGAGGGTGATGGCACCGCTGTCACTCTCGGCATTGACGCCGTCGCCGCCCTGGCCGGTGATCGCGGCGTTGTCGCGGATCAGGATCGCACCGGCACCGCCGGTGCTGTCGGCCTCGATCCCGAATACGTCACCGGTGATCGCAGCGTTGTCGCGGAGGGTTATCGCGCCGCCGTTACTGTCGGCGTCGATCCCGTCGCTGGCGCCCCCGTTGCCGGTGATCACGCCGTTGCCGCGCACCGTCAGGGTGCCGCCCCCGCTCTCGGCCTCGACGCCGTCGCCGCTATTGCCGGTGATCGCGCCATTGCTCGCGATGTCGATGGTCCCACCGTTGCTGGTGGCCCCGATCCCGTCTTCGCCGCCCTCGATATCGCCGTTGGCCGTGGTGGTGCCGATATCGATCGCGCCACCCGAGGAGGTGGCGTTGATGCCGTCGCTGGCGGCGCCGCTGCCGGTGATGCCGCCGACGGTGCCGGTGCCGTCGATCGCGACGGTGCCGCTGCCCGAAGAGACCAGGATCGCGGTGCTGTTCGTGGTCGTCACCTCGTCCACGGCGCTCACCTCGATGGCCCCGCCCGAGGAGGAGAGCGCCAGACCGCCCTCGTCGTCGCCCTCGACCCGGTCGAGATCGGCCACGGTGATCGCCGCGCCGTTCGAGTCGATGTCGATGCCCGCCGCGTTGCCGACGACCGCACCGCCCGGGGCGCCCTGGATCGTCACGGCATGCCCGGCGCCGTTCGCCAGGTCGATGTCGATCCCGTCGAAATTCTGGCCCTCCACCGTCGTGCTGGCGCCGACACCGACCGTGATGTTCGCCGCGTCCGCGGTGGCCCGGACCCCGTGGCCGCCCTGGCCGGTCACGTCGGCGTCGAGCGCGATGTCGATGCTGCCGCCGGTCCCG
>NZ_JBHMEC010000026.1:0-275871 GCF_042430665.1 Roseovarius ramblicola | reverse complement strand
CGATCAGCAGGTGCAAAGAGTAGCTTGATTTACGCCAGATCCTGTCCAAGAGACGGGGAGTAGCTCAGACATTCGAACCGGCAATGTGACGCACATAAAATCAATAACCTAGACGCCAGAGAAGGTTGGGTTTCAGGCCCATCCCCTCCGCCACTTGCCCTTGCGAAAATGTTCTCCCGATCTGGCTGCGACCGGATTGTTCCGTTGTTGTCGGGGGTTGTGCGGGAGGGGCTGGGCACTAGCCCCTGCGCCAAAAGGCCCGGAAAGGGTCTCTCCGGGCCAGTTTTCTCCGGACCTGATGACTGCACTGATTTGGTGAAGAGCTTGTAGCTTGCTGAAATTATTATTCTTTTCAATCCGGAAACCTGAACACTTTGATGCCAGTGGCTCTCGCAGAGATGGAACGTAAATCGAACGTTCGCCATTTCTCGTGCGCTTACTGCTGCAGGTCAGTCTCCCCACGCAGAATCGCCCCGTGTCGCGATACCAGCCGTTCGCCGCGGCCCGCACAAACGACCGGGTTGCGGACAAACCGCTCTGATGCTGGCGCAGCAACTCTTTTGGCCCTTTGTCCCACCCGCCCCTTGCACTTGCAGCATGGCGATTGCGGCATTGCGGCAAACTTCGCCGAACCGGTCGTTCAAGCGCCCACCTGACCCCTGAATTTGATCCGGCCATTCGACGAGCCGTCAATGAACTGGCCCGCCCCCACCGGTCGCAGAGCTTATACATGACGACGATCCACGTGTAGCCCCTGACATAACGATGGGTGGAAACATCAGTTTTGATATGTATAGTCTATTCAACGACCAACAGACGTTTAACCAAAGGGGAGGTCTAGAAATGAGAAAATTGTCTGCCACACTTATGTCGGTCGCGGTATCGGCGGCGCTCGCGACGGGCGCCTCGGCGCAGGACCAGGTCAAGATCGGCATGATGCAGGGCTTCACCGGCCCGACCGAATCGCTGGTGAAGCCGATGGCGCTGGGCGGCGAAATGGCAATCAAGGAGGTGTCGGACAGTGGCATCTTCCTCGGTGGCCGCGAGGTCGTCACAGTCCGAGGCGACAGCACCTGCATCGACGCCGCCGCCGCCACGGCCGCGGCCGAGCGGCTGGTGTCGTCCGAGGGCGTCCACGGCATCAACGGGGCGACCTGCTCGGGTGCTACCACGGCAGTGCTCAATAACGTCGTGCGCGCGAATGGCATCGTCATGATCTCGCCGTCGGCAACTTCGCCGGCGCTGTCGACGATCGAAGACGGCGGCTATTTCTTCCGCACGGCCCCGTCGGACGCGCGTCAGGGCCAGATCATCGCCGACATACTGGAGCGTCGCGGAATCGGTTCCGCCGCGCTGACCTACACAAACAACGACTACGGCAAGGGTCTCGCCGATGCGATCCAGGCGGCCTATGAAGCCACGGGCGGTGAAATCACCGCCGTCGCGGCGCACGAGGACGGCAAGGCCGACTACTCGGCCGAGATCGGCACGCTGGCGTCGGCCGGCGGCGAAGTGCTGATCGTGGCCGGCTACCTCGACCAGGGCGGCAAGGGCATGATCCAGGCGGCCCTCGATACCGGCGCCTTCAGCAAGTTCGTGCTGCCGGACGGCATGGTCGGCGAGGCGCTGACCGATCACTTCGGCGAGGCGCTGGACGGTTCCATCGGCACCAATCCGGGCACCGACAGTCCGGGCGCCTCGATGTTGGCCGAGTTGGCCGAGGGCAAGGACTTCAAGGGCGACGACCCCTATGTGCCGGAGGCCTACGACGCCTCGGCGATTATGCTGCTCGCCATGCAGGCCGCCGATTCGACCGACAGCGCCGTCTACAAGGACAAGGTGTTCGACGTCGCCAACGCCCCGGGCGAGAAGATCTTCCCGGGTGAGCTTGCCAAGGGCTTGAAGATCCTCGCCGACGGCGGAGAGATCGATTATGTCGGCGGCACCGCGCTGGAGTTGATCGAGCCGGGCGAATCCGCCGGCAGCTTCCGCGAGACGGAGGTCAAGGGCGGCACGTTCGAAACGGTGATGTACCACTGAGGCATCGCCGGGCGAAAGACCGGCCTCACGGGAACGGTTGGGGAGTCCGACCCCCAGCCGTTCCTTCCTTATCGGCAACCGGGAACGATTGAATGATAACGGTCGAAAACGTCGCCAAGAATTTCGGCGGCATCCGCGCGGTCGATGGCGTGTCGCTGTCGATCGAGAAAGGCTCGGTCACGGGACTGATCGGCCCCAACGGGGCCGGCAAGACGACGCTGTTCAACATCGTCGCGGGCGTCTTCCCGCCGTCTTCAGGCACGATCTATCTGGATGGCGAGGACGTGACCGGACTCGAGCCGCACGAGCTTTTCCACAAGGGCCTGTTGCGCACCTTCCAGATCGCGCATGAATTCTCGACGTTGACCGTGCTGGAGAACCTGTTGGTCGTCCCCGGCGATCAGCCGGGCGAGCAACTGCGCCAGAGCTGGTTCAATTTCGCCCGCGTCAGGGAAGTCGAGGCGCAGAATCGCGAGCGGGCGCTGGACGTGATCGAATTCCTCGAGATCGACCACCTGAAGGACGAGCTCGCCGGCAATCTCTCGGGCGGCCAGAAGAAGCTGCTGGAGCTGGGTCGCACCATGATGGTGGACGCCAAGATCGTCTTTCTCGACGAGGTCGGCGCCGGGGTGAACCGCACGCTTTTGAACACCATCGCAACCTCGATCCAGCGCCTCAACGAGGAGCGCGGCTACACCTTTTGCCTGATCGAGCACGACATGGATTTCATCGCGCGCCTGTGTGACCCCGTCATCGTCATGGCCGATGGCAAGCTCCTCACCCAAGGCACGATCGAGGAGGTCAAGAACAACGAAGAGGTCATCGAGGCCTATCTCGGCACGGGCCGCAAGCACGAGCGGAAGGCGCCAGCATGAGTTTCCTGAGCGCGACCGGCATGACCTGCGGATATGGCGGTGCCGACATCATTCACGATTGCACCATCACGGTGGAGCAAGGCGAGATCGCCGTTGTCGTCGGCCCGAACGGCGCCGGCAAGTCGACGGCGATGAAGGCCGTCTTCGGCATGCTCGACCTGCGTGAGGGCACGGTCACGCTGAACGGCAAGGACATCACCGGCCTCGCCCCGCAGGACCGGGTGCCGCAGGGGATGGCCTTCGTGCCGCAGAACCGTAACGTCTTCGTCTCGCTGACCGTGGAAGAGAATCTCGAAATGGGGGCCTTCATCCGCGAAGACACCGAGATCGAAGAGACGAAGGAGCAGGTCTTCGCGCTGTTCCCGATCCTGGCCGAGAAACGCAACCAGCCGGCGGGCGAGTTGTCCGGCGGGCAGCGCCAGCAGGTGGCCGTCGGTCGCGCGCTCATGACACGCCCGGACCTTCTGATGCTCGACGAGCCGACAGCGGGCGTCTCGCCAATCGTGATGGATGAGCTGTTCGACAAGATCCTGGAGATCGCCAGGACCGGCGTCGCCATCCTGATGGTCGAGCAGAACGCGCGCCAGGCGCTGGAGATCGCCGATCACGGCTTCGTCATGGTTCAGGGCCGCAACCGATTTACCGACACGGGCGAAGCGCTTCTTGCCAACGAAGAAGTGCGCCGGTCCTTTCTGGGGGGATGAATGGAGGTCCTTAACGCACTTGCACTGTTCGCCAATTTCGTGGTCGTTCCGGCGACGGCCTATGGCGCGCAGCTTGCATTGGGGGCGCTCGGCGTCACCATCATCTTCGGAATTTTGAAATTCGCCAACTTCTCGCATGGCGAGTTGATGTCGTTCGGCACCATGATCACGATCCTCGTGACATGGGGCCTTCAGGGCATGGGGGTGAGCATCGCGCCATTGCCCACGGCGCTGCTGGCCCTGCCGGTCGGCATATTGGCGGCCATTGGCGTGGCGCTGCTTACGGACCGCATGGTGTTTCGCTTCTACCGACGGCAGCGCTCCAACCCGATCGTCTTCGCCATCGTCTCGGTCGGTGTCATGTTCGTGCTGGCCGGGCTGATCCGCATCATCATCGGGCCGGCCGACCAGAGTTTCGCCGACGGCCAGCGCTTCATCATCGGTGCCTTCGAGTCGCGTGACCTGCTCGGCCTCGACGAGGGCATCGCCATCAAACAGACCCAGGTGATCACCGTCGTCGTCGCCCTCGTCGTCGTCACCTGGCTGTTCTGGTTCTTGCAGAAGACGCGCTCGGGCAAGGCGATGCGGGCCTATTCGGACGACGAGGATCTGGCGCTGCTGTGCGGCATCAATCCCGAGCGCGTGGTGATGATCGCGTGGATCATCGCCGCCTCGCTCGCGGCCATCGCCGGGACACTCTACGGCCTCGACAAGACCTACAAGCCGTTCATCTTCCTTCAGATCCTGCTGCCGATCTTCGCCGCGACCATTCTTGGCGGCATCGGTCAGCCGGTCGGCGCGATCCTTGGCGCCTTCATCGTCGCCTTTTCCGAGGTGATGGTGACCTACGCCTTTAAGAAATTCCTGGGCTATCTCGGTCCGGCCGAGTGGGCGCCGGATGGGCTCGTGCAACTCTTGTCGACGGATTACAAGTTCGCAGTCTCCTTCATCATACTGGTCGCAGTCCTGCTGATCCGGCCGACCGGCATCATCCGTGGGAAAGTGATATGACGCAGAGGGTTCTACTCCTTTACGGCCTCATGGGCCTGGTGCTGATCATGGTCGGCTTCTATCAGAGCTGGAACGTCGCCTTCGGAATCTTCAATCTTTGCGTCATCTCCGCGGTGATGGCACTCGGCGTCAACATGCAGTGGGGCTATGCAGGCCTCTTCAATGTCGGCGTCATGGGCTTCACGGCGCTGGGCGGGTTGACGGCGGTGCTGGTCTCCATGCCGCCGGTCACCGAGGCGTGGGCCGTTGCCGGCGGCGACCTCGCGCTGTCGCTCCTGAGTCTTGTCGCCACGGTGGCCGCCATCATCTTCGCGCGGCGCGCGGTGCCGCCAGCACTCAGGCTGCCAGTGACGCTGGTGCTGCTGGTGGCCGGCTATTTCGTCATCGGGTATTTCTTCCGCCCGGCGACCGACGCGATCGAGGCGATCAACCCCGCCCTGAGCGGCTATCTCGGTGGCGCCGGGCTGCCGGTGGTTCTGGCCTGGCCGATCGGCGGTCTGGTCGCGGCCGGGGCGGGCTGGTTCATCGGGCGCATCGCGCTGGGGCTGCGCGCCGACTACCTGGCGATCGCCACGCTGGGCATTGCCGAGATCATCATCGCCGTCATCAAGTACGAGGAATGGCTGTCACGCGGCGTGAAGAACGTCACCGGCATTCCGCGCCCCGTCCCCTACGAGGTCGATCTGGTCGAGAAAGACTGGTTCATCGGGCTGGCCAATGTCTTCGGCGCCGCAGATATCTCCGATGCCGCCAGCCTCTTCGTAAAGCTGTGCTATGCGGCGCTGTTCATCGCCGTGCTGGCGATCATCATGTGGTTCGCCGAACGCGCACTGCGCTCTCCCTGGGGACGAATGATGCGCGCCATCCGCGACAACCGCGACGCCGCCGCCGCCATGGGCAAGAACGTCAAGGCGCGTCATCTGCAGACGTTCGTGCTGGGGTGTTTCACCTGCGGCGTCGCGGGCGCGATGCTGACCACGCTCGAGGGTCAGCTCACGCCGACGAGCTATATCCCGCTGCGGTTCACCTTCCTGGTGTGGGTGATGGTGATCCTGGGCGGGTCAGGGAACAACTGGGGTGCCGTGCTGGGCGGGTTCATCATCTGGTTCCTCTGGGTTCAGGCCGAGCCATTCGGCAACTGGTTCATGGCGACGGTGACATGGCCACTGGGCGAAGACTCCGACCTGGCGCAGCACCTTGTCGGCGGGGCGGCATATATGCGCTACCTGATGATGGGAACGATCCTGCTTGTCGTCATGAGGTTCGCGCCAAAGGGTTTGATACCCGAACGGTAACCTCGGATCGCCGGCCGGCTGTTTTGCATGGCTGTCCCGAGCCCGCGTCTCGCCGGGAAGCACGTTCAGGGCGCCAGCCACTTTGGCCTGGTCGGCTGAACGCAGGTGCCGCGACCGCCCCGGAGCAAATGTTTCCGCAGGTGCATCGCGCGGCTTTGTCCACGAGGCGGTCGTAGTCGGTGAAAACCTTTCCACGGCTTGCCTTAACGGCAGGCTATCTCGCCGGGCAGTAGTGATGATTTCTTGCTGCGTGGCAGCAGTAATTTCTCTGAGAGCGCGCGCAGCGAGGATTTGACGCTTCCGGTTTGGGCTCGATCCAGCAGTTCGCGGCTCCGTGCTCCAACGGCCGCTTTAGCTTGATTGTTGGAAATGATCGGGTTGCGCTACCCATTCGCGAGAAAATGGCTCCAGCACTCTTGATAGCGTGACCTCCGGCCCCTGCTTCCCGTCCAGCATCGCCTCGGCGATGTCCGGCGCGACGGGGTGGCACCATCCGGCATCTGCATCTCCTTCCTCCCGCCGCACTTCACGACGCGGAACGGGACGTGGAGCGTCACGGTGTCGGGAACCGGCGTGCCGCGGGTCATGCTGCGGCCTCGATGCCACCGGCCTGCATCTCGCGGGCCAAGGCGTCCGCGTTGGAGGCAACTGCCTGCCGGAGCGCAAGTTCACTCTCGCCGGCCCGCCTGAGCACCGCGGCGCCCTTCGGATTGCCCAGCCTGATCCAGCGCGCCTTGGCTGCCGCCAGTGCCCGCTGGCGCCGGTGACCGGGAGTCTGAGATCGGCGGGCGTGACGTCGCTTCGCGCCCTCGCGGATGAACTCAACACACGCGGCATCCGGACACGGCGTGGTGGACGGTGGCACGTGTCGACCGTCCGCAACTTGCTCGTGCGATTGAAACAGGCCCCGTGAGCAGCGGGTGATGCGGTCTTGCACCGGGCGCGTCGTTTCTGAAGGCTGCTGAAGAAATCCGCCTCGACAGGGAGTTTCGAGCATGAATTGCCCGTATCGGATCACGAAGGGGGTGATGATGCGCTGGACGCACGAGCCAGCGGGTCGCGGTTCAGCTATGTGGATATTGAGAAACCGATCTCTGCAGGTCACCGGCTTCGCATGATCGGTCGGGTCGTCAACGATGCGCTGGGGAGCCTCGACGCCGAGTTCGACGCGCTGTTTGCCGACTTCGGCCGACCTTCGATCGCGCCGTCCTGTGCCTCCGCGACTGCGAGTCCAGAAACTGCGCTCCTTATCGCTGAGGGTGATCGCAACCTGTGCACGAACCTACGTGCCGCACCCTCCAATTCTGCCTCAAATCAACGAGGGCAAACTCGTTGCCGGGAGGCAAGGTGTCGGACTGCGGGCGGCAGGGTATCACCCGCTCCTGACCAGCCTCTGTCAGCACATGCTCCGAAATGTGCCGCAGCGTCCGCGCCTCCGGGCTCGGAGTGGTGTTTGCATACGGCCTGTCCGTAAGGATGAAAGGGCTGGACTCGAACACCACAGGGGCGTGCCCGGCGGGGCATACGATATCTTGCGCAGGGTCTGCCCATAGCGTCGCCGCTGTCAGCAGCAGGTTGCCGCCGAACCACAGAGCTTGGCTAGGCCCGTGGGCCGCCCCCCTGTTCAGGGGATGGACGCGGCGCGGCGGAATTCGTGGGATGGTCGCGGGATCACGCAAATGGAGGCACGATACGGTGCGGGACGATAGGAAACTGGGCACGAGCCGGTCCTCCGGGCCGGGGCGGCGCCGCGCGCTGGCCATGCTGGGGGCGGTTGGGCTGGCCCCGCGCGCGGCGCTGGCGCAGGAGGCGGACGCGCCCGAGGTCTGGGCCTGCGGGGCCTCCCGGCCCACGCAGTTCGGGATGCACCGGCTGGAATACATGCTCAAGGGCCGCGAGGCGACGGCGATCCGGGGCGTCATGCGCTTCGACCTCGACGACAACGAATGGCTTTTGGAGCATGAGGATACCCGAGAGATATCCCTCGACGCCGAGTCGAACTTTTTCGCTCTGATCTACGCCGAAGCCGAGCGCCGCCGCGCGGCGCTGCACCGGATCCCCGACGGCGCAGAGCGCGATATCGTGTCCAGTTCAATCGACAACATGTACCTCGCCGCAGCCTGGAATGGCGGGGGGCTTATGGACCTTGCACTGCGCACACCGCCCGGCCGCGCCGACACGCTGGTGCCCGAGAAGATGATCCTCCGCTTCCCGCCAATGGGCAAGCTCGCAGGGGTGGATAACGACTTCCTTGGTATCACCGCGCAGACCGCCACCGGCGACAGGATCAGCGAGTGGGCCTACAAGGTGACCGACGCGGACTCGTCCCTTTCCGGCGCGGGACCGGAGCCGGTGATCGTCGAGGATGACCGCGCCAAGCTCCAGACACTGGCCGACAGGATGGTGGCGGGCGAGCGTGTCGCCTTTCGCGTGACGGACGAGGACCAGCAGACCCTGTACCAGCTCGTGCTTCCAATGGGCTATGACTGGGCCACGGAATATGCCGCGATGACCGGCCTTTTACCCGTCGCGCAGCAGGCCGCGCGCGCCAAGGTGCAAGGCAACTATGACGCCTACCGCGCGGACAATCCCCAGGGCGGCACCTGCGAAAAGCGCGACTGTTTTTTGACCACCGCCACGGCCGGGGCGGTGGGCCTGCCCGATGATTGCTGGGAACTGTCCACCCTGCGCGCTTTCCGCGACGGCTGGCTGGCGCGGCATCCCGGCGGGGCGGCGCTGACCGCGCATTACTACCGGCTGGCGCCCATGATGGTGCACCGGATCGAGCGGCGCGCCGATGCGCGCGCCGTCTGGCTGCGCGCCTGGGCCTTCGGCGTGCTGCCCGCCGCCCTGGCCGCCCGGTTGGGTCTGAACCGGCTGGCGCTGCGGGCCTACCGGCGGCTGGTGCGCAGCCTGGCCCGCAAGGCGCCCGCCGCGCACCCCGCCAAGGTGCTTGAAGACCCGCCTTGGCCATACCCCACCCTTGAAGGAAGGGACCCGACATGAACCACGCACCCGGATACGCACTACTGGCAACATGCCTTTCGCTGCTCACGGCCGCGCCTGCTCTGACCCAGGACGACCGCAGCCCGCAGGAGTGGCTACGCCTCGCGAACGAGGGCAACCTGAAAGCCAATATGGTGGTTTGCGGCGGGTATCTCGGCGGCGCGGCCGGTTTCGCCAAGGATATCTCCAAGGCCTTTCCGTTCTGCAAGGTGTATGCAGACGAAACCGGAAATCCCGTGGCGCAGACGGTGGTGGCCAATCTTTACCAGCAGGGTCACGGCGTCGCCCGGAACGACGCCAAGGCAGCGAAATATTCCCGGTTGGCCGCTCATCAGGGCAATGCAGCGGCGCAGTTCGCGTTGGGAAACATGCATCATCATGGCCGCGGGGTCGAAAAGGACCTGGTCGAGGCGCGCAAATGGTACGAACGCGCCGCCGCGCAGGACCACGCGGCCGGCCTGACCTACCTGGGCAACTTCCACTACCGCGGCCTGGGCGGCCTGCCCGAGGATCACGCCAGGGCGGCCCGACTTTACCGGCGCGCGGCCGACCTGGGCCATGCGCAGGCACAGGGCAATCTCGCCCACCTGCTGGAACACGGCAAGGGCGTGCCCAAGGACATCGAAGAGGCCAAGCGCCTCTACAAGCTGGCCGCCGAGCAGGGCAACAAGACGGCGGCGGCCAACTTCCGGCGGCTCGCCGGGCAATAGCGGCGCTCAGGGCGACGCGATCCTTTCGGCCAGCGCGGCTGCGTCCACCGCGCGACGCCGCGTCCAGGGCCAATGGCCGATGACCAGCGCCGCCCCGATCAGGACCAGCAACAAAACCGGCATCGCGGCCCCCGCCAACCGGCCCCCCGACAGGCCCTCGGCCAGCACCGCGGCGCCGATCCCGGCGCCGGAAAGCAGCGCCAGCACACCAAAGCCGAACAGGGTCCACCGGGCCCCACGCGGCGCGCCCAGCGTCACCGTCATGTCCGGCCTCGCCGCCGCCAGCGCGCGCAGGACGGCGGCCACCGCCGCGCGGTGTTCCCGCGCGTCGGGATTGTCGGCATGGCCCCGGCGCCCGCCGTTGAACCCGATCGCCCGGCGCGCGCCCGGCCAGGTCAGGTCAAGCCGGACCATCTGGCTGTCGCCAAGGGAATGGGTGACGAAAGCCGCCACCTCGACGCGCGAAAGCTCGAACGGCCCGTCGCCCGCGATCCACAAGCGGTCGCCGTCAAGGCGCACCTCCTGCGCGGGGCGCATCAGCGCCGGCTTGTAGTGAAACGTCCGCTTTCCAGACTCAGTCACGTCCCGCTCCGGGGTCGCGGGTGTTTGCCGAAAACGAGATGCGCAAGCCAGGTGCACAACCAGGCGGCCACGACATGCGCCGCGAAAAGCCCGGCAAGCCACACGAGGAATCCGTCGGGCGGGACAACCAGGGCCGCCAGCACCGCCGCGACGCCCCATGATACCACCGCGCCGCCCAGCGCTACGCGCCATGAAATGCCACCGTCGCGCCGGTCGCTCAGGGCGACGATCAGCCCCACGGCGACGCTCGACACCGCCCCGAAGCTGTAGGCGATCGGCAATCCGGCCACCAGCGTAAGCAGCAACCCCCGCCCCAGCAGCGCGCCTATCGCCTCGAACCGGCCCTGCGCGACCTCGGTGATCACCGACAGCGCCACGAACAGCAGCACCACGCACACCGCCCCCAACAACGGCCCAAGAACGGCATAAAGCGCGACGAGCCCGGCAAACCGGCGCCACCCCTGTCGGGACGGCGGCGGGGCACTCGTGGCCGGATCGTCATGCATTGACGGGGTCTCCCGAGGATTGGCAACCGTGGCGGTGCGCGTCATTGCTTGCGGTAGGGATTGATGTAGCACATGACGGTCACGGCCATGTCGGCATAACTCTGGAAGTCCCCATACCAGGCTTGGACGTCATCCCAATGCGCGCCGCCTTCGGTGAAGCCGTTCGCGGGATTGCCGCCCGCCATCACGTCCTCGATGAATGCCTCGGCGTCGAGTTCGCCAAGGTTGTCCACGTCGCGGCAGCGCAGGAAGAACGCCATCGCGGCGGCCGCCTCGTCCGTGGTCAGCGGGTTCTGACCCGCGCGGGCATCGGCCCACGCATCTCGGGGGGGCGCCAGCACGCCCTTGTCGTTCACCGGCCCAGCCGCGAGGGCCGGGACGGCCGCCAGCGCCAAAACCGTTGTCGCGAATATTCCTGTCGTCCTCATCGATTCCCCCTGTCATTCACGCCACACCTTACGATGCCGCGCGCGCACCCTGCCGCATATCCCCCGAACGGGGGATGCGCCGGGCAAGGCCGCCTCAGCATTCGGCACCCGGGTCATGCGCGCAACGCAGCCAGTCGTAGCTTTCCGGCTGGATGTCGGTTTCCTCGAGCGCGGCCACCATCTGCATGGCCTCGTGCGAAAGGCGCGCCAGCGCGGCCTCTTCCACATTCGTCATGAACGCGCGCGTGGTGCCAATGAGGTTTTCGTGGTAATACCAGTCCTCCAGACGCTGGCGCAGCGTCCAACCCAGCCGATCCGCCTGTGCCGGGAATTCGTACAGTCGCGAGGCTGCATGGCGCCGCAGGCGCCGGTGGCTGACCACCGAGAGCATGGCCAGTTGAACGAACAGGCGCGGGTCCCGCTCCCACAGAAACACCAGGTCGATCCGGTTACCCGAAAGGGCCGTCAGCAGATCCGTGTCGGCCTCGCGCGGCGTGACGGTCAGGACCGACCCGCCAGGCAGCGCGACCTCCTGCGCCGTGCCAATCCCATTGGCCAGGCGGGTCGCGATGCCGCTCTCGGCGGGGCTCAACGCCCCGTCTGCCATCATTGCGGCCAGCGCTGGGCGCGCGCCCGCCGCACGCCATGCCTCCAGGGCTTTATCGGAGTCCGGGCTACCGGTCTGCGCGGGGGCGGCGCTTAGCACCCACGCCAGCAAAACCGGCAGAGTATTGCGAGAAACGCCTTTCATGGTTTTCTAAGTTTCCTTTGATCCCGCGTCGGTGTCCCACTCCAGTCTGACACAGCCCCGCGCCGCCACGGAATCCCCGGAACAGGGGGTATTGGCGCGCAGGCGTCACAGCGCATCGCGGCACCTCATGAAAGCTCTGGATTCACCCGCCGCTCCATCAATCGGAAAAACTATTTCGACGGAATTGCCTACTTCAAGCGTCATCGTGCCGCCCATCGCAATTCGTGCCATGACAGACCCTATATCCGACCCCGAAATCCTCGCTACGGCGTTCGCACCGGCACGTCCGCTCTTGTTCACACTGAATTGGAGCGCGAAGCTGCGCCCCGATGAGAAGCGCATTGCTCCCTGCACCCGGGGTGTCTCCACTGCGTCGAGATCGGAGGCCGCCACAGCCAGGAGCTGTGCCCCCTTGGCAGCCGTTATGGCCATCAGCGGTAGCCGGATGCCATACCGCATCTGGCAGATCTGCGATCCATCCGACCTACTCTGCGGGTCGTGAGTTACACTCCATTGTTCGCCCGCAGCCAGGGATGAAGAAGTGGACAATGCCCAAATCAGGCCGCCGATAAAAAATAGTGAAGCCTTGCGCATCATGAGATCCCTTGGGCTTGATGCGTCGGTCCCAGGGATCGGTGATGTGCCAATTGACGCCGCCATCCCGGGCATGTTCATTCCTCGGCCATTTGTTTGCGACAGTCTTTCATGCGCCGGGCCGCGCCGGCCGCGCCGTCGAGCGGAAAGCGCACGCTGATATCCGGTGCCGCCACAATGCTCATCGCCTCGTCCCAGAGCCAGATTGCATCCAGAACCGTGCTCAACCCGGTTGGCGAAAGCTGCGCGGTGTAACTTCCGTTCGCGCCAAGCCAGTTCAGCGTGTAGCTGTTGCCGCCGGCAAAGCGCAGATCGGCTTCCAGGTCGACGTCCTTACCCTTCAGGCGCGGGGCGAAAACCCCGATGAACTGCTTGCCCGGATGGGCGATGATCGACAGCACGCGTGCCCCGTCACGGCGAGTCATGTGACAATAGGCTTGGCCATTTTCTTGCGCCACCGGGGCGGCGGACGCCTCCCAGGCATCATCTGCGGCATGGGTGAGGGTGCCGGTGATGGCTCCAGCCAGACCACAGATCAAAAGTGAAGCCTTGCGCATCGTTGAATTCCCTTTTGTTTCGGGTATCAGTCGTCGGGTGAGGTGACGTAGAAGTTGACGCCGCCGCCGGGGCGCACCTGCATGCGCTTGCGCACCTCTTTGTAGCCATTGCCGACGGCCACGTCCCAGCAGCCGGATGAAACGGTGAAGGCATAGCTTTCGCCGGGGTCGAGCCACAGGCCGGCGGGCAGACGGTTGAGCCCGTAGCTGCCCACATCGCAATCCGAGATCAGCACCGAGGGCACGCTGATCCCGGTCCGGTTGTGGACCACGATAGTCCCCGTTGGCTCTCCGGGCCGGATCAACGGCCCGCCGGTCAACAAATCGCCCGAACAGGCTGCCAGCGCCGTGGCCGATGCAATGGCGAGCCCGCGCGATATCCCTGCAAGAGTCATCATTCTCCGTCTCCCCGGCGATCCGGTTCCGACGACAATGGCCCATGCGTCATCGCCGTCATATCCCCCGAACAGGGGGGATGCATGTGTGCCGAAAGGCGGTAGAGTTGGCGCATGACATACCCCTTGCCCGAGCCAGCGGAACCACAGCGTTGACGTTGCGCATGACACCCGTTCTGACGCTCGTCGCCGCGCTGATGCTCGCGGCGGGCGGGGTTCTGGCCGTGCTGGCGACCGCCCTCGGCCAGCCCTGGGCGGGGCTGAATCTCGAAGCCTCGGAGGACGGCGGCGTCCTCATCCGCTCGTCCGATCCATACGGTCCGAATGGGGCGATCCCGCCGGGCAGTCGGCTTGGCAAGCTGGCCGCCGATCCCGAAGCGGAGGGGATCATGCCCATCGCCACAGATGTCGTGGAGGAGCCTGACACGTTCGAGACCTTTGCCGAAATGGAGCATTTCTTCGCCCGCCAGGCGCGCCTGCACGCCCTGATGTCCGGCGAGACGGTTCATGCCGATATCGCCACGCCGGATGAAACCTTTCCCGATGTCGCGCTCAACGTCTCGCCCCGGCGCGCGCCCGTTGACCTGCCGACGGTGTTCTGGGCGCAACTCCTGGTCGGCGTGACGGCGCTCATGATCGGGGCTTGGGTTGTCAGCCTCAGGCGGCAGAACGTGGCCGCCTGGCTGTTTGCCACCGCCGGGGCGGGCCTTTTCATGTCGGCGCTGCCCGCGGCGATCTACAGCACGCGCGAGCTGGCGCTGGATGGCGGGCTGTTTCGCCTGTTGTCCGGTCTGAACCTTGCCGGTGCGCTGACCTTCGGTGCAGGAATGATCGGGCTGTTTCTGTGCTATCCACGCCGCCTCGTGCGAGGTGCTGTCCTGATGACCCCTTTCGTCATCTTCGGAGGCTGGGTGCTCGCCGACAGCCTGCGGCTCCTGCCAGGCCCGCCCTCCAGCCGCCACCTGCCCACGGCGCTGGAGATGGCGACGATCACCGTCCTCATCGCAGTGCAGTTCCGCGCGACGCGAGGTGATCCGCGCGACAGGGCGGCGTTGCGGGCGCTGGGGCTGTCGGTGCTTGTCGGGGCTGGCGGCTTCGTGCTCACGATTATCGTTCCGCCTCTGTTCGGGGCCACCGCCGTCCTGTCACAGGGCTACGCCTTCCTGTTCTTTCTGCTCATCTATGTCGGCGTCGCCTTCGGCGTGCTGCGTTACCGGCTGTTCGATCTCGACGAATGGGCCTTCCGCATCCTCTACTACATGGTCGGCATCTTCCTTATCGCGCTGCTCGACGCGACGCTGGTGCTGGTCATGTCGGTGGAGAAGGTCGCGGCCTTCTCGGTGTCGTTTATCCTCGTCGCGCTCCTCTACCTGCCCTTCCGCGACATGCTGTGGCGGCGCGCCTTCGTGGGCAAGGCGGTCGACCGCGAGCGGCTGTTCGCGCAGATCGTCGATATCGCGCTCACCCCGCCGGGACGCAGCCAGGAGACGCGCTGGCGCGACATGCTCGCCGAGCTCTTCGACCCTCTCAACATGGACGCGGCCGCGACCGGTGCGACGCCTGGGATCACTGCTGATGGCCTGTCGCTCGTCGCGCCTGGCGTCGGCGGCCTGGCGGCGCTGCGGCTCGATTACGCGCAGCACGGACGGCGGCTGTTCGGGTCGCGCGACGAGGCGCGCGTCGAGGAACTGGCCGCGATGCTGCGCCATGCCATCGAGAGCCGGCAGGCCTACGAGCGCGGCGTCGCCGAGGAGCGCGCCCGGATCGCGAGCGACATGCATGACAACATCGGCGCGCAACTCCTGAGCGCGCTGCACAGCCGCGAGCCCGAGCGCAAGAACGCGCTGGTGCGCGAATCCCTGTCCGACCTGCGCGACATCGTCAATGACGCGGCCAGTCCCGGGCATTCCTTCGAGGAAAACCTCGCCGACCTGCGCGCCGAGACCGCCGAGCGTCTGAGCGGGGCGGGCGTGGATCTCGAATGGTGCGATGCGGGCGCCGCGGACGTGTCTCTGGAGCCGGGCCACATGCACGCGCTGCGCTCTGTCCTGCGCGAGGCGGTGAGCAATGTCGTCCGCCATGCGGGCGCGACGCGGGTCGGCATCGATATCGCCCGGCAGGACAATTGGCTAACGGTGCGGGTGGCCGATGACGGCAAGGGATACGATCCCGTCCGCGCGCAGGCCGGTAACGGGATTGCCAACATGCGCGCGCGGATCAAGCGGCTCGACGGCACCCTCGAAATCGCGCCCTTGGACAAGGGAACCGCGCTCTGTGCGCGGTTCCGGCTCGACACGGCAAGGGCAGGCAGATGAATAGCATCCTGATTGTCGAAGACATCACCGAAACCCGCCGCTGGTTGTTGGAGATCGCGACCACGGCCTTTCCCGGCTGCACGCTCACCGAGGCGGCCAACATGCGCGCCGGCATCGCGCGGGTGGCGGGCAACGATTTCGACCTGGCGCTGATCGATCTCGGCCTGCCGGACGGCTCGGGGCTGGACGTGCTGCGCAATCTGCGCCTCGTGCGGCCCGAAACGGTATGCGTGGTGACGACCGTGATGGGCGACGATGCTCACATCGTCGCCGCGCTCTCGGCGGGTGCGGACGGCTACCTTCTAAAGGAACAGCCCGAGGACCTGCTCGCCCGGCAACTGCGCCAACTGGCCGAGGGCATTCCGGCGCTCACGCCGTCCATCGCCCGGCGCATCATGGCGCATTTCCGCCACACCGGCCCGGCCGCCAATCTGGCGGACGAGTTAACGAGCCGCGAGACGGAGGTCCTGGCCCTGATCGCGAAGGGTCTGCGCAATGCCGAGGTGGCCCGGCAAATGCGGATCGCTGAAAGCACGGTGGCCGGGTATATCAAGGCCGTCTACCGCAAGCTCGGCATTTCCTCGCGCGCCGAGGCCGCCTGGCACGCCGCGCGCATGGGGCTAGTCACGCCGCGCAGGTAGTGCCCGGAGCTTTCTCCGACGCGCCGATCGCGCAGGATGTCGGTGAGCCGGGGCGTAACGCGACCCCGGCGGGCCGGCCGCGCGCTGCACCAAAAGGCTCCACGCGCAGCCTATTACACCACCCAGTGGGGCACCACTTCGCCGATCGCAATCTGGCCTGAAGTCGATCACGCATCGGTTCACCACTCTCGGCAAACCATACAAACACCCAATGATCGCTATTGGCCGCAGACTCGCGATCATCGCAAACGTCGTCCTCGGGACCGATGTCCAATGGCGGTCCAAACCCTGCGCACAGACCCAGCTTTCAGATCACATGGTTCGCATAAGCCTGAGACCATCGTAAACCGCCGCATGGATGTTGCGGGAGACAACCGCGTCACCGATGCGAAACAGTGCAAACCCTGCCCCGGGATTGCGCGTAATGCTTTGGGCTTGTCCCGTGAGCATCGCGTCCCGGTCCACCTCGCCAAGGTTGCGCGAATGCGGTTTCAACGCAAAGTACAGATCGTCCAGCGGCACTGTGCCATTGTTGACCACGACCTGATCGACCTCGCGCGTCATACGCGCTGTGCTGTAATCGCTGCAAAGGTCGGCCAACAGCCTGTTGCCCTCCCGCCGCACCGCGTTGAGACGCCAAGTGACGGTAAAATGTACGTCTTTGCCCTGCACCTCGCGCAGGAATGGCGTCAATGTCATGGGCATCACCTCGGACGATAGCGCGCGGTCAGGGCTGACAATCTCGACCCGCGCGCCCGTCGCAGCGATCATCTCGGTGGCCTGAAGGCCCGCCGCATCGCCGGCGTTGTCAAAGACCAGCACATTCTGGCCCGGTCGTGCGTCCCCGGACAGGATATCCCAGCTTGAGACCGGCAAATCCTGCCCGGCATGCAGCGGCACGTCGTGTGGCAGGCCGCCGGTGGCGATGATCACCAGATCTGCATCCGAGTCCAGCACCGTTTCAGGCTCCGCAAGGCTGTTGAAGTGAAACCGGACGCCCAGCCGTTCGCATTCGGCCATGCGCCAGCCGATGAGGGACAGGATCTCACGCCGCCGCTCGGATTGGGCCATCAGCCGCACCTGGCCGCCGGGGTCGTTGGCCGCCTCGTGCAGTTCGACATCATGTCCACGCTCGGCGGCCACGCGAGCGGCCTCTAGCCCTCCGGGACCGGCCCCGATCACAAGCACCCGGCGCGAAACGTCGGCGGGCGCTATGGAATGCGGCTGTTCCTGTTCCCGGCCCGTGGACGGGTTGTGCGCACAAAGCGCGGCGGCCCCCTGAAACCGCCGGTCGAGGCAAAAATTCGCGCCCACGCAAGGGCGAATACGATCCTCTTGCCCGGCCTCGATCCGGCGGACGATATCGGGATCGGCCAGATGGGCGCGGGTCATGCCGATCATGTCCACCATGCCGGTTGCGATTGCGTGGCGGGCGGTGGCGACATCCGCCACCTTGGCGGCGTGGAATACGGGGATATCGGTCGCCTCGCGCAACCGGGCCGCGGCGGCAAGATGTGGGGCGCTGCGCATGCCGTGCACGGGGATCATGTCGGTAAGCCCCGCATCCGTATCAATGTGCCCTCGCGTGACATTGACGAAATCCACCAGCCCGCTTTCCTTCAGGCGGCGGGATATTTCGAGCCCTTCCTCCGCATCGACCCCGTCCGCGCACATCTCGTCCCCGGCATAGCGCAGCCCCAGCAAGAAGCCGGACCCGACCCTGCGGCGCGTCTCTGTCAGCACCTCCATCGCCAGCCGCATGCGATTTTCGAGCGATCCGCCATAGGGCGCATCGAGATGGTTGGAGCGCGGCGACCAGAACTGATCCAGCAAATGCCCCGTCGCGAGAAATTCGACACCGTCGAGCCCGGCCGCGCGCATGCGCTCCGCGGCGGTGGCGTAATCCTCGATGATCCGGGAGATATCCCAATCCTCGGCCAGTTTGGCGGCGTGACGGTGCGAGATTTCGCGTTCCTGGCTCGATGATACCGTGGGCAACCAGCCCCCGCGATCCCAACGTGTCCGCCGGCCATGATGGGTCAGTTGGATCATCACCGCGCACCCTTCGTCATGACATTCCTGCGCAAGGGCCTGCATCCAGGGCACGATCTCGTCGCGAAACGCCTCTATGCCTCCGCCGGAGGGCGCGCTGTCAGGGGAAACCGATGCCGAGCCCATGGTCATGGTCAGCGCCACACCGCCCCGCGCGCGCGCAACATGATAGGCGCGGTAGCGATCCTTGGGCAGCCCGTCCTCGGCATAACCAGGTTCATGGCCGGTGATCAGCAGACGGTTCTTCAGCGTCAGGTGTCCGATCTGGCAAGGCTGCAACAACGGATCGTCACGCATGGGGTGGAAACTCCTTTACAGTGGCTCAGGTACACTTTTTCCGGGTCGGTCGACCGGCGCCCGTCTGCGTTTGATTCTGACAGGGATGAAAGCGCATATGCTGTGGTATCCGGGCTGGAAACCGCAGAAAAAACCGTGACGAATGGTCGATACTGTGCAGGAGATGTGATTAGCCGCTGCGCGGCCCGGCCTGATGTGCCATAGCAACGGAAAAACAGAGGCTTGCGAACTTATGGCGAGACAGTTGGGCGAAACCACGGACGACGAAAACGCGCCGGAGGCAGACGATACCCTGCGCGACAGCTTTCGCGTGGACAAGTTCATCGCCACGGCGCACCGGATCAGCCCCGCCGACCGCACGCTTTTGCACGAATTGACTGTTGGAGTGTTCTGGGCGCACCGCCGTCGTGATCTCGACATGCTCATCTCGCTTGGCGAAGGCTATCTTGCGATTGACGAAATCGGGCGCGCGATGGGATCTGCCATGTGCTTTCGCGCGGGAAGCGATTTTGCCATGCTGGGTATGATGGTCACTGCGCCTCGTCTTCAGACGATGGGCACCGGACGCTGGCTCTTGCGCCGGGTGATGAACGACTGCCCCGGCATGGATTTGAGGCTGAGCGCAACTCGTCAAGGGTACCGGCTCTACAAGGAAGAGGGCTTTGTTCCGCTCGGCACGATCTGGCAGCATCAGGGCGTGACGCGGCCAATCCACCTTCCCGTGCCTGTGCCGGGCCTTGCATTGCGCCCAATGAAACCGGCTGATGAAACGCAAGTTCGTGCACTTGACACGCACGCTTATGGAGCGGCGCGTGATGACACGATGGCGGCGATGCTGAATCTGTCCGACGGGATGGTGGTCGAGGCCGGAGGCGAGATACTCGGTTTTGCACTGCGCCGACGCTTTGGGCGGGGATGGGTGATCGGGCCGCTCGTCGCCGAAACCGAAAGCATGGCCATGATGCTCGCGGCGCCGCTCATTCAGCGCAGCCAGGGTGATTTCGTCCGCCTTGATACGCCAGTCGAAAGTGAAGAGTTCGGTGCATTTCTGTCAGCGGCCGGAATGGGCGTCCACGACACGGTCACCGAGATGTATCTGGGCAACCAGCGCCGCTCGCTAAGCGGCCCGAGGATGTTCGGGCTTGCCGCCCATTCATTGGGCTAACCAGCCGTGGCATCAGGATAGCCGATCCTTCATCGAGAACCACAGCCCCACCAATGGCAGGAACCACGGGCGCCCGGAATATCCCGGCACCTTGGGCCAGTCGAGACCGGCCAGGGGGTTGGCATCCGCCTGCCCCATGGCCATGTCCGCCAGCGACGCACCTACCAGGGTCGACATTTGCGCGCCATGACCGGAGTAGCCCATGCCATAGATCATGCCGTCCAATTCGCCGGCGCGGGGGAACCGGTCCTTGGTCATCCCGACAAGGCCACCCCAGCAATAGTCGATCTCGACATTTGCCAGGTGGGGAAATATCCGCGCCATCCCGGCGCGCAGGATATCGCCCGATTTCGCGTCCGAGCGTTGGTTGGAACTGGCTGAAAACCGTGCGCGACCACCAAAGATAAGGCGGTTGTCCGGCGACAGGCGGAAATAATTGCCGATATTCATCGAAGTCACGCAAGTGCGATTGCCGGGCAAGGTCGCGGCGACCTCTGCGTCGGTCAGCGGGCGTGTCGCCACGATGAACGAGCCGACCGAGATGATGCGCCTGCAAAAGGATTTGAGCGGCGCCCCCTTGACCGCACCGGCATAGGCGCCTGTGGCGGCGATGACCCGCTCCGCGTGCAGATGGCCGCGCGGGGTGTCGAGCCGCCACAGGCCATCCTGTTTGCGCCGCCCCGTCACCGGTGCGTTTTCCCAGATCAGCGCCCCGTGCCCAGCCGCCGCCCGCGCCAACCCCGACACATAGCGCCCCATATGCATCATTGCCGATTTCGGTTGCAGGCTGGCACCGTGGAATGCGCGTGATCCGATCTCGGCGCGCAGCGCGTCAGGGTCCAGCCAACGCGCCTCGGGATCGACCTCACGCGCGATCAACTCACAATTGGCGCGCAGCGACGCGACATGGCTTGGCTTCGACGCCAGCTTGAGCTTGCCCGAACGGCGAAAGTCGCAAGCAATTCGCTCCTCGGCGATGGTATCCTCGATCATGTCGATCGAGCGGTCATAGGCCCGATAGAGGGCGTTGGCGCGCTCTGCCCCCAGATGCGCCTTGGCCTCGGCATAGCTGTGCGCCATGCCGTTGTTGAGGTGACCACCATTGCGGCCCGATCCGCCAGCCCCGACATGCTCTGCCTCGAGCAGCGCCACCGACACCCCCGCGCGCGCCAGCCGACGCGCCGCGCTCAGCCCGGTGAAACCGCCGCCGATCACCGCTACGTCAAAGCGGCCCTCGACCGGGCCTTGTTGTCCGGCCTCGAAGGCGGGGGCGGTATCGTGCCAGTAGGATGCGTATTTCATGATCGTCTCTGCCTGGCCTATAGCCCGACCAGAGCGGGCAGCCCGGAGACATCCGGGATCTCGGTATAGCCGTAATACGGATTCGCCGGTTCATGGCCACGATTCACCCATGCCTTGTGGGTGATGCCGAGGTCGTGCGCCGTCATCAGATCGTAGCGAAAGCTCGACGATACGTGCAACACGTCCTCCGGCCCGCACCCGAGCTGATCGAACATATACTCGAACGCACGCATCTGCGGTTTGTATGCCTGTGCATCCTCTGCGGTGAAGACATGGGCAATGGGTGCCCCAAGATTGGCGATGTTGTGCGGGATCTGGCTGTTCATCGCATTGGTCAGCGCTACCAACGGGATTTTGTCGGCGATCCTGGCAAGGCCTGCGGGGACGTCTGCATGCGGCCCCCATGTCGGCACACGCTGGTAGATTGCCGTTGCGATATCCGCATCGAACGCCACGCCGTTGCGCTTGCAGGTCCGTTCCAGCGAATTGTGCACCACCTCGGCATAGGGCTTCCATGCCCCGAGAACCTCATCGAGCCGATAGGCCGCGAAATCCCGGATGAACACCTCCATCGCCTCGGGTGACAGCGTCTCAGCGTAGTGATCGCGCGCCGCGCCGGCCATGTCGTAAAAGATCATGGTTCCGTGGCAGTCAAACGTGATGAACTTGGGGCGGAAGGTCATGAGGGTCTCCAAAGCGTCTGCGATGCCCTCATCCTTGCCGTTTGGCGGCGGAATGGATTGCCGCGTTTGCCGGGCGTGCCGCAGGATATCGCGTTGTACGGGCAGGATCCGGCAAAAGGTGCCGTTGGAACCGCACGAAGCAATGCCCCTCCCGTCTCGCTTCGGTGCAGGATCAAACATGCCTGCGCGCCATCTGACAAAAGGACACACAGCCACCATGGCCTCTGCCCGCACACCCCATGAGATGCTCGCCCGGCTTGTCGGCTTCGACACGGTTGTCGGGCGTCCGAACCTGTCCTTGATCGAGGCGGTCGCGGATTGGTTCGACGGGCACGGCATTTCCTGCCGCATCCTCGTCGGCCCGGAAGGCGACCGTGCCAACCTCTTTGCCACGATCGGGGACGCGACGCGAGCCGGATATATCCTGTCGGGTCATGTCGATGTGGTCCCGTCCGAAGAACCCGGCTGGCAGGCCGATCCGTTCATCCTGCGCCAGACCGGCGATCGGCTGATCGGGCGCGGGGCGTGTGACATGAAGGGCTTTGTTGCCGCCGTCCTTGCCGCCGCACCGGATCTGGCGGCGATGGCACCGGCCACCCCCATTCATATTGCGCTCTCATATGACGAGGAGGCCGGCTGCAAAGGCGTGCCACACATGATCGCCAGGCTGCCAGAGCTGTGCGCGGCGCCGCTCGGTTGCATCGTCGGAGAACCCACGGGGCTAGTGCCGGTGCTCGCGCACAAGGGCAAGGCGGCGCTGCGCCTGCGCGCGACGGGCGTGGCAGGCCATAGCTCGCGTCCCGATCTGGGGCGAAACGCGATCCACGCGCTGCTGCCCGCGCTGGTCGCGGCCGAGGCACAGGCGCGCGACTTGCAAGCACGCGGACCACAGGACGACCGGTTCGCGCCACCGTGGTCCAGCCTGCAGGTCGGCACGGTCACGGGCGGACAGGCGCTCAATATCATTCCGGACCGGGCGGAGGCAGAGATTGAGGCCCGCGCCATCGCCGGGACAGATCCCGGGTCGCTGCTCGCCCCGGTCCTGGCCGCAGCCGACAAGAGTGGTGTCGATACCGAGTGGCTTTCCAGCTATCCGCCCCTTGCCCTCAATGCCGCGCATCCGCTGGCCGCCCTCATATCCGAGGTTTCCGGTCATGGCGCGACCGCCGCGGTGAGTTTCGGGACGGAGGCAGGGCTTTATCAGCAGGCGGGTGTTCCGGCGATCATCTGTGGCCCCGGCGACATCGCGCGCGCGCACCGGCCCGAGGAATACCTGACCCTGCCGGAGCTTGGGGCCTGCCATGACATGATACTGGCCCTCGGTCGGGCCTGCACCGGGTAGAGGCGGCATTTCCTGCGGCGCAGGCGGCGCGACACAAGAGAAAACTGCCGCACCGATCACGCTTCAGGCGCAACATGCCGGTCCACGCGCCCTACCGTGACAGCGACAACAAGACGAGTGAGCTCATGACAGACGCGTCCACGCAACCCACGCTCGGGTCGGGGCTGGAAATCCGCCCGTTTGCGCCCGACCATGTGGCCGAGGCGCTGCGCCTCTCGCAACAGGTGGGCTGGCCACACAGGCAAGAGGACTGGGCACTGGCCCTTGCGGTCTCCGAGGGGGTCGTGGCGCTCGACGGCACACGCGTTGTCGGGACGGCGTGTTGCACACGTTTCGGCGCGGTCGCGCTCATCAACATGATCATCGTGGATGAGGCGATGCGCGGGCGCGGCCTTGGCCGGAGGCTGATGGCGGCGGCTATGGAGCTTGCGCGGGGGGCCGAAATGCGGCTCGTCGCCACCCTCGAGGGGTTACCGCTGTATGAAAAGCTGGGCTTTCGCGCCACGCACCGGATTTTCCAGCATCAGGGCATTGCGCAGACAGCGACACCCGAACTGCCGGTGCGGGATGGTACTGCGCAGGATGTGGCGCGGCTGGCGGAAATGGACCATGCGGCGTCCGGTCTCGACCGTCGTGCCCTGCTCGAAAGGATCGCGGTTGAGGGCGAAGTGCTTCTGGCCGAGCGCGGTTTCGCGCTTTTGCGAGATTTCGGGCGCGGGCGTGTGATCGGTCCCGTGGTCGCTCGCGACAACGCGACCGCGCGCGCGCTGATCGCCGAGGGAGTGCGGCGCAACGCAGGCACGTTCCTGCGTATCGACCTGCCCGAGGCAGCGGGGCTGTCGGATTTCGTGGCCACCCTCGGGCTGGCTCATGTCGCCGGAGGCACCGCGATGGCGCGTGACCCCGGCCCTGCCCGCACGGGCGATTTCACGAGTTTCGCGCTTGTTTCCCAAGCGCTCGGATAAATCTACCGGAGACGATCATGCTCACAAACTCTCTTGTCGAACTCGACCGTCGGCACCTTGTCCATCCGGTCTCTTCCTTCCACGGGCATGAGGCGCGCGGCGTGCGCGTGCTCCGCTCGGCGCGCGGGGCCACGGTGACGGACAGCGAAGGCCGCGAGCTGATCGACGGGTTTGCCGGTCTGTGGTGCGTCAACGCGGGTTACGGACATGAAAGCGTGATCGAGGCCGCCGCGACGCAGATGCGCGACCTGCCATATGCGACCGGCTATTTCGACCTGGGTGCCGAGGCACCGATCCGTCTGGCCGCCGAGTTGGCCGAGCGCGCGCCCGGCGATCTGGATCACGTATATTTCTGCCTTGGCGGGTCTGACGCGGTGGACAGCTCGATCCGGTTCATCCGCTACTACTGGCACGCCCGAGGTCAGCCGGAACGCGATCAGTTCATCTCGGTCGCGCAGGGCTATCACGGCTCGACCTCCGCCGGCGCTGGTCTGACCGCGCTGCCGGTGTTTCACGAGGGCTTTGGGGTGCCCTATGACTGGCAGCACAAGATCCCGTCGCATTATGCCTATCGCAACCCGGTGGGGCCGGACGACGCAGCCATCATCTCTGCGTCGGTTGCAGCCTTGCGTGCCAGGGCCGAGGAAATTGGCCCCGAACGGGTTGCCGCCTTCTATGTCGAACCCATTCAGGGGTCCGGCGGCGTTCTCGTGCCGCCCAAGGGCTGGATCAAGGCGATGCGCGATGCCTGCACCGAACTCGGCATCCTCTTTGTCGCCGACGAGGTGATCACCGCGTTTGGCCGGACCGGGCCGCTCTTTGCCTGCGAGTACGAAGGCATCGTGCCCGACCTGATGACCGTCGCCAAGGGCTTGACCTCCGGGTATGTGCCGATGGGCGCGGTGCTGATGAGCGAGCATGTCTACCAGACCATCGCCGAAGGTGCGGGCCCCAGGGCCGTCGGGCATGGATTCACCTATTCCGCGCACCCTGTTTCAGCCGCTGTCGCGCTCGAAGTGCTGAAACTTTACGAGGGTGGGCTGCTGGACAATGGCCGCCGTCAGGGCGCGCGCTTGCAGCAAGGGCTGGCCGCTCTGGCCGACCACCCCCTGGTGGGCGATGTACGCGGACGTGGGATGCTGGCCGCCGTCGAACTTGTTACGGACAAGGAAAAAAAGACACCTCTACCCGCCGCGCTGGACGCGGCGACGCGGCTCTTTGATCGCGCATGGGAGCAGGGGCTCATCCTGCGATCCTTTGCGCAAGGGGTCCTGGGCTATGCCCCGCCGCTGTGCTGCACCGACGCCGAGATCGACCGGATCGTCGAGCGCACACGCAAGGTACTGGACCTTACGCTGGAGGACCCTGAAATCCGCGAGGTGCTTCGCTCATGACGCTATTGATGCTCGGACCGCCCGAGCGCGCCCGTGCGTGGCTGCCGATTTTCGACGCCGCCGGAGAGGAACTGGTCGTGGGCGAGGATGCAGTGCAGGATCCGTCCGCCATCACGCATCTGGCCTGTTGGACGCCGCCCGCCGACCTTGGCCGTTATCCCAATCTCAAGGCGGTGATAAGCACCGGCGCGGGCGTGGATCAGATGCCGGCCCTGCCGCCGGGCGTCGCGCTAACCCGCACGTTGGCGCCCGGAATCGACGCGATGGTCCGCGACTGGGTGCTGATGGCGACGCTGATGCTGCATCGCGACATGCCGCGCTACCTGGAGCAGGCCGCGCTTGGCGAGTGGCGCACCCATCCCCCGCGCCCGGCCAGCGCGGGCCGCGTGGGTATCATGGGATTGGGCAGGATCGGGCGCGCGGCGGCGGCGAGCCTTTCGTCGCTGGGCTTCGACGTCGCGGGATGGAACCGCTCTGGCCACCCCGCCGACAATATCGAGGTCTACGGCCATGCCGATCTTGCCGCTTTTCTCGCCCGGACCGATCTGCTGATCTGTCTGCTGCCTCTGACAAACGAAACGCGGGGGCTGCTTGGGGCCGATGTCTTTGCGTTGCTGCCCGAGGGCGCGGCGCTCGTCCATGCCGGGCGCGGTGCGCAGCTTGATATGGAGGCAATGCGCAGCGCGCTTGATGCAGGGCGTCTTCGGGCTGCGATGCTGGACGTGACAGAGCCGGAACCACTGCCGCAGAGTCATTGGGCATGGACAGATCCAAGGGTCGTCATAACACCGCACACCGCGGCGGAAACGGATGCGGTCGAGGGTGCGCGTCACGCGCTGGCCGTGATCCGCGCCACCCGTGACGGCACTGTGATCCCAGGTCTCGTGGACAAGGAGCAGGGGTACTAGGCCGGACTCGGGCGCGGCATTTCTCGCCGCTCGCCCCCGCAAAACGAAAGAATCTGCCGCAGCGTCAACAAGATTCGACGTCACGGCCTTCGTCCAGCGGGCGATGATCAATCAAACGGGGCCGTGCCCCTTCCCCGAAGGGGGCATGAGAAGAAAAGGTCGTGTCGGATGACAACGGAAACGATGACAAAACCTTTGACCGCGTTCGCCTATATGAGCTTTGACGTCGTTGGCACGCTGATAGATTTCGAAGCTGCGATCACCGGCGCGCTGACGGCCATCGCCCGGGAGGCCGGTGTCGATCTCGATGGCGAAGAGGCATTGTCGGTCTATCGTGCGGCACGCTATGAGCCTGATGCTGGTCTGTTCCCGGATGATCTGGGTCGCTGCTACGGTCGGATCGCGGCGCGGTTTGGCCTGCCCGATACGGTCGAGTTGCGTGCCCGCGTGATCGACGCAGTGGGAGAAGCGTCCCCATTCCCCGACAGTCCCGAGGCACTCGCCCGGCTTGGCAAGCACTACAAGCTGATCGCCATGACCAATGCCCGCCGCTGGGCCTTTGAAAAATACGAGGCCAAGCTGGGCTTTCCGTTCCGGGCGGGGTTCACCGTGGACGATACCGGTACCGAAAAGCCTGACCCTGCCTTTTTCCACAAGGTGTTTGACTACGTGGAAGCGGCTGGCGGCACGGCTGACGACATCCTGCACACGGCGCAAAGTCAGCACCATGATATCGGCATCTCGCGGCGGCTCGGCATGACGAATGTCTGGATCGAACGCCGCCACGGGCAAGCGGGCTATGGCGCCACGATAGAGCCCGAGGCATTCACCGAACCCGACTACCATTTCCGATCGCTCATGGAACTGGCCGACGCAACCGAACGTGCGGCCACGACCTGAGCCCGCCACCCCGACCGAACCCGGCACACAGAACCGGATGGGGTCTCGACTGAACCACCAACCTCAACAGACACAGGGAACACAGACATGACCAACGATACTCCGAACAACTGGACCGCGCGCGACGACGCCATGGTCGAAGAGGCGATCCGCCGCGGTGCGTCGCGCCGTGATCTTCTGAAGATGCTCATGGGTTCGGGCGTGGCCCTCGGCGCAGGTGGCGGTCTCTTGATGCGGGCCACGCAGGCGGTCGCCGCGACGCCGAAGCGCGGCGGGCACCTGAAAGCAGCGGGCTGGTCGGCATCTACTGCCGACACGCTCGATCCGGCCAAGGCATCGCTCTCGACCGACTACACGCGCTGCTGCGCGCTCTATAATCGCCTGACCTTTCTGAACGAGGCCGGCGAAGTCGAGATGGAACTGGCCGAATCCATCGAATCGAGCGACGCCAAGACCTGGAACGTAAAGCTGAAATCCGGTGTCACCTTCCACGACGGCAAGACGCTAAGCTCGGCCGATGTGGTGTTCTCGCTCAAGCGTCACCTCGACCCGGATGTCGGTTCCAAGGTGAACTCCATCGCCAGGCAGATGGCCGAAATCACCGCGGTCGATAGTCTGAACGTCCGGATCGTTCTCAGCGAACCCAATGCCGACCTGCCGACCATCCTGTCGCTGCACCACTTCATGATTGTTGCCGACGGCACCACGGATTTCTCCAAGGGCAACGGCACCGGCGCATTCGTGCTCGAAGAGTTCGAGCCGGGCGTCCGCTCCATCGCGGCTCGCAATCCCAATTATTTCAAGACAACGGGCCCCCATCTCGACAGTTTCGAATTCTTCGCGATCTCCGACAACAATGCCCGGGTCAATGCGCTACTGTCTGACGACATCCACCTCGCGGGTGCGATCAATGCACGTTCTCTGCGGATGATGGAAGGTCAGCAGGGTGTGGACACCTCCATAACCACGACCGGCAACTATACAAATCTCAATATTCGTCTGGACATCGACCCCGGAGCGAAGGCCGGGTTCATCGAAGGCATGAAACACTTGGTCAATCGCGAGCTGATCCAGAAATCGATCTTGCGTGGATTGGCTGAGATCGGCAACGACCAGCCGGTCTCTCCCGCCAACCGCTACCACAACACCGAGTTGCAGCCCCGCGAGTATGACCCGGAACGCGCCCGCGCGCTGTTTGAGAAGGCAGGCGTTCTGGGTCAGACCATCCCGATTGTCGCATCCGATGCCGCCAACGCCTCGATCGACATGGCGACCGTCGTGCAGCAGGCCGGCTCTGAGATCGGCATGACATTCGATGTCCAGCGCGTGCCTTCTGACGGGTACTGGTCGAATTACTGGCTGAAGGCACCGGTCCATTTCGGCAACATCAACCCGCGCCCGACGCCGGACATCCTGTTCTCGCTGCTCTATCATTCCGAGGCGCCCTGGAATGAAAGCCAGTACAAATCCGAGAAATTCGACAACATGCTGATCGAGGCGCGCGGATTGCTGGACGAGACCAAGCGGACCGACATGTATTGGGAAATGCAGGAGATGGTTGCCAATGCGGCGGGCACCATCATCCCTGCCTATATCTCAAACATCGATGGGATCGTCAGCGAGCTCAAAGGGCTGCGTCCCAACCCTCTGGGCAACCTGATGGGGTATGCTTTCGCGGAATACGTCTGGCTGGACGAATAATCCCACTGCCAACGAGCGCCCGCGCATGGCAACATGCGCGGGCCATTTCCATTCCTGAAAAGGGGGTGCCCCATGCTCTGGTCAACCACGACATGGCGTCTCGTCGGGCAACGTCTCGGGATCGCATTCATTACCCTCATCATCGTCTCCTTCGCGGTGTTCTTTGCGACGGAGATGCTGCCCGGCGATGTCGCCCAAATCCTGCTTGGACAGGCAGCGACACCCGAAGCCGTTGCCGGACTACGCGAGGCGATGGGGCTTAACGAGCCGGCCTTTCAGCGCTTTCTTGGCTGGCTGGTGGGGCTCGCCACGGGCGATATGGGGCGCTCTTACGTCAACGACATCGAAGTGGTCGATCTTCTGGGGGGGCGATTGCAGAATTCGCTGCGCCTTGCCGGGATCGTGACCGTCATCTGCGTGCCGGTGGCACTCACCCTTGGCATCATCGCGGCAATGTTTCGCGGCTCCTGGCTTGACCGGGCGGTGTCGGTGGCCACGATTTCGGTGATCTCGGTGCCGGAATTCATGGTGGCCACCCTGTCCGTTCTGGTGTTTGCCGTCTGGCTGGGGTGGTTGCCGGCACTCAGTTACGGCGTCAATGTCGACAGCATCGGCGCGATGCTGAGGGCCTATGCCATGCCGGTCATCACGCTGAGCTTTGTCGTCTCGGCCCAGATGATCCGCATGACCCGGGCGGCCGTGATCGAAACCATCGAAACCCCGTATGTCGAGATGGCCTTGCTCAAAGGCGCCTCAAAGCCGCGTATGGTCCTGGTTCACGCGCTTCCCAACGCGCTTGGCCCCATTGCCAACGCGGTGGCGTTGTCGCTGTCCTATCTCGTCGGCGGGGTGATCATCGTCGAGACCGTGTTCAACTATCCGGGCGTGGCCAAGCTCATGGTGGACGCCGTCGCCACCCGTGACCTGCCGCTGATCCAGTCCTGCGCGATGGTCTTTTGCGTCAGCTACCTGACGCTGATCACACTGGCGGACATGATTGCAATCCTCTCGAACCCAAGGCTGCGTCAGTGATGAACATCCCCACAACCACCCCCCGCAAGTTTCGCCTGCCAACGCCACGCAACATGGGCTATTCCTTTGGCTGGACGGGGCGGATCGGCATCGCGATCATCGTTTTCTGGGCCATCGTCGCGCTGGTCGGAAACTGGCTCACGCCTTACCCGGTGGGCAAGATCGTCGACTGGGACTATTTCGGCGGAGTAAGTGCCAAACACTGGATGGGTACCGATTACCTGGGGCGTGACATCTTCTCGCGGGTTCTGATGGGCGCACGCTATACGGTGGGAATCGCACTGGCGGCGGTGACGCTGGCCTGCACCCTTGGTGTCATCCTCGGGATGATCGCGGCGGTGATCGGCGGCTGGTTCGACACGCTGCTGTCGCGGCTTCTGGATGCGTTCAACGGTATCCCCTCGTTGCTCTTCGGTCTCGTGGTGGTGGCCGCTGTCGGCTCATCCATTCCGGTTCTGGTGTTGACGCTGGCGGCAATCTACATGCCGGGGTCCTACCGGTTTGCCCGCGCGCTGGCCGTGAACATCAACACGATGGATTTCGTGACCGTTGCCCGCGCCCGTGGCGAGGGCACGCCCTACATGATCACGTTCGAGATATTCCCCAACATCCTCGGCCCGGTGCTTGCCGATTTCGGGTTGCGTTTCGTCTTCATCGTTCTCGTGTTGTCGGGCCTCTCGTTCCTCGGCCTGGGGGTTCAGCCTCCGCACGCCGATTGGGGTGCTCTGGTGCGTGAAAATATCGAAGGGCTGAGCCTTGGCGCACCAGCGGTGATCTTTCCGTGCATCGCCATCGCGTCGCTGACCATCTCGGTCAACATGTTCATCGACAACCTACCCACCAAGATCAGAGACAGGGCCGACTGATGACAGATACCCCTCTCGTTTCCGTCCGCGACCTGCGGATTGGTGCCGTCACCGACTCGGGCCGCAATGTCGAGATCATTCGTGGCGTGGACTTCGACATCGCGCCCGGAGAAATCCTGGCCCTGATCGGTGAATCCGGGTCGGGCAAGACGACGATCGCGCTCTCGCTCATGGGTCACACCCGCCGCGGCTGTGCCATCGAGGGCGGCACGATTCGCATCGGGGAGCACGATGTCACGGGCATGACCGAAAGCCAGCGCGCCAAGCTGCGCGGCACCGAGGTTTCCTATGTTCCGCAATCGGCGGCGGCCGCGTTCAATCCGAGCAAACGGATCATGGACCAGGTGGTGGAGACAACCCGCATCCATGACCTGATGCCGCGCGCCAAGGCCGAGGAACATGCCCGCGGTCTCTTTCGCGCGCTTGCGCTGCCCAATCCCGACACCATCGGCGAGCGTTACCCGCACCAGGTATCGGGCGGACAGCTTCAGCGGCTGTCGGCGGCGATGGCCCTGATCGGCGATCCGGAACTGGTGATCTTCGACGAACCGACCACCGCGCTGGACGTGACGACACAGATCGAGGTGCTGCGCGCCTTTCGCCGGGTGATGGCGGAGGGCAGCATGGCCGGTGTCTATGTCAGCCATGACCTCGCCGTTGTCGCCCAGATCGCGGATCGCATCGTGGTGCTCAAGAATGGCGAAATCCAGGAACAGGGCACGACTGAACAGATTCTCAACGCGCCCGAACACCCCTATACCAAGGAGCTTCTGGCCGCTTTCGATCCGGTGCCGCATGTCGCCGTGAAGGACGTCGAAGCGGAAACCGAGACGCCGATACTCGAAGTCCGGAACCTCTATGCCGGATATGGCCCCATCAAGGATGGCGAACCGTTGGCCAAGGTGATGAGCGACGTGAATTTCAAGCTTTATCGCGGGCGCAACCTGGGTGTGATCGGTGAGTCGGGTTCCGGCAAGTCAACGCTGGCGCGGGCCGTTGCGGGCATCTTGCCGGCCTATCGGGGCGACGTGCTGCTTGACGGGCACACGCTCGCGCCATCCCTGAATCAGCGCAGCAAGCAGGAACTGCGCCGCGCGCAGATCGTCTTTCAGTTGGCCGACACGGCACTGAACCCGGCGCATTCCGTGGGCAGCATAGTTGCCCGCCCCCTGCGGTTCTACAAGGGTCTGCGCGGCGGCGCCGCCGACAAGCGGGTGATCGAATTGCTGGATATGGTCCACCTGCCGCCGGCCTTGCGGCACCGGCTCCCATCCGAGCTGTCGGGCGGCCAGAAGCAACGCGTGAACCTTGCCCGCGCCCTGGCCGCCGAGCCCGAACTGATCCTCTGCGATGAGATCACCTCGGCCCTGGATACCGTGGTGGCGGCCGCGATTCTCGAACTGCTCAAGGAACTGCAGGGTGAACTGGGGCTCAGCTACATGTTCATCAGCCATGACCTTTCCACCGTCGAGGCGGTCTGCGACGACGTGCTCGTCATGTACAAGGGTGAGGTGGTCGAGGCCTTGCCGGCTGCACGGATGTCCCAGGATGCGACCCACGCCTATTCCCGGCTGCTGATATCTTCGGTGCCGCAGCTCGATACCGGTTGGCTCGCCGGTCTGGAACAGGATCCAGAGCTACTGGCCGCGTTTTCGGACCGCTGAGGCGCTGGGCCCCTGGCCTCTACTCGGAGTCCGTGAAAAGCCGGGTCAACGGCAGTTGCCGCTTGATGAACGGGGTCTTCATCACCACGAAGCTGAAATAGCGATCTATTCCCGTGTTGCGGTCGATCAGCTCTTCGATGATTTCCTGATAGTCGCTGATCCCAGCGGTGACGAACTTGGCCAGATAGTCGTATCCGCCCGAAATAAGGTGACATTCAACGCAATTATCGATCTTTTCCAGTGCTTCCTGGAACCGGGCAAAATCTATCTGCCGGTGGTTCTTCAGCGTGAACTCGGTGAACACGGTCAGCGTCTCCCCCAGCTTTGCTACGTTGATCAGCGCCGAGTATCCGGTGATGTAGCCCGATTTCTGCAATTTCTTGACACGGGTCAGACAAGGCGAGGGCGACAGGTGGACGAGATCGGCCAACTCGACATTGGTGATACGGCCGTTGCGCTGCAATTCGGCCAGTATACGGATGTCGATTCGGTCAAGCTTCTGCAAGTTGTTCATCGGTCCAGTCCTTGCATGTAGCGGCGCAACACGCGAGCCCGGCGATGTTTGGCATACCAGGCATCGATAATACGAAGCGATCTGCTGACCATCTGCGCAAATGCGGCATAAACAACTGAAATCCTACAGCTAGGCTCCCAGAAACACATAGGAAAATCATGCCTGAACCTCTGCTTGAGATCGAGACCCACTCCGCGCTTCCCGACAAGGCCGACTGCGTGGTCATTGGCGGTGGAATTGTCGGCGTCAGTACCGCGTACTGGCTCGCCCGCGCAGGGCAGAACGTCGTTCTGCTCGAGAAAGGCCGCATAGGTGCGGAGCAATCGAGCCGCAACTGGGGTTGGTGCCGCCAGCAAAATCGTGATGCCCGGGAATTGCCGCTGTCCACCCGCAGCCTCGCGCTCTGGGAAGAGATGAGCGCCGATATCGGTGCCGATCTCGGGTTTCGGCGCTGCGGGTTGCTCTACCTCTCCAACGACTCCGACGAGATCGAAGGTTGGGCCAGATGGGGTCGATTTGCCCGCGGTGAAGGTGTCGATACCCGGATGCTGACCCCGGACGAAGCCACCGAACGCGGTACCGCCACCGGTCAGCGCTGGCAGGGGGGTGTCTGGTCGCCAAGCGACGGCGTCGCCGATCCATCGCGCGCGGCACCGCTGATCGCGCAGGGGATCATGGCGCATGGCGGTACGGTACTGCAGGGTTGCGCGGCGCGCGGACTGGAAGCCGAGGCCGGTGCCGTTTCGGGCGTCATTACCGAGCGCGGCACGATCCGGACGCGCGTGGTGGTGATGGCAGGTGGTGCCTGGGCCAGCAGCTTTCTGCATCGTCACGGCGTCGCGTTCCCGCAGGCGGCGGTGCGCAGCTCGATACTGTCCGTGGCACCGGGGGCCGAAGGATTGCCCCACGCGCTCCACACCGCCGACGTATCGGTCACGCGCCGCGGCGACGGCGCGCATACGCTGGCCGTGTCGGGACTGGCCAATCTCGATCCCACGCCAGGGGCGGTCGTCGGGGCACGCCATTTCCTGCCGATGTTCGCCAAGCGTTGGCGCGCACTGCGCCCGGGCGGGGCGCAGGCCTGGTGCGCAGGGTTTGAGACGCGCAAGAAATGGGCGTTCGATCGCGAAACACCGATGGAGCGCAGCCGCATCCTCGACCCCCGCCCCAGCAAGGCGCTGATTGAGCTGACGCTCAAGCGTGCGCGTACCCTGTTGCCCGCGCTGAAGACTATTCCGGTCCAGGCGCAGTGGGCAGGATATATCGACAGCACCCCGGATGGTGTGCCGGTGATCGACGCCGATATCGGGACGCCCGGCCTCGTGCTCGCGGCCGGGCTTTCGGGGCATGGGTTCGGCATCGGGCCAGGTGTGGGGCACCTGGTGGCCGACATGGTGCTCGGACGCACCCCGATCTGTGAAACCGCCCAGTACAGCCTTGGCAGGTTCGGCAAGGGCCAGTGGGGCAAGGTGGCAGAGTTCTGATCTCATGCCGCGAAACGGGTGATGGAAAAATCCGCCAACGGCGTCGCACACCCACCGGTGGCGATCAATTCGGCCATGGCGTCGCCGACTCCGGGGCCCAGTTGGAAACCGTGCCCACAGAAACCGAAGGCGTGAAACAGTCCCGGCGTGGTGCCAGAGGCCCCCATCACTGGCAGGTTGTCGGCCACGTAGCCCTCGCATCCGGACCACTGGCGGATCACCGCAACCTCACCCAGTGCCGGAACCAACTTCAGAACCGATGCCACCTGAGTGGGCAGAGAGAACGGATCGGCATGGGCAAAACCTGGGTCAGGTGCCACCGGAACGCGCGGGACAGCGCCGCCAAACACCACGTTGCCGCGTTCGACCTGCCGCAGATAGGCCCCATGCGCCCGGCTCCAGACGCCGACCACAGGTGCGATGCGGTGGGGCACCGGTTCTGTCACGGCCATTTGCGGCCCCCATGTACCGAGCGGGACCTCTTCGCCAAAGCGCGCGGCCACCTCCCGGCCCCACGCGCCCGCACAATTCAACAGGGTGGCGGCTCGATGCACACCCTTTGCCGTTTTCACCTCAAAGTCGGCCTCGCTCTGTCGCATGTCCAGAACCGGGGCCTCATCGACGATGCAGGCCCCGGCGCGCGCCGCCGCGTCGGCAAAGGCCGGGGCCACCAACCGAGGATTCGCCGATCCGTCCCTTGGCGAGAAGGAGGCGGCAATGGCGTCCGGTCCAAGCCCTGGAAAGCGGCGGCGGAGGTCGTCGGGCCCGAGTTCTTCAAGCGTGAGATCGTTGCCCCGCGCGGCGCGCGCATAGCGGCGCATGTCGTCCAACCCGTCGGTGTCGAAAATGAGCCGCAGATGCCCGGTCGCGCGAAACTCCACGTCGCGCCCCAACAGCGTCTGCGCCTCGTTCCAGATCGCGAGAGACCGGGCAGCCAGAGGCAATTGCGCCAAATGCCGTCCACTGCGCCGGATGTTGCCAAAAGAAGCCACGGTCGCCCCCGCGCCGATCCGGCGACGCTCGATTAATGTCACCCGGACACCGCGGCGTGCGAGGAAAAAGGCCGAGGCCGTCCCCATCAGACCGCCGCCCAGAACGATCGCATCCATGCCGTCATGCCCCTTTTGACAAAGGAATTTCAATCATCAGACCTTGCTAACCCGGTTGTGTCAAAGTCGGTAAACATGGCACCCTATAAGCCTGACCTATAGGAGAAACGCGATGCGCGCGCGCCAACTCGAAGTCTTTACCGCTGTCATGCGGGCCGGGACCGTGACCGGGGCAGCGCGGCTTCTCAATATATCACAACCCGCGCTCAGCCAGATTCTCATTCATACGGAGGCGCAACTTGGCTTTGCCCTCTTTGATCGCGAAAAGGGCAGGTTGCGCCCCACGCCCGAGGCTTTTGAGCTCTATCCGGAGGCCGAGCGCCTGTTTGCGGGTCTGGAAGGGCTGCGCCGCAAGACATCGGATCTGCGGCTTGGCCGGGCCGGGCTGGTGCGGATCGCGGCCTCGCCACCGCCTGGCATGTCCCTGCTGCCCCGCGCGCTCAAGGCGTTTCGATCGGAGCATCCGAATGTCGTTTTGCGCACGCATGTCGCCCCTCTGGCCGCGATGGTGGACCTTCTGCGCACTGGCGATGCTTCCATGGCCCTGGCGCTCGATGATGACCTACCTCCCGACATCGCGGTCGAAAACATAGGTACCACGAGCTTTTGCTGCCTGTTGCCAGAGGGGCACGGGCTGACAGGCGCGCAAGAGGTGGGGTTCTCCGACCTGGAGGACGAGACGATCATATCCTATCGCAGCCAGACCCGACCGCATGACGAACTGGACATGGCCCTGCGCCGACGCGGCGGCAGCTTTGCGCCACAGATCGAGATCGACAGCTCAATCTCGGCGGCCGGGTTCGTTCGCGCCGGGCTGGGCGTCGCACTGGTCGATGCGCTTTTGCCCTGGGCGCAGTTTCCCGGCATCGTGGCGCTTCCGCTGCGCGACGCGCCCGGTTTGCCGGTGTCTCTCCTGACCGCGCGTGACAAGTCGCTGTCGCGCGCCGAAGAGGCCATGCGCAAGCTGCTACATGCCACCCCGCTCGTCGAAACATAAGCGCCACTTATACACCGCCGTGCTATCCGTCTTGGACGCGGCACGTCCGATCTGGTCGAGTTCCGGCAAACGACCGGAAAGGATCGGCGAGAGATGGATGGCAACACCGCCCCTGCGGATTGGAAGATCGGTGTCGATATCGGCGGCACCTTCATGGATTTTTGCGCACTGGACACCCGTAGTGGCCGGATTGCGTCGCTCAAGGTGCTGACCACCCCCGACGATCCGGGTGTCGAATTGCTGACGGGGCTCGATTTGCTGGACGAGCGTGAAGGGCTCGATCCGGGCGCTGTGACCCGGTTCGTGCATGGCACCACGGTGGGCATCAACACGATCCTTCAACGCAAGGGCGCGCGCTTGGCGCTCATCACCAATCAGGGCTTTGAGGACGTGATCGAGCTGGCGCGCCTGGGAATGCCGGAGATGTATTCGCTGTTCTGCCACCGGGCAGAGCCCTTGATCCCGCGTGACCGGGTCTTTGGTATCCCCGTGCGGCTGCACGCGGACGGCAGCGAGCCGATGGCCCCGACACCCGAAATTGTCCATGACGCGGTGCGGCAGGCGCAAGAGGCCGGTGCCGATGGCATTGTCGTCTCGTTTCTGCACAGTTGGCGCAACGGCGCGCAGGAAGCCACGGTAAAGGCGATGATCGAGGCCGAGGCCCCCGATCTTTTCGTCTTCACCTCCTCCGAGGTGTGGCCGGTGATCCGCGAATACGAGCGCAGTTCGACCGCGATTCTGAATGGTTATGTCCACCCCCGCGTGGCCGGCTACCTGTCCGCGCTGGAGGATCGTCTGGCCGCCCGGGGCGTGCCGGCGCGCGCCTTGCTGACCAAATCGAATGGCGGTTTGATGAGCGCGCATCAGGGTCGTCGGGACTGTGTGTCGATGCTGCTTTCGGGCACGGCGTCGGGCGTGATGGGGGCGGCCTGGCTGGCACGGCAAGCCGGAGAGTCGCATGTTCTGACCCTCGATATCGGCGGAACCTCGGCCGATTTTGCGCTCATCGTCGATGGCGAGGTGCAATTCGGGACCGATGAGCGGATCGGCGACTTTCCCCTGCATATCCCCTCGGTTTCGGTCAGTTCCATCGCGATCGGCGGCGGCTCGATCGCCAGCGTCGACAGCCACGGCGTGCTGCGCGTCGGGCCTGACTCGGCAGGCTCCAGCCCCGGACCGGCCTGCTACGGGCGCGGCGGCACGGCCCCCACGGTGACCGATGCGATGGCCGTCTGCGGCTGGCTGGGACAGGCTGAAATGGCCTATGGTCAACTCAGCATCGACCGCGATCTCGCCCGCGACGCGGTGGCCCGGATTGCCGGGCCGATGGGCCGCAGCGTAGAGGAAACGGCGCAGGCCATTCTCGACATCGCCGTGTCCGAACTGTTCGTGGAGGTGGAAAAACTGGGGTCGCGCGCGGGCGTCGATCTGCGCGACTATACGCTCATGCCGTTCGGCGGCGGCGGACCGATGCTCGGGGCATTCCTCGCGCGCGAACTTGGCATGACGCGCGTTCTGGCCCCCCGCACGCCCGGCGTCGTTTCGGCGCTCGGCGGACTCGTGGCGGATATGCGGGGCGATTTCCTGCGAACGGTGTTCACCGATCTCGATGCCACGGCCCCCCGCCAACTGTGCGCCGCATTCGCAGAGTTGCAGAACGAGGGAGATGCCTGGCTCAAGGCGCAGGGCCATGCTGGCGAGGCACAGGTCCGGCTCTCGGCCGACATGCGCTATGCCGGTCAGAGTTATGAGATCGAGACCGCGCTCGAGCCGGATTGGCTCTCCGATCCCGCCCGGCTGGCGACGGCATTCCACGAGACGCACCGCCGGATATACGATTTCGACGACCCGGCGGGCGCAATTGAAATCGTGAACCTGCGGCTTTCGGCGATCGGCGTCACGCCCAAGCCGGACTTTGCCGAGGCGATCACAACGACCGCTCACGCCACACCCGCCCGGCAAGTGCAGGTGCATCTGAACGGTGCGCGCCACATCCCGCTCTTCGAGCGTGCCGATCTCGTGGCCGGCGCCACCTTCGACGGCCCCGCCGTGGTCTGTCAGGAGGACACCACGCTTGCCATCCCGGAGGGCGCGCGCGCCCACGTTGACAGGCGTCTCAATATCCACCTCGAATTCGCGGAGTGAGCCCATGTCTGACAAGATGACCCTTCAGGTGCTGGCCAACCATGCCCGTGCCGCCGCCGAAAACATGGCGCACACGCTGCATCGCACGGCGCATTCCGCCTTCGTCAAGGAGACACAGGATTTCACGGTGATGCTGATGGACCGCCACGGCGACACCTTTGCCGTGCCGATGGACCTGGGGGCCACATGGTATCCGGGCCTGAGCTACCGGCGGGCCATCGACATGGTCGGGGATTATCGCCCCGGCGACGTGGCATTTACCAACGATCCCTATTCCGGCCATGTCGCCACGCATGCCCCGGATACGCATCTGTGGAAACCGGTCTTTCATGATGGTGAGATCGTGGCATGGACCGGTGGGCATATCCACAATACCGATATGGGCGGCGCGGTGCCTGCGTCCCTGTCGCGCTCGCTGACCGAAATTCATCAGGAAGGGGTGCGGTTTCCGCCGATGAAGCTGGTCAACGAGGGGGTCTTTGATACGCAGATCCTGCGTATCATGGAAACCAATGTCCGCAAGCCCGGCCTGAACATCGGCGACATCAAGGCGCTGGTCGGCGCGCTCAATACCGGCGAACGCAAGGTCCACGCGATGCTGGCACGATTTGGCCGCCACGGCTTTCTTTCCGGGGTCGCGGCGCTCAAGGATCAGGCCGAGGCGCAGGCCCGCGAGATCCTGCGCGGCATTCCCGATGGCGACTATGTGTTTGCCGATTACGCCGACGAGGACAGCGATTTTGCAAATCCCTGCCGGCTGCACCTGACCCTGCGTATCCGGGGCGACAGTGCCGAGCTGGATTTCACCGGGTCCGACCCGCAGCTTGGCTCGTCTCTCAACGTCCCTTCGGGGGGCGATCCGCGCCATACCATGCTGTTGGTCGGGGTTTACTATGTCCTCTACACGGTCAATCCACGGCTCTTGCTGAATACCGGGCTGACGCGGCCCTTTACCTGCATTGCGCCCGAGGGCACCGTGCTCAACCCGGTTGCGCCGGCGGCGGTGGGGATGCGGTCGTTGACCTGCGCGCGGCTGCGATCGGTGATTTTCGGCGCGTTCAGTCAGGCCATCCCCGAGCGGATGCCCGCCGCGCCAGCGGGAAACAACTGCATCGTGAACGTCATGACCCACGACGAGCGCAGCGGGCAAAAGGTCATCGCGGCGGTCAATCCGGTGGTCGGCGGCGGTGGCGGGATGCCGCACCGCGATGGCACCAACGGCTCGGGCGCGGATGCTGCCTATCTCAAGAACACGCCGATCGAGATCACCGAAACCGAGGTGCCGGTGGAGTTCGTCAAGTACGGTCTCGCACCCGACACAGGTGGGGCAGGACGCTGGCGCGGCGGCTTGGCAACGGAAATGGCCTTTCGCGTTTTCGCCCCTGACACGCGCATCACTGCGCGTAACCGCGACCGCTCGCGGTTTCGCCCCTGGGGGGTCCTGGGGGGGCGCGCAGCCGGGCTGGCGGAAATGGTGATCAATCCCGGCACACCGGAGGTGCGGCGCATGGGCAGTGCCGACACGGCCATTTTGCAGCCGGGTGACGTGCTGTCCATCCGTTCGGCAGGCGGGGGCGGACGCGGCGATCCGATGCGCCGCGAGCCATGGCGTGTGGCGCAGGACGTGGCGCGCGGTCACGTTTCGGAAGGGGCCGCGCGCCGTGACTACGGCGTCGTCATGCAAGGCGGCGCGGTCGATGAGACCGCGACCGCTGCGTTGCGCGGCGAGGCGCGCGGGCATGACGGGCATTTCCATTTCGGGCCCGAGCGCGACGCTTTCGAGGCGCAATGGACCGATGCGGCCTATGCCCGTTTGACCGATATCCTGATGGCCCTGCCTGTGCATTGGCGGTTTTTCGTCAAGACAGAGGTTTTTCGCCGGATGGAGGCGCGCAGGGGCGCAGAGGGCGTGAATGCCGCCTACGCCGACACCCGCAAGCGGTTCCCCGATATCCCGCACGTCCGCGCCCATGCCGAGGCCGCGGAATGAGTGATTCCGCCCCAAGTGCGGGCCGCATAAGGCGGCTGGCCGAGACGGAGCGCGCGGCGCTGCCCTTCTGCTTCGATGGCACGGCATATTCAGGGCTGGACGGCGACACGGTGCTGACCGCTGTACTGGCTGCGTTACCCGATCTGCGCGCAGCGGAATTCGGACCCGGGCGGCGGGCGGGGTTTTGCCTGATGGGGGCCTGCCAGGATTGCTGGCTGTGGCAGGCGGACGGTCCGCGCCTGCGGGCCTGCTCGACCCCGTTGCGCGCGGGGATGCGCCTGCGTTCCGCCCCATCGGACGACTGGCCCGGAACTGCGCCATGACCCGCGTTGTTGTCGTGGGCGCGGGTCCTGCGGGTATCCGCGCTACTGAGACGCTCGTTGCTGCCGGGCTGTGCCCGACCGTCGTTGACGAAGGATCGCGGGCGGGGGGGCAGATTTATCGGCGCCCGCCCGCGGGGTTCACCCGGTCGCCGGGCACGCTCTATGGTCCGGAGGCTGGCAAGGCCCGGCAATTGCACGACGTCTTTGACGGGTTCGTGCGGGACCGCAAGATCGCGTATCACCCGGAATGCAGCGTTCTGGGCCTGCATGACGGGGCCGCGCAGGTGCTGGGACCTGCCGGTGTGAAGTCGCTGCCTTATGACAGGTTGATCATCGCGACCGGGGCAACGGACCGGCTCGCCCCCGTGCCGGGGTGGCAGATGGCGGGGGTCTACAGTCTTGGCGCCACACAGATCGCGCTCAAGGCGCAAGGGGTGGCACTCGGCCGGCGCATCGTTCTGGCAGGTTCGGGCCCCCTACTGACGCTGGTTGCCGCGCAACTGATCGACGCAGGTGCCGGGGTGGCGGCGGTTCTGGATACCGCACCGTGGCGCGCACAGGTCAGGGGTGGTGCGAGGATGGTGCTGGCCCGTCCCTTGTTTACGCTGCGCGGGCTGCGCCTGCGCGCGCGCCTCGGTGCCCTCTACAAGGCTGGTGTCACGCTTGCCTCCATCGAGGGTGACGGGGCCGGTCCCCAAGCAATCAACTGGCGCGATGCCCGCGGTCGTGCGCGGCGCACGGCTTGCGATACGGTGGCGCTCGGCTGGCATTTGCGGGCCGAGACGGCTCTCGCCGACCTCGCGGGGGCCTCGTTCGAATGGTCGGATACCTGGGAACAATGGCTTCCCCGAGCGGACGCTGAGGGCCGTGCCGCGGACGGGCTGTATCTCGCGGGTGACGGGATGTCCCTGCTCGGTGCCGACGGTGCGGAAATCAGCGGGCGCTTGGCGGCGCGCGCCTGCCTTGCCGATTTGGGATACCAGATGGACATGGGCGCCTACGTGCGTGACTTGCGGGGCGCGCGTCGCTTGCGCCGCTTTGCCAAAGGTGTCGCCGATGCCTTCCCATGGCCTGCGGACATGGTCCGTGCTCTGCCGAACGATGCAATCCTGTGCCGCTGCGAGGGCGTCACGGCCGGCGAACTGCGCGCGACCTTGCCTCTCTCCGGGCCTGAGGCGAACCGCGCCAAATCGCTTAGCCGCGTTGGTATGGGGCGCTGTCAGGGGCGCTATTGCCAGCTTGCCGGGGTGGAGGTGATGGCGGCGGCTACGGGGGTGCGCGCGGCACAGATGGGCCGGCTGCGGGCGCAGCCACCCGTGCGCCCGGTACCGCTCGCCGCGTTCGTGACACGCAGCGATAGCCAGGACTGAGCCGCACCATCTTCTGCGCCCGTAGCCGGGACTTGCGGCGAAAAATGCTGCCAACCGGGTGCTTTCGGCAAATGCTGTCAGTCTAACCGCGCAAGGCTAAGGGCGACAGACACGAGGTTCTCATGACATTCGCCTTCGATCCTTTGGGGTTGACCCTGCCGCCTGGTCATCACATCGGCGGTCAATATGTTTCCGCAGCCGAGGACATTGCCGTCTCTGCGCCGTCCAACGGTGCATCACTGGGGTCGATCCCGCGGGCCGATGCGGCGATGGTTGACCGCGCGGTGGAGGCGGCTCGCACCGCCTTGCGGACCTCCGGCTGGGGAATCGTGGCCCCGCGAGACAGGCTGCGTGCACTGCACCGCTGGGCCGATCTGATCGAGCAGGAGGCCGAAACGCTGGCGCGCCTGGAGGCTGTCTGTTCCTCGCGCCCGGTCGCCGAGGTGATCGCGGGAGATATCCCGGTCACCGCCGAACAAATCCGGTTCTTTGCGGAATTCGCGGACAAGGAATGCGATACGCTTGCGCCGACGGCAGAGGGGCATCTGGGCATGATCACCTCCGAGCCCTATGGCGTGGTGGGGGCAATTACGCCGTGGAACTTCCCTATTTCCATGGCCGGGTGGAAGCTGGGCCCCGCTCTTGCCGCAGGCAACGCGGTCGTTCTGAAGCCGTCGGAGATGACACCGTGGTCCGCGCTTTTCATGGCCGAACTCTCGGTGCGCGCGGGCCTTCCGGCAGGGCTGATCAATGTCGTTCTGGGGGACGGTCCGGGAACCGGCGCGGCGATCACCGGCCATCCCGGTATCGACAAGGTGTCCTTTACCGGATCGACCCGCGCCGGTGCCGCGATCATGGAGAATGTCGCCCGCTGCGGGATCAAGCCGATGACGCTGGAGCTTGGCGGCAAAAGCCCGATGGTCGTCTTCGCCGATGCCGATCTCGACCTCGTGGCGGACTGTCTGGAACGCGGCATCCTGCCGAATGCCGGGCAATTTTGCGTTGCCGGATCGCGCATGATCGTGGCCCGCGAAATTGCCGGTGATCTGGCAGAGCGTCTGACCGAACGGTTCAACCGGCATGTCCCCGCGCCGACATGGGCCGAGCATCCCGGCTTCTGCCCGATCATTTCCGAGACGCAGCTCACGCGGATCGACGGCATCGTGCACGCTGCCCGCGACCACGGGGCCGATATTCTCTGCGGCGGCACGCGCTTTGACACCGAAGGCAGCTATTACCGCCCGACGCTCCTCGGTGGTGCGGCCATGGACAACCCCGCTGTTACCGACGAGATATTCGGCCCCGTCGCCACCTTGCAGACCTTTGACAGCGAGGACGAGGCGATTGCCATGGCCGCGCACCCGACATACGGTCTCTGTGCCGGTCTGTTCACCCGTGATCTCGCCCGCGCGCTCCGCCTGTCGCGAAGGATCGAGGCCGGCACCGTGTGGATCAATCGCTACGGTCGCTCGCGCGATCACATCCTGCCCACCGGCGGCTGGAAAGCCAGCGGTCTGGGCAAGGATCTGGGCCGCGAAGCCTACACCGCCAATCGCCGCACGAAATCCGTGCTGGCAACGCTTTGAACGGCTACCTTGAGGGAATGAACATGACCAAGCACAAGATCGCCCTGATCCCGGGTGACGGGATCGGAACAGATGTGACGGACGCAACCATGAAGGTGCTGCACGCCGTGGCCGCCACTGCCGGTTTCACGCTGGAAACCACGACCTTTCCATGGTCCTGCGCGCACTATCAAGAGACCGGCGCGATGATGCCCGAGGATGGCATCGAGACGCTGCGCGCGTTCGATGCGATCTATCTGGGCGCGGTCGGTTGGCCGGATACTGTGCCCGATGCCGTGTCCTTGCACGGGCTGCTGCTGCCGATTCGCAAGGCATTCGACCAATATGCCAATATCCGCCCGCACCGTCTTTTGCCGGGGGTGGAGGGGCCGCTGAAATCCGGCGCGTTCGACATCCTGTGCATCCGCGAGAACACCGAGGGCGAGTATGCCGGCGCGGGCGGTCGCGTCCATCAGGGGCGTGACAATGAGGTGGCGGTCGAAACCTCGATCTTTACCCGCAAGGGGGTGGAGCGCATCCTGCGCTTCGGATTCGAGCAGGCCCGCGCAAGACGCGGGCATCTGACCTCTGTCACCAAGTCGAACGCGCAGAAATACTCCATGGTTTTCTGGGACGAAATGACCCGCATCCTCGCCCCCGAATATCCCGATGTAACGGTCAGCCACATGCATATCGACGCCATGGCCGCCAGGATGGTGATGGCGCCCGACACACTCGACGTCGTTGTGGCCTCGAACCTGTTCGGCGACATCCTGACCGACCTTGGCGCGGCCATTCAGGGCGGGCTGGGCTTTGCCGCCTCGGCCAATATCTGCCCGGACCGCTCCGGCCCGTCGATGTTCGAGCCGGTGCACGGCTCGGCCCCGGACATCGCGGGCCGGGGGATTGCCAATCCCGTCGCGGCGATCTGGTCGGGTGCGATGATGTTGCATCATCTGGGCGAGAGCACCGCCGCGGAAACGGTGGAGAGGGCCCTTGCCGCGACCACCGGACGGGGCATCGGCGTGCGTCCCGGCAGCCACGGAACCGACGAGATCACCGACGCTGTGATATCCGCAGTGAAAGGTTGACCGATGAAACCCTCCGATCCCGACCTGCTTCGCGAGGCCGCCCTGATCGGCGGTGAATGGATCGCACGGGTCGGCATGTAGCGCCCCTTCCCCGCACGCGGTGCCGCGATGGGCACCATGCCAGACATCAGCAAAGATGAGACCACGCGCGCCATCTCCGCCGCCGAGACCGCGACGGGTGACGTGATCCCGGTTTTGCGGTCACTCAGCGGTCCCCTGACTGGCGCGCCCCACGTCCTCGGGGGCGACGGCAACGGTCTTGATGATGGCATGGCAGGTCTGGCCGGGGACAAGGCCCATGGCGTCGGCGGACCGTCGGGTAATGCGGGCCGACAGACGGTCGCCGCCGAGATCCAGCGTGACCATGGTGCCCGGCCCCCGCCCGGGGCGGATCTCGGCCACCGTGCCCACAAGGGTATTCAGCGCCGAAAGCCCTTCGGGGCGCGCGCGCGACAAGATCACGTCCTGCGCTGCGATGCGCACCCGGATCGTGGCTCCTTCGCGGGCCGCGACCCGCGGCAGCCAGAGCGGTCCGGCCACGGCGGCAAGCTCGCTCAGCCCGTCGGGATGGTGCCTTGTGACACGCGCCGTCAGCACCGAGGCGGCCCCCCGCGCACCCATCGCACCCACGTCGCCCAGCACCTCACCGGGCGGACCCATGGCCGCGACACGGCCATCACGCAACGCGACAACCGTGGTCGCCAGACGCGCGACTTCGGAGGCGGAATGGCTGACATAGAGGATCGGGACGTTGACCTCGTCGCGCAGACGCTCGAAATAGGGCAGGATTTCCGCCTTTCGCTCCTCGTCCAGAGCGGCCAGAGGTTCGTCGGCGAGGATCAGGCGCGGCGCGGAGAGCAGGGCGCGGCCGATGGCGACACGTTGTTTTTCCCCCCCGGAAAGCGCGCCGGGGCGGCGATCCAGCAGGTCGCCGATGCCCAGCATCCCGACAACGCGGGACATCTCCTCTCGCGGCGCATCCCTGGGGGCGAACCAGGCACCGTAGGCCAGGTTCTGCCGGACGGTCAGGTGCGGAAAGAGGCGTCCCTCCTGAAAGATATAGCCTAGCCGACGGTGATGGGGCTTGAGCCTGACCCCTGTTTCGGTGTCGAGCAGGGTCAGCTCGCCCGCAGAGATCCGCCCCGCATCGGGCGTCAGCAGCCCCGCAACGGTGTTCACGATGGTCGTCTTGCCCGAGCCCGAGCGACCGAACAGGACCGTCAAGCCGGGCGGCGCCTTGAAATCCGCATCCAGCGTGAAGCCCGCGAAGGCATGGCGCACCGATATCTCCAGCATCACGCGCCCCCGACCCGGGCCGCCACGCGCCGACCGATCAGTTCGGACAAGAGCAGCGCCGACATGGCGACGACGACCGACACGACCACAAGCGTCATCGCAGACCCTTCGCCCCCCGGCACTTGCAGGAACGCGTAGATCGCCAAAGGGACGGTGCGCGTCTGTCCGGGGATGTTCGACACGAAGGTGATGGTGGCGCCGAACTCGCCCATCGCCTTGGCGAAGGCGAGGATGGTCCCGGCGACAATGCCGGGCAGAGCCATCGGCAAGGTGACGGTCACAAAGACCCAAGGCGGCGACGCGCCCAACGTGGCACCGGCCTGTTCGAGCTTTGGATCCACCGCCTCGACCGACAGCCGGATCGCCCGGACCATGAGCGGAAAGGCCATGACCGCCGCCGCCACCGCCGCCCCGGTCCAGCGGAAGGCAAGCACGATCCCCCACTCGGCGAGGATGCTGCCAATCGGGCCCTGTGTGCCAAGGGTCAGCAACAGGACATAGCCGGTCACGACCGGCGGCAGGATCAGCGGCAGATGGACGATGCCGTTCAGCACCTGCTTGCCCGGAAAGGACCAGCGCGCCAGCGCATAGGCGATGAAAATTCCCGGCGGCAGGCTGGCCACCGTCGCCCAGACGGAAACCCGCAGAGAGAGCGCGACCGCCTTCCACTCTTCGGGGCCAAGCCACTCCATCATCGCTTACTCGGCAACGACAACGAAGCCCTGACGCTCAAAGGCCGCCCGCGCCCCTGCGCCGCGCAGGTAGTCGAGAAACGCGGCCTCGGCCGGGAAATCGCGGTTTGAAAGATCGGCGGCGGGATAGACGACGGGTGGGTGCGTGGCCGCCGGAAAGGTGCCGACGACCATCACGTTGTCTTCGGCCACGGCGTCGGTGGCGTAGACGATGCCATAGGGGGCCTCGCCGGTGGCCACGAAGGCAAGCGCGGCGCGCACGTTATCGGCTTGCGCGATCCGGGGCGCGACGCCACGCCAGAGCCCGAGGTGTTCCAGCGCCGCCTTGCCGTAGATGCCCGCCGGCACGGCATCGACCAGCGCCATGGCGAGCCGCCCCTCGCCCAGAACGCCCGCAAGATCCATACCCGGCCCGATCCGGACCGGTGCGGCATCCGTGCCCGCCGCGATCAGCACGATGGAATTGTTGAGAAGGTCGAACCGCGTGCCGTCCTCGACCAAACCATCCGCCTCCAGCGTGTCCATCCAGCCCGGATTGGCGGAGATGAAGATATCCGCCGGCGCGCCCTGCTGAATCTGCCGCGCGAGCGCGGAGGACCCTGCAAGCGACACGATCAGATCGTGACCCGTCTCCGCCTCGAAACCGGCTTCGATTTCGGCCATGGCATTGGTCAGGCTGGCGGCGGCGAAGACGGTGATTTCGTCGGCTTGCACGATTTCAGGCGCGGCGAAAATCAAAGCGATTGCAGCGACCTTGAAAGGCTTGGGCCTGGACATGGATGGGGCTCGCTCGTGCTGATATGTTTCCCGAAACACATCGCAAGGGCGCACCGCTGCAGTCAAGCGTTATTTTTCGCCGGGAATATCCCTCAGCATCCCCGTGAGCGCCGCGAGACGCCCTGCGCCGCCCGCGGCGGCCTCCGCTTCGAATGCACGGTATTCAGCCAGCACCTCGTGCCCCAGATCGGTCAGCACCGCCCCGCCGCCGCCCGGTCCGCCCCGCGTGCTCTCGACCACGGGCGCCCGGAACATCGCATTCAGCGTACCGATCAGCTCCCATGCACGCTTGTAGCTCATACCCATGTCCCGACCCGCCGCAGCGATCGAGCCGCACCGGTCGATCCTGTCCAGCAGATCCGCCTTGCCCGGCCCCATCATCTCGTCCTCGCCAAAGACGATACGGATGCGCAGGCGTGGCTCGGGAGGGCGTTGTGGTCCGGATTGCATATCGAACTGTGTGCCGCATTCCCCGACCCGGTTCAAGTACGCGGTTCACGCGACTCCATCGCCGTCACCGCCGTCTCGCCGCCGATCCGCCTGCGGCAGGCCAAGGCGATGCGCCGGGATATGGCCCTGCTGATCCTCGCGCGGGACACGGGGCCTGAACGCTGTCATGCAAAGGCCCCCGACAGCGACCGCCCATGCCGCTCCGCGCACCGCAGCTTTCCGGTGCGCGCCGGCGTTTCCGGCATCACAGGGCGTCTCCGGGCCATATCAGACCGGATCCCCCGATATCTGTCCGCGTTCGATGAACACATGCCGGTCATAGAACGTGTTGCCCTCGGAAAGGCTTGAATCCGACACCAGAACCGTGCGGTCGGAGCGGGAACTGAGCTGCGACATGATCTCGCTGATCCGCTGCACGAGGGCGGGGGCGACGCCTTCGAACGGCTCATCCAGCAACAGCACGTCCCGCCCCGCCAGCAGCGCGCGCCCCAGTGCGACCAGCTTTTGCTGCCCGCCGCTCAGCGACAGGGCCTGCCGCTGCGCGAACCCCTCCAGTTCGGGGATGAAGGCATAGACTTCGCCCAGCCTTGTCCGGTTATGCCTGTTGGCCCCCATCCAGGATGACATCAGGATATTTTCCTCGACCGTGTAGCGCGGGATGAGGCGCCGGTCCTCGGGCATGTAGCCGATGCCCAGATCGACCCGGCGATGGGCCGGCTCATCCGACAACACCCTGTCACCCAGGCTGATCCGCCCGGCCCGCACCGGCAGAAGCCCCATGATCGCACGCATGGTCGTGGTCTTGCCGGCACCGTTGCGCCCGACGAGCGACACCATCTCTCCCTTGCGCAGCGCCAGCGATACGGCGCGCAGGACCGGCGTCGAGTCGATGGCGACACTGACTTCGCTGAGTTCGAGCAACGGCCCGGCCGTCCGGGCGGCCGCCTGCGAATGGTCGGTCATGCGCTTCCTCCCGTGACATACCGCTTGACATCATCCTGACCGAGCGCCGCCTCGGTGGGTCCGTCGGCGAGGATGCGGCCCTCGTGAAACACGATCACCCGTGCCGCGTATCTGCGCACGATATCCATGTCGTGCTCGATGAACAGCACCGCGACATCATCATCCGCCAGCGCGTTCATCACCACATCCATGAAGGCGAACTTCTCGTTCGAGGCGACGCCGCTTGTCGGCTCGTCCAGGAGCAGCACCCGCGGATGGCTGATCGTGGCCATCCCGACATCCAGCAACTTGCGCGTCCCGCCGGACACCTCGGTCGCACGATTGTTGCGGAACCCGCCCAGACCGAACCTCGCCAGGATTTCCTCGACCATCCTGCGCGCATCGCGGTTCCCGGCGCTACGCAACGGGCTGTGCCGCCGCGCCGCCCCCCGGATCGCCACATTGACCGCCACCAGAAGGTTCTCCTCCAGGGTCAGGTCGTTGAACACCTGCGGGATCTGGAACGACCGGCAGACACCGAGCCGCGTGATCTGCCGCGGTTTCAGCCTGGTGATCTCGCGGCCCTGTGCGGTGATGGTGCCGCTGTCCGGCCTCAGATAGCCGGTCACCATGTTCACGAACGTTGTCTTGCCCGCACCGTTGGCCCCGATCAGGCTGACGATCTCGCCGTTGTTGATGGTGACCGACACGTCATCGGCGGCCTTGACCCCGTTGAACGCCTTCTTCAGCCCGCGCGCCTGCAATGCCTCAGACATCGGGGACCTCCTTTGCCGGCGCGGCGGTCCGCTTCGACGTCAGGCGGCCGGCCATCGCGCTGATGCCGTTGGGCATGAACAGGATCGACAACAGCAGGAAAGACCCCAGCAGGAACTGCCACGAATTCGGCATGTACTGCCCCGCGACCAGGCGGATCGTCTCGAATATCGCCGTCGCGCCAAAGGCCGACAGGATGCCGTTCGGCCCGCTCAGCACGGTGATGAAGACAAACTCGCCCGATGTTGTCCAATAGGCCAGCTCGGGGATGATATGGCCCGACACCATCGCCACCAGCGCCCCGCCGATGCCAGCAAGCGTCGAGGCGATGACGAAGTTGCAGATCACGAGATAGCGAACCGACAGGCCCAGATACTCCAGCCGGATCTCGCAATCCTTCACGCTCGCGGAGGCAAGCCCCATCTCGGATTTCGAGTAGACATAGGCAAAGAGACAGGCCACGGCCGCGACCGCAAGGGCAAACACGTAGAACACATAGAGCCGCATCCCGGTGCCCGGCGCAAAGCCGAGATAGGTCGGGGCGGCGACCCCCACCCCGTCGGAGCCACCCAGGCTGACTGATTTCAGCAGAACGCCATAGAGGATCATCGAGAGCGCCAGGTTGAACATGGCGAAGAAGACCCCCCGGTAAGCCGACAGGAAGAGACCGATGAAAAGGCCGGTCAGGGCGCTCCCGGCCGCGGCCAGGACGACGAGAAGAAACGCATCGCTGATCCCCGCCTGCGAGATCAACCCGCAGATATATGCCCCCGCACAGTAATAGAGCCCCTGGCCAAAGGACACCAGGTTCATCCGCAGCAGCAGGCAAAGACCCAGCACGACCAGCCCTTTGGCCAGCACCAGCGCGCCGGTGTACAGGATCCATTCCGGCACGAGATATCCGGCCCCGGCGAGCACACAGATCGCCCCGCCCGCGCCGCGCAGGATGGTGTTTTGCGACATGACCATGTCAGATTTTCCTTTGCTGGATTTGCCCGAACAGGCCTTCCGGCCGCACCAGGAGCACAAGGCTCATCACCGCGTAGATGACGAACAGTTCGGCCTCGGGCCAGAGGTTGATCGCCGCCGCCCGCGCCAGGCCGACGATGCAGGCACCGATTGCCGCCCCCCCGATTGAGCCGAGCCCGCCGATCACCACCACCGCGAAGCTGAGAATGATGGCATTGACACCGATCGACGGCGTGATCGCAATCATCGGCGCGGTGAACGCCCCGGCCAGCGTCGCGAGAAACACCCCGAAGGTGAACGCGCCCAGATACACCCGCCCGACATTGATGCCCATGGCGCGGCTGATCTCATCGTCGTGTATGACGCTCTGCACCACCTTCCCGACATTGGTGCGGTCCAGCACCAGATAGGTCACCAGACCGACGAACACGGCGAGGCCGACGATGAAGAAATCGTACCCCACATAGAACAGCGGTCCGGCCTCGATGTTGCCGAACAGCGCATAGGGCCCGGGCACATAATAGGAATAGACGCCCCAGATCATCTTGATGACGTCCTCCAGGATAAGCGACAGACCGAAGGTCACCAGAAGCAGCACCACCTCGTCGCGCTCATAGAAGAGCCGCAGCAGAAAACGCTCCAGCAGCGGGCCAAGCAACACGGCGGCGATGATCGCGCCCGCCAGCATCAGCAGGAGAACGGCAAACCCCTCGACCTGTCCGAACGCCTCGCTGTTGACCACGGTCGCCGCGGCATAGGCACCGATGGCATAGAGGGCCCCGTGCGCCACGTTGAGGATCTTCATGACACCGAAGACCAGTGTCAGCCCGACGGCGACGAGAAAGAGCCACGCACCGTAAACTATGCCATCGGCGAATATGAAAACCGCGACGTCCATTGTCTTTCGTCCTGACTGTTTGATTGGCGGAGGGGCGTGCCCGCACCCGGTCGGAGAGCGGGGCACGCCGTTTCAGGTGTCGTCGCGCCGAGGCCTCAGCCGTCGCACTCCGCGCCCTCGAAGCCGGACATGATCCACTCTTCCGAGGTCATGCCAGGCGGCGGGTTGATGCATTTCGCGTCGAAATGCTCGACATCGATGAGCTCGACCCGGCCCTTTTCGGCATTCCACTTCGAAATGCCGATGGCGTTGCCCTGGATCGCCTGGTGGCCATCGCCGATCGCCATTTCGACCGTGCCCGAAGGCGTCTCGAACGTTGCGAACCGGAAGGCCGCGGCGATCTCTTCGGAGCTTGGCTTGTCGCCGCCGGTCTCCTCCATCGCCGCCTCCACCGCGGTCTTGAGGCCAAGGATCGTCTGCACGAAGCGGAACGGACCCTGCACCGCCGGAATGCCGTATTTCTCCTCGTAGGCTTCATAGAACCAGTTCGCCAGAGGCGTGTCGGGACGCAGCGCGCCGACCGCCCCCCTGCCGCCGGTCATCAGCCCCTCGGGCACCTTGTCCCCGAGCCGCGGAAGAACGTGCTCGGCCATCGCGAAGACGACATTGGTACGCGAAAACAACTGCCTTGGCCCGGCCTGAAGCAGGAACGCCTCAAGATCCCCGCCCCAGAGACTGGAATGAACCACGTCCGGGTTCAGCCGCATGAGCACGTTGACCTGCGTGCCGTACTGGCCGGCGCCGGGCTCGGGGAAAAGCTCGCCCACGATCTCGATATCGGGGTTCAGCTCCTGCAGGGCCAGGCGAAAGTCCCGCCACGAGTCCTGACCCCAGGAATAGTTCTGGTTGAACCCGGCGACGGTCTCCGCATCCGGCAACTGACGGTTGACGTAATGCGCGAGCGCGACATTGTCCATCGTGCTGTGAGAACCCGCGCGGAACACGTAGTCATAGTCGTTTTCCTCGAAGATGCGCGGCGTGCCGCACCCGCTGAACACGACGATCTTCTTCAGTTCGTCGGCAATCGGGGCGATGGCCAGGCAGTCGCCCGAGCCATCATAGCCGACCACGGCATCGACCTCCTCGCGCTGGACAAGATCGCGGAACCTCTGGATCTGCACCTGCGCGCCGCCCGTCTCATCGACCTTCACGATCTCGATCGGCATGCCGCCAAAGCCGCTCATGCCGTCATAGGGTGCGGGCACCTCTCCGGCATTCAGCGCCTCGACCATCAGTTCGCCGCCATTCATGGATGGCACACCGAACGCATCCGCCGCCGGGCCGGAGAGAAAGTTCACCATCCCCAGCTTGAACGTGTCCTGGGCATTCGCCGCCGACACGGCCCCCAGACCGACCGCAGCGGTCAGCCCGAGCGTCCGCAATCCCGTGCGGACCAGTATTTTCATGTTCTGTCTCATGGTCTTCCTCCCTTTTGACTCCGTCAGTTTCCGCCCGGCATCCCGCCAAGCGCTCTGCCGATGACGATGTTCTGGACCTCCGTTGTCCCGTCCAGGTATTCGGCCATCTTGGCGCAGGCCAGATGGCGCGGCAGATCGCACTCGCGCCGGAAACCGTTCGCACCCATGGCCTGCATGCAGGCGGCGATACCGGCAAAGGCGGCGCGCGTTGACATCTTCTTGGCATGGGCCGCTTCGACGCGGGCGTCCTTGCCGGCATCGAGCAGGCCGATGGCCTCGTCGGTCAGCAGTTGCGCCGCCCGCAGCGACGTCTGCACATCGGCCAGCGGGAACTGCACCCCCTGGAAATCCAGCGTGGTCTTTCCAAAGGCCCGGCGCCCCCCCGCATAGCGGATCGCGGTCGCCAGGCTTTCATCCAGAATCGCGCAGCACATGCCGCTGAGCACCGCCCGGGCCAGATCGATCCCCTGCATGGCCGCGGCAAAACCCTCGCCCGCGGGCGCAAAGGCCCGCCCCGGCGGCAGCACGCAATCCGTCAGGCGCAGGCCCGACGTGCCCATGACATGCCCGCCCATCAGTTGAAAGGCGGGCTCCACCGTCATGCCCTCGTCGCCACGCTCGACAAGAAACGAGCCGATGGACCGGCTGCCGCTGATATCCCCGACATGGGCATAGACACAGAACAGGTCCGCCACCACGGCGTTGGTCGTCCAGGCCTTGGCCCCGTCCAGCCGCCACGTACCGTCGTCCTGCTGCACGGCGCGGCTGCGCAGGGCGACGGCATCGGTGCCCGCCTCGGGCTCGGTCAGGCAGAAGGCCCCCACCAGATCGCCCTGTATCATCCGGCGGAGATACGTCGCCTTTTGCTGTTCCGATCCGATACGGGCGATCGCGCCCGTCAGGTTGAGATGCACCACGAGGCTGAAGGCAAACGCCAGGTCCGCCCGCGCGATCGCGGAAAGCACCGCCGTCGTGACCCTGACATTGGCCTCGCGGCCGCCCAGTTCACGCGGGACCAGAAGCCCTCCGAACAGCCCGATCGCCTCGCGCAAGAGGTCCTCGGGCACCGCACGGTCGCTTTCCCAGCGGTCGATGCACGGGGCCACCTTCGCCTTCGCGAACGCCCGCGCCGTCTCTATGAGGCGGTCGTCGCCGGCACCGGTTCCATCAAGACCCATGTCTTGCTCCTCCAATAATGTCATCATGCGGGCCACCCGGATGATCCGGGCCGGCACCGTCGCCCAGCCGTTGCTTCAGTAACTTGCGGTCGACCTTGCCGACCGAGGTGTATGGCAGGGACGCGACCTCGATGAATTCGTCCGGCAGCCAGTAACGCGGAAACCTGCGCTCCAGATCCCGGCCAAGCGCCAGCCAGTCCACGGACGCGCCCCCGGCAAGCACGACAAAGGCAACCGGCCGCTCGCCCCACCGGATATCGGGCCGCGCGACCATCGCACAGGTCGCGACGCGGGCATCCTCCATGATCGCGTCCTCTACGTCGCGCGGCGCGATCCACTCCCCGCCGGACTTGATCAGATCCTCCTCGCGCTCCAGCACGGTCAGATATCCCAACGCGTCGAGCGAGCCGATATCACCGGTCCGAAGCCAGCCATCGCCGGTCCATTTCTCGGGCTTCACACCGTGGAGATACGACCCCGTGACGCTGGCTCCCCGCACCTCGATCCCGCCCACGGGGCGGTGCGGCGCCCCGGCTGCGGGTGTTCCGCTCTCGACCAGACGCACCTGGGCAATCGGCAGCGGCAGCCCCTGTCGTGTCAGCACCTCGGCGCGGCGCTCCGGCGGGCCGTCCGTCCCCGGCTTGAGATGACAGACCGCCACCACGCCCGAGGTTTCCGTCATGCCCCAGCCCTGGAACATCTCTATTCCATGCCGGGCCAGCCCGTCGATCAGCGCCTTGTGCGGGGCGGCTCCCCCGGTCAGGATGCGCAAGGTGTCCAACGGCCGGGCGCGGCCCCGCGCCTCGAGGCATTCGAGGAAATTCGCCCAGACGGTCGGCACCCCCGCCATGAACGTGACCCCCTCCGCCTCCACCAGCCGCAGCAACGCCGCGCCGCCGACATCCGGCCCGGGCAGGACCAGCCGCGCCCCGGCCATCAGCGCCGAATAGGGAATGCCCCAGGCATTGACATGGAACATCGGCACCGCGGGCAGGATCACATCGTTCATGCCATAGCCGAACCCCGCCGAGGACATCTCGGCCAGCGCATGCAGCACCAGCGCCCGATGCGAATAGACAACCCCCTTGGGCCGCCCCGTGGTCCCGCCCGTGTAGCACAGCGTGGCCCCGGCGCGCTCGTCCTGCAGATCGGGCAGCGGCACCTCTCCGGCCCCCGCGAGGAGCGCCTCGTAGGATCGCCCCGCGGCGTGCCCGGCGTCATCCGCCGCATAGGCGTGCACGAACACCTGCTCGACCGCAGCCCCGTCACCGTCCGCAGCCGCCGCCTCCGACCAGAGCGGCAGCAGATCGTCATCGACAATCAGAAACCGGCTTCCGGCATCCTTGAGCACATAGGCGATCTCTTCCGCGCGAAAGCGCACATTCACGGTATGCAGGATCCCCCCCGCCATCGGCACACCGAAATAGGCTTCCAGATGCGCGCTGTTGTTCCGCATCAGCGTCGCAACGCGGTCGCCGGGCTTCAGACCGGCGTCGATCAGCGCCATCGCGAGGCGGCGGGCGCGGCACGCCAGATCGCGAAACCGGTAGCGGTCGATCCTGCCGTCAGGACGGCAGGACAGGATTTCCTGTTCGCCGTGCACGACATCCGCATGCGACAGGCATTTGTCCAGCGTCAACTGGTAATCCATCGTCGTCGCCGCGAGAACCGGGGGCTGGGGCTGGTGGTTCGGCATGCCTGTTGCAAGACCCTTGGAAGAAGAAATGTTGACATCCAGCCTAGAGAGTATTCTTACTTCAGTTCAAACGATAAAAAATGAAATGTAAGTTCAAATAATCCGATGAATCTCCAACAGCTCGAAACCTTCCTCTGGCTCGCCCGCCTGCAATCCTTCACCCGGACGGCGCAACGGCTGAACGCGACGCAGTCGACCATATCTATGCGGGTCTCCGACCTGGAGCGCGAGCTGGGCGTCCAGCTTGTCGACCGCTCCCAGCGTCAGATCCACATCACCGGCAAGGGCCTCGATCTGATGGTCTATGCCGAGCGGATGCACAAGCTCGTGTCGGACATCAGATCGCAGGTCGGCGACCCGGCAAAGATCGGCGGCACGATCCGGATCGCGGCGGCCGAGCTCGTCGCCCTCACCTGGCTGCCCGGCCTGGTATCGCGGCTGAACGCGCTTTATCCCGGCTCCAAGGTCGAGCTGGAGGTGGGGCTCCGCGGCACCTCCCACAGCCGCCTGAAATCCGGCGAGCTTCAACTTTGCATCCTGCCTGTCTTCGGGGCCGAAACCCCCGGCTTCGAATACACATCCCTCGGGGAGGTGGATTTTCGCTTCATGGCCAGCCCCGGATTCGACAGGGGCGGCAATCCGTTTTCGCCCGCCGATATTGCCGGGCTGCCCCTGATCATGCTCGGGCCCAACTCGGTGGTTGCCGAGCTGCAACTCGACTGGTTCCGCCGCAACGGCGTCACGCCGGGAACCGTCACGCAATCGAACTCGATGGAAATCAGCGCCGGGCTGGTGCGGTCGGGGCTGGGCGTATCGTTTCTGCCTCTGGACTACTACGCCGCCGACATTGCCGCCGGTCGCATGATATGTCTCGAAACCAGCCCGGCGATATCCGCCGTGCCGTTCTGCGTGATCCAGTCGGCCAACGCGCCCTCATATGTTGACGACATCACGACCGTCATCAAGGAGGTTGTCCGGTCGCTCGACCCGCCGGCGCAAGCGTGACGCACACGACTGGCCGTCCATCCCGGCCAGGGCGGGCGCGCAGGACCGCCCCCGTCGTCACGACCGCGCCGTGGACCGGCCGCGCAGGCGCGTATCCTGCTGCTGATCCGCACCCGCAGGATTGGGTCCCGACGACATGGTCTGTCATGCCGGTTTGCGTTGGCGGCGTTTGAGCACCGGACAGGTGGCGGGATCGGTCATCACCACCTGACAGCGCAGGCACAGCACGCATTCGTTGGGGTTGATGCGGCCCAGCGGGTCGATCGCCCCGACGGTGCACTTGGTTTCGCACAGGCGGCATTCGCGGCCGCATTGCGGGCGGCGGTGCAGCCAGTCGAAGATTTTCAGCTTGGCCGGAATCGCCAGCGCCGCGCCCAGGGGGCACAGGTAACGGCAGTAAAAGCGCTCGATGAAAAGCCCCGCCAGCAGCAGCGCCAGCACAAAGGCGACAAACGGCCAGGCGCGCATCATGCGCATGGAAATGGCGGTCTTGAACGGCTCCGCCTCGGCCAGCCGCAGCGCCAGATCCATCGAGTAGAAGCTGAGCGCGAGGATGGCGACGAAAAGCGTGTACTTGATGATCCAGAGCCGCTCGTGCAGCGCGTGCGGCACCGCGACCTGCGGCACGCCGAGACGGCGGGCGGCAAGGTTGCTAAGTTCCTGCAACGCCCCGAACGGGCACAGCCAGCCGCAGAACACGCCGCGCCCCCAGAACAGCAGACCCAGCGCCACACCGGACCAGAGCGTGAAGATCACCGGCTCGATCAGGAACGTCTCCCACCGGAACCCCGAGAGCAGCGATTGCACAAAGGCCACCACCTGCACCACCGACAACTGCCCGTTCAGCATCCAGCCCAGCCACACGAGCGTCAGCGTCAGATACCCCAGCCGCAGCCCCAGCCACAGCCGCTTGCGCCGCACGATCCATTCCTGCACCAGCAGGATCAGCGTCAGCGCGCCCATCATCACCATGACCGAGGCGACCTGAAGCCGCTTCTCCTGCCAGCGCGATTGCCAGAGCGGCGCGGGTTCGGCGGGCGGCTCGGTGATATAGGCGGCGGGCAGGGCATAGCCCAGATCGGTGACAAAGCTGACCTCGTCCGTCTCGGTGGCGCGGCTGGCGGTCAGCTCCACCGTGAAGGGTTGCGCCGGGTCGAACCCCTCGCCGGGCAGGTGGAAAATGCTGCGCTCCCTGAACCCGGGCGCGCCGTCGATGGCCAGATCATCCACCCGGGCATAGCCGGATTTGACCAGCGCGATGCGCGCCTCCCCCTGCACCACCGCCAGCCGGTCGAACACGCCATCGCGCCGCCACGCCGTGCCGCGATGCGAGTATAGCCCGCGCGACGCCACGAAAAGCGCCGTCTCGCCCGGACCCAGCGCGCCGACGGCGCGGGTGTATTGCTGCTGGCCAAGGATGTTGCGCCCGATGGTGGGCGGGTCGATCAGCGCCGCGTACAGGTCGATGAACGGCGCGTCGCCCTCCGGCACCGGCACCCTGGCACCAGCCAATGCCTTGCTTGCCTCGGTCATCGTGACGGTGCGGTTGATGATCGCGCCCTCGGCCATCAGCGCGGACCAGTTGCGCGGCGCATAGCTCACCCGGTCGATGCCGCCCCCCGGCAGCACCCCGCGCGCAATCGCCAGCGTGCGCGCCGTGCGCAGGATCGAATCGCGGATCACCCCGGTCGAAACCGTGGCGCGCGAGATGATATCGGGCATGTCCGGCCCCTGCCCCGCACCCTCCGGGGCGGTCAGATCGACCCCGGCAAAGCCGCCGACGAAGCGGGCGATATCCGCGTCCGACAGGCCCAGCGTCAGGATCGGCTCGGCATGACGCATCAGCCGCGCGCCCGCGATGCGGCCAGCCGTATCGACCGCCACGAGCACATCCAGCGGACGGCCCGAATAGCCGACCGAGCGCGTCACCTCCCATGTCGAGGCGATAAAACCAAGCGCGCCCGACGGCCCCGAGACCGCCCATCCCGGCACCGCGTCCTCCTGCCGTTGCAGGGCCAGCGGACCTTTGTGGCCGAACAGATCGGCGGCCAGCGCGCGCGTGGGCGTGGCGACGTCGATGCGATCCTCCAGACCGGGCCTGCTCACGCCCTGCGCCTGCACCTGCGCCGATGACAGGGGCAAGAGACCGGCAAGCACCAGGACGATAAGGACAACACGCATCATGCCCGGACTGTGCCGCCGGCCGGCCCGCAAGGCGTTGACTTTGGTCAAGGTGCCCCCGGCGCATCTGCCGCAGACTCCCTCCTGCCTCACCAGCGGAATTGGAGAACCCCAAATGATACCCAGGAAAGCCACATGGCGCGCCACGCTGCTGTCAGGCGCGGCCATCGCCCTCGGGCTGGCTGTCTCAGGCGCAAGCGCACAGGACAAACCGGCCGATCACGGCGATGACGCCTCGGCAGCCTATCAGCCCAGCATGACCACGCTCGGCCAGCTTCAGGTCGAGATCCCGGGCCGCAAGCCCGGCGACCCGGTGATGACCCCCTCCGAATACCAGAAGGCCAACACAATCTATTTCGAGCGTTGCGCCGGCTGTCACGGGGTGCTGCGCAAGGGCGCGACCGGCAAGGCGCTGACCCCCGACATCACCCGCGAGAACGGGTATGAGTATCTGCGCGACTTCATCACCTACGGCTCGCCCGCGGGCATGCCCAATTGGGGCACATCGGGCGACCTTTCGGAAGAAGAGGTCGACATGATGGCGCGCTACATCCTGCTCGATCCCGCCGCGCCGCCGGAATTCGGCATGCCCGAGATGAAGGCGAGCTGGACCGTGCATGTCGCCCCCGGGGACCGGCCCACCGAGAAGATGAACGATATCGACATCGACAACCTCTTCTCGGTCACCCTGCGCGACGCCGGGCAGATCGCCCTGATCGACGGCGCCAGCTACGAGATCAAGGCGGTGATCGACACCGGCTACGCGGTGCATATCAGCCGCATCTCGGCCTCGGGCCGCTACCTTCTGGTGATCGGCCGCGACGCCAAGCTCAACATGATCGACCTGTGGATGGAACAGCCTGCGACGGTGGCCGAGATCAAGGTCGGCACCGAGGCGCGGTCGGTCGAAACCTCCAAGATGAAAGGCTGGGAAGACAAATACGCGATCGCCGGGTCCTACTGGCCGCCGCAATACGTGATCATGGATGGCGACACGCTGGAGCCGCTCAAGATCAAGTCGACCCGCGGCATGATCTATGACGAGCAGACCTACCACCCCGAACCCCGGGTCGCGGCGATCCTCAGCTCGCATTACAATCCCGAATTCATCGTCAACATCAAGGAGACCGGCAAGATCCACCTGGTGGATTACTCCAACATCGAAAGCCTGAAGATCACCGAGGTGGAGGCCGAACGCTTCCTGCACGATGGCGGGCTCGACAGCACCAAGCGCTACTTCCTGACGGCGGCCAACGCGCGCAACGCGGTGGTGGTGCTCGACACCAAGGAGGGCGATGTCGAGGCGGTGATCGACACTCAGGGTCAGACGCCGCACCCGGGGCGCGGGGCCAATATCGACCACCCCACCTACGGTCCGGTCTGGGTCACCTCGCATCTGGGCGATCCGACGCTGGCAATGATCGGAACGGACCCCGAGGGCCATCCCGAGCACGCCTGGAAGATGGTGCAGCAGGTCTGGGCCATGGGCGGCGGCTCGCTCTTCGTCAAGACGCACCCCGAGTCGGAGAACCTCTACGTCGATGCGCCGCTCAACCCAGATGCCGAGGTCTCGGGCTCGGTCGTCGTGTTCAAGGTGGCCGATCTGGCGCAGGAAGAGCCGGAATATACCGTCCTGCCGCTGGTGGAATGGGCCGGGATCACCGATGGCCAGCCGCGCGTCGTGCAGGGTGAGTTCAACAAGGCCGGCAACGAGATCTGGTTCTCGCTGTGGAACGCGGCGGACAAGGAATCGGCCCTCGTGGTGATCGACGACAAGACGCTGGAACTCAAAAAGGTGATCAAGGACCCGCGCCTGATCACGCCGACGGGCAAGTTCAACGTCTACAACACGCGCGCCGACGTCTACTGACACGGGCCGCGTGCGCCGGGGGCCCCGTGAGGGCGGCCCCCGGCACCTTTCCAAGAAACCTCAAGAGCCCAGCCGAGGAGCCAGGACAATGACAGGAACGGGGACGGGGACGAGGACGGGGACAGGCAAGGTATGTCTGATCGGCGCAGGCCCCGGCGCGGTCGATCTGATGACCCTTCGCGCGGTGGAGATGCTGAAATCCGCCGACGCGGTTGTCTTTGACCGGTTGGTCAGCCCCGAGATCCTGGCGCTTGCCCCTGCTGGTGCCCGGATGGTGCCGGTGGGCAAGGCCCCGAAATGCCACACCGTGCCGCAGGACCGGATCAACGAAATCCTGCACGAACTGGCCTGCGACGGGCTGACGGTGGCGCGGCTCAAGGGCGGCGATCCCCTGATCTTCGGGCGCGGCTCGGAAGAGGCGGGCTATCTTGCGGCGCGCGGCATCGCGGTGGACTACGCCCCCGGCATCACCGCCGCCCAGGGCATGGCCGCAAGCACCGGCGTGCCGCTCACCCATCGCGGGTTGGCCACCGGCGTGCGCTACGTCACCGGCCACCGCGCGCGCGACGCGCGTCTTGATCTCGACTGGCAGAGCCTCGCCTCAGAGGACACCACCCTGGTGATCTACATGGGCGCCGCCAATATCGCCGAGATCGCCCTCAACCTGATGCGCGCGGGCCTGCCCGGCAGCCTGCCGGTGCTGGCGGTGGCGCATGTCACCACCCCGCGCGAGGCGCGCCACATCTCGCGGCTCGACCGGATCGGAACCGACATGGCCGAACGCCCGATGCCCGCGCCGGTCCTGTTCGTTCTGGGCCACGTTGTCTCGCTCTACCAGAGCGCGCCGCTGCCGCTCGACCTGCCGCAGGTGATGGCCGGTGAGTAAGGCGGCGCTGATACTGGCGCTGGCCGCCGTCCCGGCGCTGGCCGAGCCCGACGCACAGGCGCTGACGCGGCTGGTCCGGCAGGATTGCGGATCGTGCCACGGGCTGACGCTCAGGGGCGGGCTGGGGCCGGATATCCGTCCGCAGGCGCTCACGCATTACCAGGCCAAGGGGCTGACATCGGTGATCCTCGACGGCGTGCCGGGCACGCCCATGCCCCCCTGGCGGCCGCTTCTGACCGAGGCGGAGGCGGCGTGGATTGCCGACTACCTGCTGACCGGAGACCAGAGATGAGCCTGACCCGACACCCATTCGGGGGCGCTGCCCCCGCCGCCCTGCGGGCGACTCCCCCGGGATATTTGAGGCAAGATGAAACACGGACCCCGTTTCTTTTTGGCAAAAATACTCACTTGCGACACCTGCTGACCGCGGCGGCGCTGGTGCTGTGCGGCGCGCTGGCCACCGGCGCAGAGGCGCAGGCCACCGGCGATCTGGGGCTGGTGGTGGAACGCGCGAGCGGGTCGCTGCTGGTCGTCGATCAGTCCGAGCGCGCCCGGATCGGGCGGATCGGGGGGCTGGGCGATCTGAGCCATGCCAGCCTCGTCTACTCTCCCGATCAGCGCTTTGCCTATGTATTCGGCCGCGACGGCGGGCTGACCAAGGTGGACATTCTGGAGCAGCGCATCGTCGGCCGCGTCATGCAGGCGGGCAATTCCATCGGCGGGGCGATTTCCGACGACGGGCGCTATGTGGCGGTCTCGAATTACGAGCCGGGCGGCGTGCGGGTGTTCGACGCCGAAACGCTCGATCCGGTGGCGGATATTCCCACCGGCGGCAAGACCATCGGGCTGGTGGATATCCCCGGCACGCGCTTCGTGTTTTCCCTGTGGGACGCGGGCGAGACCTGGATCGCCGATCTCTCCGATGTCCCGCCGCAGATCACCCGGATCACCGGCATGGGGGCGAACCCCTATGACGCGCTGGTCACCGGCGACGGGCGGACCTATATCGCGGGGCTCTTCGGGGCGGATCACCTGACCGCGCTCGACCTGTGGCAGGCGCGCCCCGAACCGCGCGCCATCCTGCCCGGCTATGCCGAGGGGCGCGCGGGGCTGCCGGTCTACAAGATGCCGCACCTTGAGGGCTGGGCGCTGGCGGGCACCGAATTCGTGCTGCCCGCCATGGGCCAGCACGAAGTGCTCTGGGTCGATGCCCGCAGCCTGGAGGAGACCGGGCGCACGCAGACCCATGGCCAGCCGGTCTTTGCCATGGCGCGACCCGATGGCCGTCAGGTCTGGGTGAATTTCGCGCACCCCCGCAACGACACCATTCAGGTGATCGATACGCTGACCAAGCAGGTCATCCACCAGTTCAAACCCGGCCCCGGCGTGCTGCATATGGAGTTCACCCCGCGCGGCCACGAGGTGTGGCTGTCGGTGCGCGACGCGGGCCGGGTCATGGTCTACGACACCGAAACCTTCGAGAAACTGCGCGAGATCGAAGCCGAGAGCCCCTCGGGCATCTTCTTCACCGCCCGCGCGCACAAGACGGGACTCTGAGCGATGCACCGGTTTGCCGATCCCATCGACCGCGCGCTGCTCGATGACTGGCAGCGCGATTTCCCGGTCGCCGCGCGCCCCTTCGCCGCGCTGGCGCAGCACCTTGGCACCACCGAGGCCGATGTGATCGCACGGCTGCGCGCCAGGCAGGCGGCGGGCCAGATCACCCGTGTGGGGGCGACCGTGGCCCCCAATACCATCGCCGCCAGCACCCTCGCCGCCGTGGCCGCCCCCGAGGGCCGCGTCGAACAGGTGGCGGCGATCATCGGGGAGGAGCCGGGGGTCAACCATTCCTACCTGCGCGAGAATACATGGAACCTGTGGTTCGTCGCCACCGGGCCGGACCGGGCGCATGTCGGGGCCGCCCTCGCCCGGATCGCGCGGCGCAGCGGGCTGCGGGTGCTGGATCTGCCATTGGTGCGGCCCTTCAACCTCGATCTGGGGTTCAGCCTTCGCGGCGAGACCGGCGCGCGCCTCGCGCCGCCGCCGCCGGATATCACCGTGCTGCGCCCCGTCGATCGCGGGATCGTGCAGGCGCTGATGCGCGGCCTGCCCCTGACCCTGCGCCCCTATGCCGACATCGGCGCGCCGCTCGGGCTGGACATGGACGCGGTGATCGCGCGCATAAGGGTGCTGGTGGCGGCCAGGATCATCGCGCGTCTCGGCGTCATCGTGCGGCACCGCGCGCTTGGCTGGCGGTCCAACGCGATGGTGGTCTGGGATCTGCCGCATGACGCGGTCACCATCGCGGGGCCGGTGCTGGCGGCGCAGCCCGGCGTGACGCTGTGCTACGAGCGTGCGCCGGTCGAAGGGGTCTGGCCCTACCGGCTCTATTCGATGATCCACGCCCGCAGCCGCGCCGAGGCGCTGGCAAGGCTCGGGGCCGCGGCGGACCGCCCCGAATTGCGCGGCGCACCGCATCTGGCGCTGTTTTCCAGCCATTGCTTCAAGCAGACCGGCGCGATGGTCGCCGGGGAAAGGACACCCGCATGAGCCTTGACGAGACCGACCGCGCGATCCTGAACAGGTTGCAGGACGGCTTTCCGGTCCGCCCCGATCCGTTCGCGCAGGTGGCCGCAGAGTTGCGCCTGACCGAAACCGATCTGCTCGCGCGGCTGGAGCGGATGAAATCCGCCCGGATCATCACCCGCTTCGGCCCGTTCTTCGATGCCGAGGCGATGGGGGGCGCGTTCTGCCTCTGCGCCATGGCAGTGCCGGAGGCGGAATTCGACGCCGTTATGACCAAAGTCAATGCGCACCCCGAGGTGGCGCATAATTATGAGCGCAGTCACCGGCTCAACATGTGGTTCGTTCTGGCCACGGAGCGGCCCGAAGAGATCGCGGCGGTGGCCACGTCCCTCGAGCGGGAAACCGGGCTGCGCGTGCTCCGTTTCCCCAAGCTCAGGGAATTCTTTATCGGATTCAGGGTTGCCGCATGAACATCGACGCCACAGACCGCCGCATCATCGCCGCCACGCAGGGCGGCCTGCCCCTCGTGCCACAGCCCTATGCCGTCGTGGCCGGGGAGTTGGGGATTGACGAGGAAGAGTTGTGCACCCGCCTGCGCACCATGCAGGACCGCGGCGTGATCCGCCGGGTGGCCGTCGCCCCCAATCACTACGCGCTGGGCATGCTTGCCAATGGCATGTCGGTCTGGGATGTGGCGGATGCGGCGGTGGCCGATCTGGGGGCCCGGGTGGGCGCGCTCGACTATGTCAGCCATTGCTACGAACGCCCGCGCGCCCTGCCCGACTGGCCCTACAACCTCTTTGCCATGATCCACGGCAGCAGCCGCGCCGAGGTCGAGGACAAGCGCGGCCGGATCGCCGCGCTGCTGGGCGATGCCTGTCGCGGCCATGACATTCTCTATTCGACACAGATTCTGAAGAAAACGGGGCTGCGGCTGCGTTCAAAGGAGGGCTGAGATGTTTCGCCTCACCGAATACATGCACCAACTCGTTACCCCCACCCCGGTGCGCGCGCGGGCCGCGACGGGGCCGGTCAGGCCGGTGGTGATCTGGAACCTGACCCGGCGCTGCAACCTCAAGTGCCGGCATTGCTACACGGTGTCGGCGGATGTCGATTTCCCCGGCGAGCTGAGCCACGAACAGGCGATGGCGACGCTGGACGATCTCGGCGATTTCGGCATTCCGGCGCTGATCCTGTCGGGGGGAGAGCCGATGGGCCGCTTCGATTTCTTCGAGCTGGCCGAGGCGGCGCGCAGGAAGGTGCGGTTCCTGGCGCTGAGCACCAACGGCACGAAAATTCACGGCGAGGCCGCCGACCGGGTGGCCGGGATCGGCTTTCAGTATGTCGGCATTTCGATCGACGGGATCGGTCGCACCAATGACTGGTTTCGCGGCGTGGACGGGGCCTTTGACGACGCGCTGCGCGGTGTGCGCGAATGCAAGAAGCGCGGGATCAAGGTGGGGCTGCGCTTTACCCTCACGCGCGACAACGCGGCGCAACTGCCCGATCTGCTGAAACTTTGCGATGACGAGGGGGTAGATAAATTCTACCTCAGCCACCTTGTCTATGCCGGGCGCGGCGACAAGAATCGCGGCGAGGATGCGCAGCACGATCACACGCGCCGCGCGCTCGACATGCTGATCGAGCGCGCCTGGTCGGCTGCGTCCGAGGGCGCGCCGCTCGATCTTGTCACCGGCAACAACGACGCCGACGCGGTCTATCTTCTGCGCTGGGCCGAAGCGCGCTTCGCGCCGGACCGCGTGGCCCACCTGCGCGATCACCTTGAGGCCTGGGGCGGCAATTCCTCGGGCCTCGGGGTCGCCAATATCGACACGCTGGGCCGCGTGCATCCCGACACCTACTGGTCGGATTATACCGTGGGCAACGTCAAGACCGCGAAATTCTCGGACCTGTGGACCGGCAATGACCCGATGCTGGCGCAGTTGCGCCGCCGTCCGCGCCCGTTGAAAGGCCGCTGCGGGGCCTGCGCGTTCAAGTCGGTCTGCGGCGGCAACACCCGCATCCGGGCGCTGCAACTGACCGGCGATCCCTGGGCCGAGGACCCGGCCTGCTACCTCGATGACGCCGAGATCGGCGTGGCCGATGCCGCCGAGCGCCTGACCGTGACCCCTTTCCGAGGCAAGAGACATGATCCGGTTCACTGCTTTGACTAGGTACGCCACCCGAATGGCGCAACCGAACCCGCGCAGCACCCTGCCCGGCGGCACCGCCGGGCAGCCCCCGACCGCCCCCCCGGGCGGGGGCTTCACCCCCACCCGCGGTCGGGGGCTGCCCTTGGCCTCCATGCCCGGGCGTTTCGGTTTCCTCGGGCTATGCACCGGCCTGCTCGCACTCCTCGCAGGTCCGGCCACGGCGGACCCGGCGCAGATCTACGCAACCGACTGCGCCGCCTGTCACGGGTCCGACCGGCTGGGCGGCGACGGCCCGGCGCTGATCCCGCAGACGCTGGGGCGGATGCGCGGGCCAAAGGTGGCCGAGGTCATCGCCCATGGCCGCGCCGCCACGCAGATGCCCGCCTATGGCGAGACTTTGAGCGAAACCGAGATCGAGGCGCTGGCCGAGTGGCTGAAAAAGCCGCTCGATCATGTGTCGGACTGGACACCAACGCAGATCGCCGCAACCCGCTGGCGCGATCCCGATTACACCCCCGCCGAGGCCCCGGCCTTCGACGCCGACCCGCTCAACATCACGCTGGTTGTGGAAACCGGCGACCATCACGTCAGCGTGCTGGATGGCGATACATTCGCGGTGCTGGACCGCTTCGCCACCCCCTTCGCGGTGCATGGCGGCCCGAAATTCAGCCCCGACGGGCGCTACGTCTTCATCATGTCGCGCGATGGCTGGGTGCAGAAATACGACATCTGGTCGCTGCATCAGGTGGGCCGGGTGCGCGCCGGGCTCAACAGCCGCAACATCGCGATGAGCGCCGATGGCAAATGGCTGGCGGTGGCCAATTACCTGCCGATGACGCTGACCCTCCTCGACACGGACGACCTGAGCGTGAAATCCGTCATGCCCGTCACCGGCAAGGATGGCACGCCGAGCCGCGTCTCGGCGGTCTATCAGGCCCCGCAGCGCGACAGTTTCATCCTCGCGCTGAAGGACGTGCCGGAGATCTGGGAAGTCGCCACCGACCCCGAGGCCGAGCCGGTCTACGAGGGGTTCGTCCACAGCCGCCGCAAGGACATGATCGAGGCGCTGCCCTCGTCCCGGGGATTGTTCGCGCGGCGACGGATCATGCTGGGCGCGCCGCTCGACGATTTCTTCTTCACCGACGATTACCGCCACCTGATCGGCGCGGCGCGCGACACCGGGCGCGGCGTGGTGGTCAATCTCAACGTCGGCCGCGAGATCGCCGACCTGCCGCTGCCCGGCATGCCGCATCTGGGATCGGGCATTTCATGGGAGCGGGGCGGCCGCCGGGTGATGGCCACACCGCACCTCAAGGAGGGGATGCTGTCGATCATCGACACCGAAAGCTGGACCGTGACCGACACCATAAAGACCGACGGCGCCGGCTTTTTCCTGCGCAGCCACGAGGACACGCCGTATTTCTGGGCCGACGTGTTCTTTGGCCCCGACCGCGACGCGATGCATGTGATCGACAAGCAGAGCCTGGAGATCGTGCGCACCCTGCGCCCGGTGCCCGGCGCCACCGTCGCGCATGTCGAATTCACCCGCGACGGCCGTCACGCGCTGGTGTCGGTCTGGGAAGACGACGGCGCGGTGATCGTCTATGACGCGACAACGCTGGACGAAGTGACCCGCCTGCCGATGCGCAAACCCTCGGGGAAATACAATGTCTTCAACAAGATCACCTTCTCCGAAGGCACCAGCCACTAGGCGGCCCATGCCCCGGATCACCCCACCGCCCCTGCGGCTGTACCTCCTGCTCTACCCGTTCACCGCGCTGGCGGTGGCGATCAACCTCTTCATGCTGGCGCTGCTGTGGCAGGCGGCGGGCTGGCCCGCGCTGTCGCCCGTGACCGCGCTCTGGCTCTGCCTGCCGCTCGGCCTGCCCGCCAACTGGTGGGTCACGCTCTGGGTCAGGGGCCTGATCGACGAGGCCGAGGGGCGCAAATGAAACGGGCCGCCCCGCGCATGGCAGGGCGGCCCCGATCCCGGCATCGCCGCGATTACTCGAACGTCGCCAGGTAGGCGATCACATTGGCGATCTCCTCGTCCTTGCGCAGCCCGGCAAAGGCCATCTTGGTGCCCTTGGCGTATTTGCGCGGGCTGGCGAGGAAGGCGGCAAGCTCGTCCTCGGTCCAGACCGCGCCTTCGGCGGCCATTTCCTGGAACACGTCGGAATACCTGAAATCCTCGACCGACGCGACCGGCCCGCCCACGACACCGTTGAGCGCCGGGCCCACGCGGTTCTTGGCATCCTCGCCGACCATGTGGCAGGCCTTGCACTTGCGGAACACCTTTTCGCCCGCCTCCGGGTCGCCCTCGGCGAGGGCGGGGGCGGCAAGGCTCAGCATCAGCGCTCCCGTGGTGATCAGTCTGGTGAACATTTGGAAATCTCCTCTCGGTTGGTTGACTGACTCAGATGATGTATTCGACGACGCAGTCGTCAAAGCGCGCGACGGCCCGCTGCCCCGCGTCGCGGTCGAGCAGGCAGAGCGCGGTCGACAGCCCGTCGGCCAGCGCCGCGCGCGGGGCCGATACGCTGACCAGAGCGTGGCGCGGGCGACCGCCCCCCGGATCGAGGATATGGCCCTGACCTGCGGCCAGCGTTGTGCCCTGCGGGGCCGAGGTGGCCAGCGCCCGGTCGCCAAGCGCGACGTGGTGGACGACCCGCCCGTCGGGCGTCGCGATACCCGCCTGCCAGGCGCGGCCATCGGCGTTGCGGCCCAGCGCCACGACCTCGCCGATATCGACCAGCACGTCGTGCAGCCCCTGCGCCCGAAGCAGCGCCGCGATCCGGTCGGTGATATAGCCCTGCGCAATGCCGTTGAACGTGAGCGCCATCCCCGGACGCCCAAGGCGCACCCCGCCGGCATCGAACCGCACATCGTCCCAGCCGACCGCCGCGCGCGCCGTTGCCGTGTCGCCACCCGTCGCCAGCGCCCGCCACAGCGGCTGCACACTGGGATCGAACGCACCGTGCGAGGCCGCGTGCAGGGCATCGGACAGCGTCAACACCTCCAGCAACTCGGGCGGCGGGGCCTGCAACCGGCCGTCCCGGTTGAGCCGCGCCAGCGCGCTGTCGTCGCGGTAGAGGCTGAAAATCCGCTCCAGCCGGGCGATCTCTGCCTCCAATCGGGCAAACACGGGCCGCGCGTAGAGCGGCGTGATCCCGGCAAGCGTCATGTTGGCGTGCGCCCCCAGTGCGAACCCGGCCCAGCGGGCGGTCTCGCGCGCGGCGGCGGCGGAGGGCAGCGCAACCGCTGCGGCGGAAATCGTCAGGAAACGGCGGCGTGTCGGTGTCATGTCGGGGTCTCCTCGGGCGTGATCTCGACCGGGGCCAGGACGGTCCCGGCCGGGATGTCTTCAAGGCGCATCACCTCGCCCCCCTCACGGTCGGCAAAGCCGCGCGCGGCGGCGGCGTCGGAAAACGGCACGATCTCGGGCGCGCCCATGCCGCCGGTGACGCCCGCCCCGGCAACGAAATGCGCGGTGGCCGCCTCGGTCCAGTTGTCGATGCCCGGCGCATCCCAACTCGCCGCCACTCCCATGTCGCTGACATAGAAGGCGCGGATATCGGCGTCGCGCTCGGGGCCTTTGACATAGGCCAGCGCATCGCGCACCTGCGCGAAAAAGATCGGGTCGGGCAGCCCGGCGAGGTGGATCTGCGCCTTGGGGCCGGGGTGGCGGTCGAGCTGCATCATGCAGAAATGGCCCAGCGCCTCGCCGGTCATGGTGACCGGGTCGGGGGCGCGCGCCTCGTCCTCCCGACAGGCGGCCAGCAACAGCGCGGCAAGCACGAGACGTTTCATGGCTCCACCCTCGCAAAGGCCGCACGCGCCAGCGCCAGCGCCAGCACCGGCCAGAGGAACAGCGACAGCGGCGCCGCCCACGCGGGCAGCGCCGCCCCCGCCCCCGCCATGCCCGAGACCAGCGCCACGTCCTGCGATCCGGCGACGTTCCACAACCGGAACGCATCCGCCGGGTTGGCGGCCAGAAGCCACGGGAACACATGGCTGGTAAACGCGCCGCCATCGTCAAAGACCAGCGCGCCCAGCAGCCCCAGATCGTAGAGCACCACCAGCACCAGCCACAGCCCCACGGCCAGCCCCGCCGCCGCCGTCCCGCTGCCCGACAGCGCCGAGGCGGCATAGCCGAGCGCCAGGAACGACGCGCCCAGCAGGATCGCCGTGGCGATGAGCCGGACGAGCGCCAGCGCGCTCGCGGCCCCCGCCCCGCCGGCGAGCCACGCCGCCAGCCCCGCCGCGCCGAGGCCCAGCGCGATGGCGATGGCCAGCACCGCCAGATGCGCCGCGAACTTGCCCAGCAGCATCTCGCCGCGCGACAGCGGATAGGTCAGCGTCAGACCCAGCGTGCCGCGCTCCGCCTCGCCCGCCACCGCGTCAAACGCGATCATCAGCGCCAGGAACGGCGCGAGATAGACCGCGAGCGTGGTCATCGAGGCCACCGCGACGGTCAGCAAATCCACCCCCAGCGATCCGGTGGGCGCCGACCCGGCAAAGGTCAGCGCCAGCGCGAAGAGCGTCATCAGCAACGTGGCCGAGACCAGCCAGCGGTTGCGCGTCTGAATGCGGAATTCGGCCAGGGCGATGGCCAGAACGCGGGCGATCATTGGCGCACCTCCGCGCAATAGTGGCGGTACAGGTCTTCCAGGCTCGGCGGCACCATCTCGACATCGCGCACCGCGTCGCCAAGGCCGGAAATCCGCGCAAGCTGCGCCATCTTCTGTTCGGTGGTGCAGTGCAGTTCCACCGCCCGGCCATTGACGCGATCGCCGCCCAGCTCGGCCTGCACCGCCTCCGCCGATCCCTCGCGCGCGGTCAGCCGGATGCGCGTCGGCAGCGCGGCGGCCCGCGCGAGATTGCCAAGGCTGTCATCGGCCACCAGCCGCCCCTTGGCCATGATCGCGATACGGTCGGTGCGCGCCTCCAGCTCGGTCAGCGCGTGGCTCGCGATCAGGAGCGCGGTGCCATTCGCCGCCATCTCGTCGATGACGGCGTAGAGATCATGCCGCGAAATCGGGTCGAGACCGCTCGTCGGCTCATCGAGCAGCGCCACGCGGCGACGGCCCAGCAGCGCCTGCGCCAGCCCCAGCCGCTGCCGCATCCCCTTGGAATACGTCCCGATGCGGCGGTCGGCGGCATCGGCCAGCCCCACCCGCTCCAGAAGCGGCGCGACGGTCTTCGGATGCTCGCCCGCCAGCCGCGCGAACATCGTCAACTGCTCGCGCCCGGTCAGCGCGCGATGGAACGCCACCTGCTCGGGCAGATAGGCGGTGGCGGCGCGCGCGGCGGCACTGCCGGGCGCGTGCCCGGCGACGCGGATGCTGCCCTGCGAGGCCCGGATCAGGCCAAGGATCAGCTTGATCAGCGTCGATTTTCCCGCGCCGTTATGACCCAGCAGCGCCACCCGCTCGCCCGGTGCCACGTCGAGCGTGATACCGCCCACCACCTGCGTGCGGCCATAGCTCTTGTCCAGCCCGGCGATGGCCAGCGCCGTGTCACGATCCGTCATGTCGCGCCTCCCAGTCGGGGATCGACATCTCCACCGGCTGCATCAGCGGCGCGCGGTCCACCACGCCCCCCGGCAACAGCGCCGGAAACGCCGATTGCGCCCATTTCACCAGTTGCACGGCAGGCGCGCCCATCAGCAGCTTGGCCGCCGGTTGCGTCCACAGGATGTGGTCCATGCTGTCATTGGGGCGGTAGGGCGTATCGGCGATGCCATTGCCATCCAGATCGTAGCCCGCGAAATCCGACCAGTAATTCCCGACGCCCTCCGCGCTCCAGTCCACCCATTTGGATCCGACATATTTCACCTGCGTGCGGTTGCCGACAAAGGCGTTGCCGGTGATCTCGTTACGCTCGGACCCGGCGGTGAAATGCACGCCGGTCTCGCAGCGCTCGAACCGGTTGCCTTTGATCTCGTTCTTGTGGGCGTTGTAGATGAACAGGCATTTCGTACCGCCGCCGCGCACCAGGTTGCCGCGCACCTCGGAACTGTTGGTATAGTTGAGCATCACCCCGTGCTCGGCATCGTTCACCGACACGTTGTCGATGATCCTGACCCCCCTGGAATACATCACCGCATAGCCCAGGTGATTGCCGATCGAGAGGTTGCCGCGCACCTCGGACCGGTTGGCATACATGTAATGCACCGCGAACCGCAGGTCGCGAAAGCGGTTGCCGACGAAGCGGTTGGAATGCGAGGTGTTGACGAAGATCCCGTCGCGGCCCCAGCGGATATCGTTGCCCACCACGTCCGAGCCGGGCGCGTTCCAGACATAGACGCCATTGCCGCGATCGTTCATCCGGTGGTCCTGCCGCCCCTCGATCACGTTGCCCGCGACACGCGCGTCGCGCGCGCCGTGAATGTCCACGCCATAGAGGTTGCCGGTCAGGCGGTTGCCGGTGACGCGGGCGCGATCCGCGCCCTTGAGCAGGCGGATGCCGCTGTCGATCCCCTCGTGATCGCTGCCCGAGCCGGTGATCGTGCAGCCGGTGACCGTCACATCCGGGCCGGTCACGGTCAGAACCGTGCCCTGCCCGCCCGCGTCGATCCGGGCCCCGTCGGCGCACTCGATCGTCAGCGGCTTTGAAATCTTGATGCCGCCCGCGTGGCGGCCGGATCCGAGGCGGAGGGTGTCCCCCGCCCCGGCGTTTTCAATGGCCTCTGCCAGCGCCGTGCCGCCCGCCACCACCTGACGCTCCGCCGCCGGGGCCATCGACGACCACGCGACCCAGACCAGCCAGATCAGAAGCGGCAGCAGCAGGCGCAGCATGGCTCAGGCCCCCCGCGGCTCGACCAGCATCCGGCCGCGCATCTCCATGTGCAGCGCGTGGCAGAACCACTGGCAGTAGAACCAGTGCACACCCGGACGGTCGGCGGTGAAGGTGACCGAGGCGGTGGCCTGCGGCGCGACCTCCATCGCCACGCCGTGGTTCGACAGGGTCAGCCCGTGGGTCACGTCGTCGATATCGTCGAGATTGGTGACATAGATCGTCACCTCGTCGCCCTGCCGCACGGTGAATTTCTCCATCGAGAATGTCGGCGCCATCGACCACATGTAGACCCGCACCTTGTCGCCATCGCGGATCGGTTCGGGATGGCCGTCCTCCAGCACCACGCCATCGGCCTCGGCCTGTTTGCGGGCGTCCTCGAACATCGGATCATCGCGCGACCACACCCGCACCGGGTTGACGATGTCGCGGCGCACGATGATGCAGTCATGCGGCTCGGCGAATGTCGGCCCGTCATGCACCACCGGCATGTCATCCTGCGTGATGTCCAGAAGCTGCTCGTTCTCGGGCTTGAGCGGGCCCACGTTGATGAACCGGTCCTTGGAGAACTTGTTGAGCGAAATGAGCCACTTGCCATCGGCCTCCCTGGTTTCGCCCATGGAGGTGTGGTTGTGACCCGGCTGGTACATCACATCGGTCTTGGTCACGATCGGATCGACGTCCTCGCCGGCATAGGCGCGCACGGCCTTGTCGATGTCCCATTTCACGATCTGGCTGTCGAGGAACAGCGTCGTATAGGCCATCCCCTTGCCGTCGAAGGCGGTGTGAAGCGGCCCGAGGCCAAGTTCCGGCTCCGCCACGATGCAGGAGCGTTCATCGGCATTTTCGGCAAACAGCGCATCCACCTTGGTCACGTCGATCACCGAGCAGGTCGGGCTGAGCTTGCCGTTGAGCACCACATGCCTGCCGTCCGGCGCGGTGTTGCAGCCATGCGGGCTGTTGGGGATGGGCACGTAGCGGGTGTAGTTCTTGTTGCGCCCCTTGCGCCCGTCCACGACCTTGACGCCGCTGTATTCGGTATAATCGCCCGCCTCGATGGCGGCCTCGATCTCCTTGATGTTGAAGATCACGACATGGTCCATCTCGCTCTCGGTCATCTCGGCGAGGGTCATGCCCATTTCCGAGTTGTAGGAGGTCGAGAAGGCGTATTTGCCCTGATAGTCGGCGTCGCAATTGTCGAGATTGCCCGACACCATCACCTGCCAGGCGATCTCCATCGTGTCGCCGTCGATGGCGGTAAAGATGTTCACGTATTCCTCGGGCTGATCAAGGATCGTGCCATCGTTGACGATCGGCATCTCGTGCTCGCCATTGGCAAAGACATAGCCGGTGCGCGGGTATTTCTGCGGCCGCAGGCCGTGAATGTCGCCGGTGTTGGGGATCTCGACGATCTTGTCGCATTTCATCACGTCGCAGCGCACCCGCGCGACGCGGGTGTTGGCCTTGTCGTTCATGAACAGGTAGCGCCCGTCATAGGTGCCGTCGGTAAACGACATGTGCGGGTGGTGCAGGTCGCCGTTGTCGTAGGTGACCTTGCCGCGTTTGGCGAGAAACGCCTTGGTTTCCTCGGTCAGCCCCTCGGTCAGCACCTTGAGGCTCTCGTTGGTCTGGCCCCAGCCGGTGGCCGAGCAGCGGTTGAACACCGGCACGCGCATCAGTTCGCGCATCGACGGAAAGCCGAGGATGCGCATCTCGCCGGTCTGGCCCGAGGACCAGAAGCCGTAGTACTCGTCCAGCTCGCCGGGGGCGAGATTGACCTTGCCAGCCGCCTGCGCCATGGGCGCGCTGGCAAACAGCCCCGCGCCGCCGGTGGTGACGGCGAGCGCGCCGGTGGCGGTGGCCCCCAGCATGCCCCGCCGGCTCAGTTTCAGGTTTGTTTTGTCAGACATTAGTGGGTCTCCTTTCCCGCTGTCCTGGGGCCGACAAGGCGCTCCAGCGCACCTCCATCGGCCTCCTGCGCCGCGCGGTCCTTCGCGCGCCGTTTCAGTTGCCGGATGATCACCGGGCATTTCGCATCGGACTGATAAAGAACCTGGCAATGCAGGCAGTTGACGCATTCGTTGGGGTTGATCTCGCCGGTGGGGTGGATCGCCTGCACCGGGCATTCATGGGCGCAGGTCTGGCACGGGCTGCCGCACTCGCGATACCGCTTGAGCCAGTCGAACATCCGCATCCGCGCCGGTATCGCCAACGCGGCACCCAGCGGGCAGAGATACCGGCAGTAGAACCGCTCGACGAACAGCCCGATCACCAAGAGCACCACGGCAAACACCACGAACGGCCAGTCGCGCACGAACTTGAGGATGATCGCGGTCTTGAACGGCTCCACCTCGGCCAGGGTCTCGGCCATCGGCATCGACGCCAGCGAGACGCCGAACAGCCCCAGAAAGATCATGTATTTCACCGGCCAGAGCCGCTCGTGCAGGCCCCAGGGCAGCGTCCATTGCGGCACCTTCAGCAGCCGCGCCACCCGGTTGGTCAGCTCCTGCAACGCGCCGAACGGGCACAGCCAGCCGCAATAGGCCCCCCTGCCCCAGAAAATCAGCGCCGCCGCGACCGCGAACCATTGGATGAACACCAGCGGATCCATCAGGAACGCATCCCATGTAAAGCCGGACCGAAGCGACCCCGCCAGCGCCATCAGGTTCACCACCGAAAGCTGCGCATTGGCATACCAGCCGAGAAACACCAGCGTCACGGTCAGGAACGACATGCGGAACCAGAGATAGGCGCGCGGATGCGCCGTGATCTGCATCTGAAAGAAGAACGCCCCCGTCAGCACCGTCAGCATCACCGCCAGCCCCGCGATTTCGGGCGTCTTGTCGCGCCAGATGCGCTGCCACAGCGCGGCCTTGGCGGCGGCCTCCTCATCGGGGGCGTTGATCTGCGGCGCAGGCGCGAGCGGCGCGAGGTAGCGCTCGGGCAGGCGGTAGCCGAGGTCGTAGGTGACAAAGGTCTTTTCCACCGCCCCCACCGCGCGCTGCACCAGGAGTTGCAGCCGCCACGGCTCGGCCGGGTCAAAGCCGCTGTCGGCGGGGATGCGAAACAGGTCAAGCTCGGTAAAGCTCGGTGCGCCGTCGGCGGCGATCTCGCCCAGCCGCCGATGATCGCGGTCGCGAAACCGTACCGAGCTGTCCCCCTGAACAAGGTGGATCCGGTCGAAAATGCCGCCGCGCACATAGCCCGATCCCTTGAAGGAATAGCGCCCGCGCCCGGCAACGAGGATCGCGTGCTCGCCCTCCTTCAGCCAGCCTTGCAGGTTGGCGTATTCGTTCTCGCCCAACAGGCTGCGCCCGATGGTCGGCACGCTGACAAGGGCCGCGCGCATGTCGATAAAGGTCTCCTCGGGGGGGCCCGGCTCGGGGCGCCTGGCGGCGCGTTCGTCGCCAGTCTCCTCAAAGGCACGGTTGACCTGCCCCACATCCAGCGTCAGCCCGCGCAGCGATCCGTCACCGGCAAGGGTCTGCCAGTCCTCGACCGTGCCATCGCCCGGCCTGAGCGTGCGCGCGGGGCCCGCCTGCGCCACCGGCGAGAGCCCCCCCAGCCCCAGCGCACGCGCCACCTTGAGCCCGCCGCGCACGAGGCTGTCGTCGATCACCATCACCGTCACCGTCGCGCCGGAGATGATATCGAGATCATGCGCGGTGCCGGATTCGGCGGCCTCGGCCTTGAGATCGAGCCCGGCATACCCCGCGATCACGCCGCGCATCTTGGATTCGGGGATGCCGACCAGAACGATCGGCTCGGAATGTTCCACCAGCGCCGCGCCGGTCACCACCGCGTCATCGTCGATGGCGGCAACGACGTGGATGGGCTTGCCCGAATAGCCCGTAGTGCCCGCGAAATCCGAGGTGAGGAAGGCCCAGGCCACCGTCTCGCCGTTCCGCAGTACCGGTGCCACCGGCACATCCTCGCGCAGCGCGCCAAAGCCGTCGGCCCCCTCCACCAGCGTCGCCGGGTCGAGATCGGGCAGGAAGCGGCCAAGTTCGGATGCGTCGTCGGCCTCCGCCGCGAGCGGTGCCATGAGACAAACGAGCGTGAGAACCAGGTGGCAAACAGCGCGCAATGAGATGCAGAGGCAGATTCGCGTCTTCATGCACATAGCAATAACGGCCCGAGGCTATAGCCTGGTTGACCGAAGTCAAGGCTGCGCACTCATATCGGCGCGCGGTCGACGCGATGCCAGAGCGCGATGCGGGGCGCGCGGCGCAAACGGTTTCGCCGCCGCGTCGGGTGCTGTAGCGTCATCCCGAGCACACCAGCCGGAGGCCCGCCCGTGAGCACCACCGAGACCATCCTCGCCCGCATCCGCGACCTCCAGGAGGAAATGGAAGAGGAGTTCGCCCGCCGCCGCGAGGCGTTCCGGTACGGGTTCGAAAACGGCCGCGTGGTGTTCGAGGCCGAGGTGCGCCGCCGTCACCGCGAGATGCGCGTGCGGCTGACGACCTTCCTGCGCCGCGCGCGCCCCCTGACGATCGTCACCGCGCCGGTGATCTACGCGATGATCGTGCCCTTCGCGGCTCTGGACCTGTTCGTGACCGTCTATCAGGCGGTGTGCTTTCCCGCCTACGGAATCGACAGGGTGCGGCGCGCCGATTTCATCCGCATCGACCGCCACCACCTCGCCTATCTCAACGCGCTGCAAAAGCTCAACTGCGTCTATTGCGGCTACTGCAACGGGCTGATCGGCTACGTGCAGGAGATCGCGGGCCGGACCGAGGCCTATTGGTGCCCGATCAAGCACGCCGCGCGGGTCGGCGCGCACCATGCCTATTACGCGCAATTCGTGGATTACGGCGATGCCGCAGGGTTCGAGCCGGGGCTGAGGGAGTCGCGTCGCCGGGTCACGCGGGCGGGGCTGTCGGGGATCGCCCCGAACGGCTGAGCCGACCGCTCAGCCGCGGCTGCGGCGCAGCCGGATCACCACATCGACCGAGGTGATCTCGGCCCCCTCGGGGGCCTGCGGCAGGCGCGCGATCTCGAGGTCGTCGGCGGGCGCGTCGCTCAGCCGGTTCTCGTCTTCCCAGAAGAAATGCGGGTGATCGTGGGTGTTGGTGTCGAAATAGCTCTTGGAGCCATCGACCGTCACCTCCTGCAACAGCCCCGCGTCGCAGAACGCCTTGAGCGTGTTGTAGACGGTGGCCAGCGAGACGCTCTCGCCCGCCGCGCGGGCATCGGCGAACAGGCTTTCGGCGGTGACGTGGCGATGCTGCCCGTCGCCGTGCAGCAGCCGCGCCAGCGCCACGCGCTGCCGCGTGGGCCGAAGCCCGACCCGCCCGAGCCACTCGGTCGCCGTGATCGCTTTCTGATCCGTCATCGCCGTTCCTTTGCCATCCCCTGCAATATAGGTTTTCCCCCCACCCGATTTCAAACAAAAATCGCACCCTCGAAACCGGCGGGCCATGCGGCGCAGGGTTGCATGGGGGATTCGCGCGGTGATAGAGGAAAGCAAGACCCCGCCGCCCGCATGTGAGAGGGATTGCCCCGATGGCCGAGTATCCGCGCAGCTTCGATCGCGAAGACCTGTTGAAATGCGCCCGTGGCGAGCTTTTCGGCCCCGGCAACGCGCAACTGCCGCTGCCGCCAATGCTGATGATGGACCGGATCACCGATATCTCCGGCGATGGCGGCACGCATGGCAAGGGCCACGTCGTGGCCGAGTTCGACATCCGCCCCGACCTGTGGTTCTTCGACTGCCATTTCCCCGGCAACCCGATCATGCCCGGCTGCCTCGGGCTCGACGGCCTGTGGCAACTCACCGGCTTCAACCTCGGCTGGCGCGGCTGGCAGGGGCGCGGCTATGCGCTCGGGGTGGGCGAGGTAAAGCTGTCTGGCATGGTCCGCCCCGACCGAACGATGCTCACCTACAAGGTGGATTTCACCAAGGCGGTGCAGACCCGGCGGCTCACGATGGGGGTGGCCGACGGCACCGTCGAGGCCGATGGCGAGGTGATCTATCAGGTCCGCGACATGAAGGTGGCCCTGAGCGAGGGCTGAATCGGTCGCGGGGCATCAGCAGGGGCGGCACGATCCCCCCTCCGCCGCCACAGGGCCGGTTTCACGGGGGCGGGGCATCCGGCAGGACTGGCCTGTTGCGGTCGTTGGGCATGATGCGACGAGCCGCGCGAGGGCCCGACCGCGGGTGGGCGTTCCGACGATGAAACGGCGCGCTTTATGGTGCCATATACTCCCACATTATCAATAACTTGAGACGTAGAAAAGCGCCCGCCCGTCACGCCAAAGGCGTGCCGCTTATACCGGCGCACCTCCGGTGCGACGGGGCGGGTCATGCCGGAGGCATGCCTTCGGCATGACCGCTCGCGCGGCGGTGGGCAAGCCCGCCTCGATTCCGCGCGGGACAGGAGGCGAATGGCGGGTATAGGCCATATCCCATGGCCGCCCGCACCGCCCGCCGGGGCGCGGTGTCGCCGCCGGGACAGGCCCGGGCGCCGCCGCCCGTACCCTTACCCCAGCGCCTCCGAGCACCGCTTGCAGGTGCCGGGATGCGCGTGGCGGCCCACATCGGGCAGGATCTTCCAGCAGCGCTGGCACTTTGCCCCCTCCGCGCGCTCGAACACCACGCCGATATCGTCCACCTCGGGCATACGGAACGCCTCGGCCGGGCGCGGATCGCCGCTCAGCACGATATCCGAGGTGATGCAGATATCGGCGAAATTCACCGATCTGAGCGCCTCCAGCGTGGCCTCGTCGCGCACATGCACCACCGGCGCGGCCTCCAGGCTGGCACCGATCGCCTTGTCGGCACGCTGCACCTCCAGCGCCGCCGTCACCACCCGCCGCGCGCGCCGGACATCGGCCCATTTCGCCGCCAGCGGCTCGTTCAGCCAGTCGGCGGGCGTGTCGGGCATGTCGTGCAGGTGCACGCTGTCGCCGTCGCCCGGAAAGCGCGACAGCCACACGTCCTCCATAGTGAACACCAGCACCGGGGCCAGCCACGTGGTCAGCCGGTGAAACAGCAGATCCATCACACTCCGCGCCGCCCGGCGGCGGGCGGTGTCGCCGTCGCAATAAAGCGCGTCCTTGCGGATATCGAAGTAGAAAGCCGACAGATCGAGGGTGCAGAAATTGAATATCTGCTGGAAAACCCCCTGGAAATCATAGGCGTCATAGCCCGTCTTCACCTTGTGATCCAGCTCCGCCAGCCGGTGCAGCACCCAGCGCTCCAGTTCCGGCATCTCCGACGGGTCCACCCGGTCCGCCTCGCTGAAATGCGTCAGCGCCCCGAGCATGAAGCGCATGGTGTTGCGCAACCGGCGATAGCCGTCGGCCACGCCCTTGAGGATCTCCGGCCCGATCCGCAGATCGGCGGTGTAATCCGCCTGCGCCACCCAGAGCCGCAGGATATCGGCGCCGTATTGCCTGGTCACGTCCTCGGGGGCGATGGTGTTGCCGAGCGATTTGGACATCTTGTTGCCCTTCTCGTCCAGCGTAAAGCCATGCGTCAGCACGCCGCGATAGGGCGCGTGACCGATGGTGCCGCACGCCTGAAGCATCGAGGAATGGAACCAGCCGCGATGCTGATCGGTGCCTTCGAGGTAGAGATCGGCCATGCCGTCCTCGGACCCGTCCACGCGGTCGCGCAGCACAAAGGCATGGGTGGACCCTGAGTCAAACCACACATCGAGAATGTCACCGACCTTCTCCCACTCTGCGGGTTCGACGATGCCGCCCAGGAACCGCTCCTTCGCGCCGTCCTTGTACCAGGCATCCGCCCCCTCGGCCTCGAAGGCCGCAAGGATGCGGGCATTCACCTCCGCGTTGCGCAACAGGTATTCCGAATCCGTCGGTTGCGCGCCTTTCTTCACGAAGCAGGTGAGCGGCACGCCCCATGCCCGCTGACGGCTCAGCACCCAATCGGGCCGCGCCTCGATCATGGAATACAGCCGGTTGCGCCCGGTTTTCGGCGTCCACGTCACCAGCTCGTCGATGGAGCGCAGCGCGCGTTCGCGGATGGTGGTGCCGTACTCATCCTGCCCGTCGCCGACCGCGCGGTCGATGGCGGCGAACCATTGCGGGGTGTTGCGGTAGATGACGGGGGCCTTGGAGCGCCAGCTATGCGGATAGCTGTGCTTGATCTTGCCGCGCGCCAGTAGCCCGCCGACCTCCACCAGCTTGTCGATCACGGCCTTGTTGGCGTTGCCCTCTTTCCCCTTGCGATCAAGGATATGGGTGCCGCCGAAGAAGGGCAGATCGGGGCGGAAGGAGCCGTCGTCGAGCACGTTATAGGTGATCACCTGATCCAGCATCCCGAGACCCCGGTAAAGCTCATACTCCTCCATCCCGTGCGACGGCGCACAATGGACAAAGCCGGTGCCCTCCTCATCCGTCACGAAATCGGCGGCGCGGAAATCGCGGGGCGGGTTCCATTCGCCGCCAGCATCTTGCGCGCCCGCCAGCGGGTGCAACAGCGTCAGGCACGACAGCTCCACCGCGCCGACGCCGCGCACGCGCCGCCACTGCCCGTCCTGCAGCCGCGCCCGCGCCATCACATCTCCTGCCAGCTTGTCGGCGAGGATGAATTTCTCGCCCACGCGCGCCCAGCATTCTTCGGGCGTGTCCGTCACCTCGTAGAGCCCGTAGGCGATATCCTCGCCATAGACCACGCCCCTGTTGGACGGGATCGTCCAGGGGGTCGTCGTCCAGATGACCACGCTGGTGTCACGGAAATCCTCGGCCAGCGCCTGCACGGCGGCGGCATAGCCCTCTTCGCCATGCAGGTCGAGCAGGTGATCGGTCAGCGCGTCGGTTCCGTCGATTCCGGCGACGCGGAACTTCACCCAGACGGTAAAGCTTTCCTTGTCGTGATACTCTACCTCCGCCTCGGCCAGCGCGGTTTTCTCGATGGGCGACCACATCACCGGCTTGGAGCCCTGATAGAGCACCCCGGACATCAGGAATTTCTGGAATTCCTCCGCGATGATCCGCTCGGCGCGGAAATCCATCGTCAGGTAGGGCTTGTCCCACTTGCCGGTGATCCCCAGCCGCTTGAACTCATCCCGCTGCACGTCGATCCAGCCTTCGGCGAACTTGCGGCATTCCTGGCGGAAATCGACGATGTCCACCTTGTCCTTGTCCATGCCTTTCGCGCGGTACTGCTCCTCGATCTTCCACTCGATGGGCAGGCCGTGACAGTCCCAGCCGGGAATATAGCGCGCATCGCGCCCCATCATCTGCTGCGAGCGCACCACCATGTCCTTGAGGATCTTGTTGAGCGCGTGGCCGATATGCAGGTGCCCGTTGGCATAGGGCGGGCCGTCATGCAGGGTGAATGGCTGCCTCCCCTGTGCCTGTTCGCGCAGCCGGTCATAGATGCCGATCTCCTCCCACCGGGCGAGCCAGTCGGGCTCGCGCTTGGGCAGGCCCGCCCGCATCGGAAAATCGGTCTGCGGCAGGTTCAGCGTGGCTTTGTAATCGGGCGTCTCGGCGCACATTTGGGGCGTCCTTCGTCAGGTCTTGCAAATCTGTAATGAGGGGCGGCGCGATGGCTCAAGCACCTTTTCCCGGCGGCTCGATAAGGTCAGAGCGCCGGGCATGTAATTCGGATGATGATCGCGGAGCCTGTCATCATGGCCCGCCTTATAGGCGCGCGCCCGGCACGCGTCCAGAGGCGCGGCCCCCGCTTTCCTGAAAAGAAAGCGATCCGAAATCCTTTCAGGATTTCGCGGCCCGGTCGTGCCCTCTTGCCTCGCGTGGCGCAGAGGCGCATTTACAGGCCATGACGACCGCCCTGCCCCCACGCTTCGACATCACCCGGCCCGAGATCGAGCGGGTGGTCACAGCGTTTTATGCCGCGGTGCGCGCCCATCCCGGCCTTGGCCCGGTATTCGCAGCCCACGTCACCGACTGGCCCGCCCACGAGGCCAGGGTCGCCGATTTCTGGGCCAACACCATCCTGCACGAGCGCGGCTATGACGGCAGCCCCATCGCCGCCCATGTCCGCGCGGGAAACGTCCAGCCGGGCATGTTCTCGACATGGCTGGCACTGTTCGATGCCACCCTGACGCGCGAACTGCGCCCCGATCAGGCCGCCGCGTGGTCCGCCCTCGCGCATCGCATCGGCCGCTCCATGCGCGCCGCCGTGGTGGACCGCCAGACCCATCCCGGCGGCGTGCCCAAACTACTCTGACACAGGCAGAAATCCGCGCGTACGCTCGGTTTTGACCGGCTGGATACAGCCGATGGCGGAAACGTGCCGCTCACCGGCAGGCAAACCGGCACCCCGCCGCCAGAAATCGCGACTTCGACGGTGCCCCCTCCGCAGAACGATCGCCACGATCTACCATTGGCGCAATGAAAGGAGGAGCCATGTATACTCCCACCCCAAACGACGACCTGCACAGCCATGTCCGCAACACCGTGGACCCTTATCATGCGAACCTGAGCGGCAATACCGGCCGCGGCGGGCTGATCGCCCTGCTGCTGATCGTGGTGGTCATCGGCGGGATCGTGGTCCTGAGCAGCATCGCAGGACCGCCCGCCCAGGCACCTGCCACTGACCAGGCCCCGGCCCCCGAGAGCATCACCGGCGGCAGCGCCCCGGCGGAATAACCGCACAAAGCGGCAAACCCCGCCGCCCGGCCCCGCCCGGGACCGGGCCTCAGCCGTCGCGCCCCATCCGCACGGTGATCCGCGCGTTGATCCAGGCAAGCCCCGCCAGCGACAGCCCCAGCCCGAGAAACGCCGCCACCCGCCACAGCCCCGCCAGCCCGCCCATGTCGATCAGAAACACCTTGGCCACGGTCAGCGCGACACCGGCCATGGCGATCCGCCGCAAGGCTTCGGAGCGCCGCAGCACCGCCAGCGCAAGGCATCCCAGCGCCACCGCCATCAGCGCCACGGTATAGCTGTATAGCTCGCCCTCCGGCACGCCGGGCAGGCTCAGGTCGCGCCCCTGCCACAGGCGGCGGATCTCCAGCGCGCCGTACCACGCCGCATAGCCCGCCGCCACGCCCGCGAACCCCCGGCACAGCCACCGCGGCAGGTGATCCATCCGCCACGCCGCCACCGCAAGGCACAGCGCCACCGGCAGGTAGGCAGCGGCAAGGCTGTCCAGCACCGGCGGCCCGGCCACCAGCTCGCGCCGCCACATGAACGGTGCAAGCGGGTTGGTCAGCACCGCCTGCATCGCCAGCAGGCCCAGCGCCGCCGCCCCCGTCACCACCGCCAGCGCCGTCCGCAGCGCCCTGAGCACCGCCCCCGCCCCGCGCAGCCGCCAGAGCTGCGCCAGCGCCACCGACAGCCACACCGTCGCCGTCAGGCCCAGCCCGGCATGGCCCATCGCGCCCGGGCCGCCCAGCACCCGCATCAGCACCACGCTCAGCAGGATCGCCGCGACGGACCAGATCGCGCTCTCCACGACCCCGCGCGTCACCAACCGGCCCCGCGCGCCCAACTGCCACCAGGCCGCGGCCAGCAGCACCAGCGGCCCCAGGTGCCCCAGCGCCACGTCGCCGCGCCCGGCCTCTTCCACCGCCCAGCCGATGCCGGGATCGACCACCAGCCGGTAGCCGATCACCGCCACCCCGGCCTGCGCCGGCAGCGTCAGCAGGGGCAGGTCGTAGCGCCGGTCGATCCCCGCCGTGGCCAGCACCATCACCGCCAGCGCGACCGTCAGCGCCGCCTTGCTCAGCACCACGAACAGCGCCAGCGCGATGAGCGTCAGCGCCGCCCCCGCAAGGATCGCCGCCACCGGGCGCGGCTCGGGCGTGCGCGGCGCGCCCCGCGCCGCCAGCGCCACCATCAGCGCCGCCATGCCCATGATGTGCAGCGCCCAGGGGTAGCCGCCCAGCACCGCGCCGGGCTGCCATGTCAGTTCCAGCGCCAGCGCCACGCCCGGCCCGGTCAACGCCGCGCCGAGGCCCCACAGGATCGCCGGGACAGCCCCCGCCGCGCCCCGCATCCGCAGGGCCAGCAGCAGCGACAGGCCCGCACCCGCGCCCATCAGGATCGTCGCGGCCAGCGGCGCAGGGGCCTCCGGCAGCCGCGCGGCGCGGAACACCGCAACCAGCGGCCCGCCCTGCACGCCATCGAGCGCCACCAGCGCCAGCGCCGCCGCCACCGGCAACGCCGGCAGGTCGGCAATCCCCGGCGCGGCCCGTGTACAGAGGATCAGCGCTGCCGCCATGCCCGCCAGCAGCGACAGCGCAAGCCATGCCAGCACCTCGGTCTGCGCCCCGACCGCCACCGGCACCGCCGCGCCGCTCGCCAGCGCCACCGCGGCGGCGGCCAGCATCACCGGCGGCGCGGGCCACGCGCCGCCCCCCGCCACCAGCCGCTGCCCGAGGCCCGGACCGGGATGACGCGGCACCACGCGCAGGCCGGGCACCAGCACCGCCGCCGGCACCACCAGCGCCCAGAAGCCGAGGAAATGCTCCGCCGCCACGCCACCAAGATACAGCAGCCGCGCGCCGGTCACGGCCACCGCCAGCGCCAGCCATGACAGCCAGCGCCAGCCCCGCGCGGCATCCACGGCGAGCCCGACAACGGCCAGCAGCGCGAAATACGGGTAGAAGAGCCATGCCGCCGCGCTCTCGCCGCCGACGAGGAACGGCGCCGCGCCCGCGCCCATGAGACCCAGCGCGCCCAGCACCGGCCCGTGGAACCAGCCCAGCACCACCGCGAGCGCCGCCACCGCCACCAGCCCGGCCAGCGCCGCGCCCGGGTCGATCAGCCCGTATAGCGCCCGCGCCGCCAGCACGCCCGAGAACAGCACGATCAGCCCGGCGCCCGCCAGCCCCGAGGGCACCGCCGCCGCATCGCCGTGCCGCCGCCGCAGCACGTCGCCGCCGGCCACCAGCGCCGCGCCGAGGCCCAGCGCCGCCCAGACCCGCATCGCGGGCGTCAGCAGCCCCCGTTCGACGCCGTATTGCACGAGGAACACCCCCGCCAGCGCCAGCGACACGCCCGCCACGGCCACCGCCCAGTTGCCCCGCAGCCAGCGCATGAGACCGGCGGCAAGGCCGGGGTATTTCGGGACCTCTGCCACCTCGGCCACCTCTGCCACCTCGGCCGCGTCCGGCGCGGGTGGCCCGGCCGGGGTGTCGTCCTCGGCCCCCGTCCCGGCAGGTGCCGCCGCGCCGGGCATGGCAGCCGCCTCCGGCGCGCCCTCCTCCAGCGCCGCCTCCAGCGCCGCCACCCGGCGGCGCAGCCGCGCCTGCCCGACCAGCAGCGCCGGGATGCCCACCACCACCAGCGCCAGCAGCCCCAGCGCGACCAGCACGGCGAACACCTCGAAATCCATGCCTCAGCCCTCGCCGCGCGCGAACAGCCCGGCCAGGGCGCGCCGCACCACGCCGCCCACGGTCGGGCGCGCCACGGCGATGCGCGGCAGCGGGCGGCACAGCTCCATCGCCGCCAGCCCCACCCGCGCGGTCAGCGCGCCGTTCACGACCCCCTCGCCAAAGCGGCGCGACAGCTTCGACAGCACGCCGCCGCCCGCGACGCTGCCGATCATGTCATCGCCCACCGCCACCGCACCGGTGGCCACCAGATGCGCCACCACCGCGCGCGCCAGCCGCCAGCTTCCCAGCGTGCCGGTGCGCCCGCCATAGATCGTGGCCACGGCGCGGATCATCCGCAGGTTGGCCACCATGGCGGCGACCACATCGGCCAGCGCCAGCGGCACCAGCGCGCTCACCGTCGCCACCTGCCGCGCGGCCGCCTCGACCTCGCGCAGCGCCGCCGTATCCAGCGGCACCAGCAATTCCGCCTCGGCCAGCGCCAGCAGCGCCTCGGCATCCACCGGCTCGCCCGCGCGCTCGTCGAGCCGCGCCAGCCCCCAGGCCGCCTCGGGCCGCGCGGCGCAGAGCTTGCGCAGCCGCGCCACCACCTCGCGCGCCGCGTCCAGGTCGTCCCCGGCCTGCGCCGCCTCGGCCCCGGCGCGCAACCGGTCGAGCCGCCCCAGCCGGGCAAACCCCGCCGCCTCGCGCAGCGCGATCAGCACCGCCACCACCAGCAGCAGCGCCCCCAGCGCCGTCACCGCACGCCCCAACAGCGGCGCGCGCTCCATCAGCGCCACCGCGAAATCCCATGCCGCCACCGACACCACCACGCCCAGCAGCGCCAGCGCCAGCGCCCAGAACGCCCGCGCCAGCCACGAGGGTCGGCGCGCCAGCCCCGCCATCGCCGCGCGCATCGCCCGGCCCTCGGGCGGGGCGGCCTCGTCGGGCACCGGCGGCGCGCGGTCGGGCGCGGCCTCCTCCTCGTCGCCCAGATCGATCAGCAGCGGCCCCTTGCTCATGCCCGCGCCTCCCCGTTCCGCCAGACATCTTCCCGCCAGACATCGTCCCGCCAGATCATGCGAATATCCGGCAGCCCCTCGTCATTGCCACCGCCGCGCCGGTCCTGTTCCGCCTCGGCAAACCCGGCCCGCCGGTAGAACGCCCGCGCCCGCGTGTTCTCTTCCAGCACCCACAGATCGAGCGCGCCCGCCCGCGCCTGCGCCTCCGACAGGAGCGCGCGGCCCGCGCCCCGCCCGCGCCATCGCGGTGCCACGTAAAGCGCATGCAGCCGCGTCTCCCGGCGCATGAGAAACCCGGCGATCCGCCCCCGCACCGGTTGCCGCACCCGCGCCCGCGCCACCCGCACCCGGCCCCGCCAGGTCTCGCGCCACAGCAGGGCCAGATCGTCGGCGTGGCTGCGGGCGCAGGGCCGGCCCGGCGTGGCCCGGGTCGCGGCCCACAGGATCGCCGCCAGCCGCGGCACCTGCCAGATATGCGCGCGCGCCAGCCTCACAGCCGGTCCCCGAAGAGAAACTGCGCGGCCCGGTCGAGCCGGATATGCGGCGGTCCCTCGCCCGCCCGCAGGCCCAGCCGCGCGGGCGCGAACCGCATGCTGCCGAACGCGCCCTCCGGCCACGCCTCCGCCCCCGCCCGCGCGGGCGACAGGATCGCCGCCGGATCGGCGGGCAGTTCGCCGGCATGGAACGCCGCCTGCCCGCCCCCGGGCACCCGGCCCCGCACAAGCTCGACCTCCGCGCCGCCATGGCGGCGGGTCTCCTCCACCGTGGCGCGCAGCGCGGCGATGGCCATGCCGCGCACATCCGCGCCCGCGTACTGCGCCCGGTCGCGCGCCTCGCGCAGCATCGCCTCCATGATCGCGGCAAGGCGCGGATGCTGCGCGTGATGCAGGTGATCGGCCTTGGTCGCGGCAAACAGCAGCCGCTCCACCCGCCGCCCCTGCAGCAGACGGGTGAGAAACGCATTGCGCCCGGGCCGGAACGTGCCGAGGATATCGGCCATGGCGCGGCGCGTCTCCTCCACCGCCAGCGGCCCCCGGTGCAGGGCGTCGAGCAGGTCCACCAGCACGACCTGCCGGTCGATCCGGGCGAAATGCGCGCGGAAGAACGGCCGCACCACCGCGCGCTTGTACGCTTCGAAGCGGCGCGCCATCTCGGCGCGCAGGCTGCCGCGCCCCGCGCCCTCCGCCTCGGGCAGCGGCGCGAAGGTCACCACCGGCGCGCCCTCCAGATCGCCGGGCAGCAGGAACCGCCCCGGCGTGCAATCGGCGTGCCCCGCCTCCCGCGCCGCGCGCAGGTAGGCGGTGAACCCGGCGGCAAGGCGCTGCGCCTGTCCCTCGTCGAACGCGGCCGCCGGATCGACCCCGGCCAGCGCCTTGCACCAGGACGCCCCCTCCGCGCGCCCCCCGGCCCGCGCCAGCGCCTCGCGCGACCAGGCGGCATAGTCCTTGTCCAGAAGCGCCAGATCCAGCAGCCACTCGCCGGGATAATCGACGATGTCGAGATGCACGTTGCGCGGCCCGGCCATGCCCGCCAGCATCCCCGCGGGCCGCACCCTGAGCGACAGCCGCAGTTCCGAGACGCTGCGCGTGCTCTCGGGCCAGCGCGGCTCGGGTCCGGTCAGCGCGGCGAGATGCGTCTCGTAGTCGAACCGCGGCAACGTCACGTCGGGCTGCGGCTGCAGATAGGCGCCGAGGATGCGGCCCTCGCCCGCCGCGGCAAGCCCGCCCATCCGGCCCCGGTCCAGCAGGTTGGCCACCAGCGAGGTGATGAACACCGTCTTTCCGGCCCGGGCGAGGCCGGTGACGCCAAGCCGGATCACCGGCTCGAAGAGCGCGCCCGAGACCCGCTCGCCAAATCCCTCTATCCCCCGCGTCAGCCCGTCGGCCAGCCCTGCAATCGCCACGCACCGCCCCTCTCGTTCCTTGCCCCGAGAATAGGCACGCACGCGCCCGCGTGCCAGCACCGAATTCGGCCCATGGCCAAGCCCGCAATTCCCCGCTAAGAGGACCGGCAGACCAGAGCGGAGCCCGCCCGATGACCGATAGAGAGCAGCCCCAGATTTACCTCGTCACGCCCCCCGCCTTCGAGATCGCGCCGTTCACCGACAGGCTCGCCGCGGTGCTCGACGCGCATCCCGTGGCCTGCCTGCGCGTGGCCCTCGCCAGCACCGACGAATACACCGTGGCCGCCTCGGCGGACGCCTGCCGCGAGGTCGCCCACGCGCGCGACGTGGCGGTGGTGATCGAGCGGCATGTCGGCCTCGTCGGACGGCTCGGGCTCGACGGGGTGCACCTCGCCGACGGCGCGCGCGGCGTGCGCGCGGCGCGCAAGGATCTCGGGCCCGACGCCATCGTCGGCGCGTTCTGCGGCACCTCGCGCCATGACGGGATGAGCGCGGGCGAGGCGGGCGCCGACTACGTCTCGTTCGGGCCGGTGGGACAGACCGCGCTCGGCAGCGGCGCACAGGCGGACCGCGAAATCTTCGAATGGTGGTCGGAGATGATCGAACTGCCGGTCGTGGCCGAGGGGGCGCTCGACGCAGAGACCGTGGCCAGCCTCGCCCCGGTCAGCGACTTTCTCGCCTACGGCGAGGAAATCTGGCGCGAGCAGGACGCGGGCGCCGCGCTCGGACGGCTGATGGCGGCGATCGAATAGGACAGGGCGCCCGTCACGCTCACCCGTCACCCGTCTCCCTGCCCCATGGACCCGGCAACGCCCGCCTCCCGCGCATCGCCGCGCTTACCCCAACGCCGCGTCCAGATCCGCGATCAGGTCGCCCGCGTCCTCGATCCCCACCGACAGCCGGATCAGCGTCTCGGGAATCCCGGAATGCGGCTCGATGCTGGCGCGGTGTTCGGCGAGGCTCTCGACACCGCCCAGCGAGGTCGCGCGGTGAAACAGCCGCAGCCGTCCCAGCACCTCCAGCGCGCGTGCCCGGTCGCCCGTCACCAGAAACGACAGCAGGTAGCCATAGCCGCCGGTCATCTGCCGCGCCGCCACCGCGTGCCCGTCATGCCCCGGCAGCCCGGGATAGAGCACCGCCGCCACCCCGTCATGCGCGTCGAGCCATTCCGCCACCCTTTGCGCGTTCGCGCACATCCGCTCCACCCGCAGCGGCAAGGTCCGCATCCCGCGCATCAAGAGCCACGCCTCGAACGGGCCGATCACCGCGCCCGCATCGTGCCGGTCGGTGGCGATCTCGGCCCACATCGGCAGCTTGGGGTCACGGCAGGACAGCACCCCGCCCAGCACGTCCGAATGGCCGCCCAGCGCCTTGGTCGCGGAATGCATCGACAGGTCGGCACCGAGGTGAAGCGCGCGGGTCAGCACCGGCGTCGCCGCCGTGCCATCCACCACCAGCACCGCGCCCGCCTTGTGCGCCATCCCTGCGGCGGCGGCGATATCCACGCATTGCAGCCACGGGTTCGACGGCACCTCGATCCACACCATGTCGGCACTGTCGCGGCACGCCCGCGCCAGCGCGTCGGGGTCGGCGGCGTCCACCTCGTCGAGGATGATCGCCCGGCGCACGCAATAGTCGCGCACCCATTTCAGCGTGCCCCAGTAGATGCCGGTCTGCATCACCACCCGCGCCCCCGAGGGCAGCGCCCGGAACACCGCCGCGACCGCCGCCATGCCAGAGGGCAACAGCAGGCTCGCCGCCGCCCCTTCCAGCGCGCGCACCACCTCCTCGGTCTGCCGCACCGTGTCGTTCTGATCCCGGCCATAGGTGTTGTCGGGCCGCAGGAGCGCGTTGTCCTCGCCGCGCAGATAGGTGGTGGCAAGGCTGATCCCCGGCACCACCCCGCCGGTCTGCGCATCCACCGCCCCCGCCGCCTGCGCCGCGACGGTGGCGGGGTTCAGTTTGCTGTTCCTCATGGCCGTTTTCGTCCTTTTGTTTTTTTTCATAGCGTTGCGATCTATCGAGAAAGCCTCTGGCCAACCGGCCCATCGCCTACAGCCGCACCTTCCTTTCGAAACACCAACAGCACAACCCTTGGCTCGGGCGTTAGCCCGGGCCGCGCCCGACCCTCCCCCCGGGAGGGCGCTTTGGCGAGGTCATTCGCAACACGGACGACACCGGGGCTTTGGGGCACTGCGCACTGAACAAGCGGACCACTGCGCCCTCCCAGGGTCGGGCGCGGCCCTCCGCACAATAGCACGCCATGCCGCAATCCTTCACACCGCAAACAACCGCCCCGGCCCCCAGCCGCGCGCCCGCTCTCCGGCCCCCGCCAGCCGCAGCATATGCCAGAACATCGCCTGGTTCGAGGTCACCACCGGCTTGCCCAGCGCCGCCTCCGCCTCGTCGATCACGCCCATGCTGCGCAGGTTGGTGCACGAGGTGAACACCGCCTCTACACCGGGCCGCGCGCCAACGTCCAGCATCCCGCGCAACGTGGCCGCCTCGGGGATGCGCCCCACGATCCGGTCGTCGCTCTCGCCAAAGCTCTCGGCGGCCACCGCCTCCACGCCCGCCGACGCCAGCGCCGCCTGCATCGGGGCCACCACCTCCGGCAGGTAGGGCGTGACCATGCCGATCCGGCGCACCCCCAGCGCCCCGAATGCCGCGATCACCGCGCTCAGCGGGTTGGTGACCGGCGTGCCGGGATGCGCCTCGCCGACGCGCCGCGCCACCTCGTCCGGCCCGATCACCGTCGCCCCCGAGGTGCAGCCATAGCCCACGGCCCCCAGCCCCGGCGGCAACAGCGCCGCGCTGCGTGTCAGTTCCGGCGCCATATGCACGAGATCCTCGGGCGTGACATGGTCGCGCGCCGGGATGCGCGTGTGCACCACATGCGCCGCGCGGCCCGCGAACACCTGCCGCGCCTCCCATTCCAGCCCGGTATCAACGCTCAGCACGATCAGACCCAGCCGCAGCCCGTCCCCCGGCCCGTCGTCAAGCACGTACTCCATCCGCCCCTCCTTCCGCCCGGCTCAGCGTGCCGCCCGACACGGCGGCGCGCACGCCCGTTGTCCCCGGGCACGAGGTGGGCAAGCCCCGCGCCACCCGCACCGCCAGATGACCGAAGGCCTGCGCCTCCAGCATATCACCGTCAAGCCCCGCCTCCTCCACCGGCGCCACCGGACAGCCCAGGCTCGCGCGCAGCATCTCCATCATCACCGGGTTCTTGCGCCCGCCCCCCGTCACCAGAACACGCGCGGGCAGCGAAGGGCAATGCTCCATCCCGCGCATCACCGCCGACGCCGCCATCGCCGTCAGCGTCGCCGCCGCGTCGGCATCGGGCAATTCGCCGACCAGCGCCACCATCTCGGCGAACGCATCGCGGTCCAGCGACTTCGGCGGCATCCGCAGGAACCACGGCTCATGGAGGAACAATTCCAGCGCCCCCTGCGCCACCCGGCCCCGCCGCGCCAGCGCGCCGTCGCGGTCGCACTCCGCCCCCAGCCGCGCCTGCACCAGGTCGTTGAGCGGCGCATTCGCCGGGCCGGTGTCGAACGCCAGCAGCGCGCCATCGTCCTCGGGCCGCGCACAGCGCGGATCGACCCAGGTCAGGTTGCCCACCCCGCCGAGGTTGAGAAACGCCAGCGGCGCCCCGGCCCCGATCCATTTCGCGCAGGCGAAATGATAAAACGGCGCCAGCGGCGCGCCCTCACCGCCGAGCCGCACATCGGCGCTGCGGAAATCCCATACCACCGGCAGGTCCAGCGCCCCGGCCAGCCGCGCGCCGTTCCCGGCCTGACGGGTGCCGCGCCCGCGCGGATCATGCGCCAGCGTCTGACCGTGAAACCCCACCAGCGCGACGCCGTCAAAGCCGCGCAGCAACTCCGCATGCGCATCCTCCACCACCCGCGCCGCGGCCTCGACCTCCGGCCCCGCCCAGTGGCCCAGCGCGGCGCGCAGCACCGCCCGCTCGGCCTCCGAATAAGGCCGGTAGCCTGTCCGCCCGAAGCCGTGGATCGCCTCGCCATCGGTCGCGATCATGGCGGCGTCCACCCCGTCCAGCGAGGTGCCCGACATCGCCCCCAGCGCCCACAGCCGACCCGCCTTCAACATGGCCTTTTCCTTCACCCCGCGACTGCCTATACATGCCGCGCAAATCACAGCGGGACAAGCGCCATGACCTACCACCCGAAATCCGATTTCATGCGCGTGATGATCGAGCGCGGCTTCCTCGCGGATTGCACCGATTACCAGGGATTGGACGAGGCGCTCACCGCGGGCGTCGTGCCCGCCTATATCGGGTTTGATGCCACCGCGAAATCGCTGCATGTCGGCTCGCTCATCCAGATCATGATGCTGCGCTGGCTGCAAAAGACGGGGCACAGGCCGATCACCCTGATGGGCGGCGGCACCACCAAGGTCGGCGACCCCAGCTTTCGCGCGGATGAGCGCCCGCTCTTGGACGATGCCGCGATCCAGGCCAATATCGACGGCATCCAGCGCGTGTTTGCCGCCTACATCACCTATGGCGACGGGCCGTCCGACGCGCTCATGCTCGACAATGCCGAATGGCTCGACGGGCTGAAATACATCGAGTTCCTGCGCGACATCGGGCGGCATTTCTCGGTCAACCGGATGCTGGCGTTCGAGAGCGTGAAATCGCGCCTCGACCGCGAGCAATCGCTGTCGTTCCTCGAGTTCAACTACATGATCCTGCAAGCCTACGACTTTCTCGAACTCAACCGCCGCTATGGCTGCGTGTTGCAGATGGGCGGCTCCGATCAGTGGGGCAACATCGTCAACGGGATCGACCTCACCCGCCGCGTCCTCGACCACGAGATCTACGGCCTCACCTCGCCGCTCCTGACCACCGCCGACGGGCGCAAGATGGGCAAATCCGCCGATGGCGCGATCTGGCTCGATGCGGAAATGTGCAGCCCCTACCTGTTCTGGCAATTCTGGCGCAACACGATGGATGCCGATGTCGGCCGCTTCCTCAAGCTCTACACCGAGCTGCCCCTCGACGAGTGCAACCGCCTGGGCGCGCTCGCGGGGTCGGAGATCAACGCGGCCAAGATCACCCTCGCGAAAGAGGTGACAACGCTGCTGCACGGGCCCGAGGCCGCGCAGGCCGCCGAGGCCACGGCCCGCGAGGTGTTCGAAAAGGGCGGCGTGGGCGATGACCTGCCGACGCTCGACCTGACCGCCGCCGAGGTGGCGGACGGCATCTCGGTGGTGCAACTCATCGTGCGCGCGGGGCTCGCCAAATCCGGCAAGGAGGCCAAGCGCCTGATCGCCGAGAACGGCGCGCGGCTCGACGACGCACCGCTCACCGACGCAGGGCTGCTGATCGACGCAGCCGCGCTGTCCTCCCCGATCAAGCTCTCGGCGGGCCGCAAGCGCCACGCCCTTGTGAAACTCGCCGACTGATCCGCGCGCCACCCCGATTTCTTCAAAAGAAATCGGATCGAAGTCTTTTCAAGACTTCGCCCCCGTCACACAAACGTCGCGAAACCCCGCTTGCGCCCCCCGCCGCGCGGGCCTATCCCTCACGCCATGACCGATCATACCGCAGACGCCCCCGGCGGGATGGGCACGTTCGAGCGCTGGCTCTCGCTCTGGGTGGCGCTGGCCATGGGCGCGGGGCTGTTGCTGGGCAATCTCCTGCCCGGCGTGTTCCAGACCCTCGCCGGCGCCGAAATCGCCCGCGTCAACCTGCCCGTCGCGCTGCTCATCTGGGCGATGGTCTACCCGATGATGGTGGGCGTCGATTTCGGCGCGCTGCGGCAGGTGGGCGACCGGCCCAAGGGCCTCGTCATCACGCTCGCGGTCAACTGGCTGATCAAGCCCTTCACGATGGCGATTCTGGGCGGCTTCTTCTTTCACATCGTCTTCGCCGATCTCATCCCCTTCGCAGACGCGCAGCAGTACCTCGCCGGGCTGATCCTGCTCGGCGCCGCGCCCTGCACCGCTATGGTTTTCGTCTGGTCACAGCTCACCCGCGGCGACGCCACCTATACCCTCGTGCAGGTCAGCGTGAACGACGTCATCATGGTCTTTGCCTTCGCGCCCATCGTCGCGCTCCTGCTGGGTGTGACCGATATCGTCGTGCCTTGGCAGACGCTGCTCATCTCGGTGCTGCTCTACATCGTCATCCCGCTCATCGCCGGGATCGCCACCCGCAGCCGCCTGATGCGGCAGGGCGGCGAAGCGGCGGTCGAGGCGTTCCGCGCCCGTGTCAAGCCGATCACCATCCTCGGCCTGCTGGTCACGGTGGTGCTGCTCTTCGGCTTTCAGGGGCAGGTGATCCTCGACCGGCCCCTCGTGATCGCCCTCATCGCCGTGCCGCTGCTGCTGCAAAGCTACGGCATCTTCATCGTGGCCTACGGCCTCGCGCGGGCGTGGCGCGTGCCGTTCAACGTCGCCGCCCCCTGCGCGCTCATCGGCACGTCGAATTTCTTCGAGCTTGCGGTGGCTGTGGCCATCAGCCTGTTCGGCCTCGGCTCGGGCGCAGCGCTCGCCACCGTGGTGGGTGTGCTGGTCGAGGTGCCGGTGATGCTCTCGCTCGTGGGTTTTGCCAACCGCACGCGGCACTGGTTTCCGAATACCTGACGCCGCGTGCGCCGGCCGCGCTCAACCGTGCGGTTGACGCTCTGAACCTACAGGTTCGCCCGCGCCGCGAGCGCGTCGTCGAGCACCTGTCGCACCGCCTCGGGCGGCACGTCCGAGGTGATGAAGGCGTCGCCAATGCCGCGCGCGAGAATGAAACGCAGCCTGCCATCCACCACCTTCTTGTCCTGCGACATCAGCGACAGGAGACCCTCTGCATCCGGCAATTCTCCCGGAATATCAGATAGATCGACCTTCATCTTCATGTTCCGCAGATGGGCGCGCACGCGGCTCGGCTCCTCCTGCGAACACAGCCCCAGCCGCGCCGACAGCTCGAACGCCAGCGCACAGCCGATCGCCACCCCTTCGCCATGCAGCAGGCGCGCCCCATCATATTGTGTCGCCGCCTCCAGCGCATGACAAAATGTATGGCCAAGGTTGAGCAATGCGCGCTCGCCCTGCTCGGTCTCGTCGCGGCTGACGATGCCGGCCTTCATCTCGACCGAGCGCTTCACCAGGTGGATGCGCGCCGCCATATCGCCGTCGGCGGCGGATGAGCCGTGTCCTTCAAGCCATTGAAAGAATTCACTGTCTCCCAGAAGCCCGTACTTCACCACCTCGCCGTATCCGGCCCGGTAGTCCCGTGGTGTCAGCGTGCCCAGCACTTCGGTGTCCGCCAGCACCAGGCTCGGCTGATGAAACGCCCCGATCAGGTTCTTGCCCTTTGCCGAGTTGATCCCCGTCTTCCCCCCCACCGAACTGTCCACCTGCGCCAGCAGGCTCGTGGGAATCTGCACGAACCGCACCCCCCGCCGCAGGATCGCGGCGGCAAAGCCCGCAAGGTCGCCGATCACGCCGCCGCCGAACGCCACGACCACGTCGCCGCGCTCGATCCTGCGCTCCAGCAGCCATTCCACGACGCGCTCCAGATGCGGCCATGACTTGGTCGACTCGCCCGGTGGAAGGGTCAGCAAATCAGATGAAATACCATTACTTTCCAACCCCTTGCGAAGCGTTTCCCAATGCAGGGCCGCGACCGTTTCGTCGCTCACGACCGCCACGTTGCGCCGTCCCAGCAGCGGCGCGATACGCGCCCCCGCAGCCTCCAGCAGCCCCGGCCCGATCACCACGTCATAGGCCCGCTCATTAAGCGGCACATGCACTGTTTCGATCACGTCATCTCCTCCAGAACATCTCCATGCGCCGCCAGCGCCGCCTCGACCCGCGCGGCCATGTCGTCGATGGAATAGTCGCGATGCGCCTCGACCCGCACATCTGCCAGCGCATAGAGCGGCACGCGCGCCTCGCAGAGGTCACGCAGTGTCTCTCGTGGATGAGCTGTGCGCAGCAAGGGTCTGGTATTCTTGTGTTTTACCCGCGACCACAAGAGATCGAGATCGGCATCGAGCCAGACCGAAAGCCCCTTTCGCGCGATGGTCTCGCGGTTGCGCGCCGCCAGAAAGGCACCGCCGCCCACCGACAGGATCGCCGGGTCGGCATCGAGCAGCCGGTCGATCACCTCGCTCTCCCGCGCGCGAAAGAATTCCTCTCCATCCCTTTGAAATATCTCGGCAATTGTCATGTTGGCCGCCTTCTCGATCTCGACATCCGAGTCGCGGAACGGCACGTCCAGCCGCGCGGCGAGCGCGCGTCCCACGGCGGTCTTGCCCGCGCCCATCATGCCGACGAGCACCACCGTCCTGTTCAGTTTCCAGCGCTTGCCAGCCGCCACGCCCGGCGCTCCCTTGCCTGATTGGGACATTTTGCACTCAATGGCGTGATCTTGCCGGAATTGCCAGCTATAAGTGGGCAAAATCACCCCGAGAGCAAACGGACCGTCCCATGTTTCGTCTTATCAAATGGTTGTTCTACCTTGCAATTCTTGGGTTCATCGGACTCGTGGCCTACGCTTATATCGGCCCGTTTTTCGGTGCCGATTTCACCCCGGCCCAATCCGAGACGCGGCAGGATATCATCCTTGAGATCGAGTAGCGCCCTTCTCGCCCTCCTCCTGTGGTCGGGCCCGGCGCCGGCGCAGGCCCCGCTCTCGGCCATCGAGTGGCTCGACGAGATGGGCACCGCCGCCGTGACGCTCCCCGACGCGCCGGACACCGCCGACAGCGCCGATCGCCCCGACGTGACCGTAACACCGCTCGGCGCGCCGCGCGCCGGCTCGGCGGGGCTGCTGCCGACGGCGACGACCGGCCTGCCGCGCGCGCTCTGGGAGAGCAGCGCCACCGCTGCCCTCACCCGCCATATCGGACGGCTGCCCGAGCGTCCGCTGCCCGCCATGCAGGCGCTCTACTACACACTGCTGCTGGCCGAGGCCGACGCGCCCCCCGACAGCGGCGCCAACGCAACGTTCCTGCGCGCGCGCCTCGCGGCGCTGCGCCGGTTCGGCGCGGTCGAGCCCGCGCTGGCGCTGGTCGAGCGCGCAGGCGGGGCACACCCCGCGCTGTTTGACGCCTGGCTCGACCTGGCACTGCTCGACGGGCGCGAGGACCGCGCCTGCGCCGCGCTCGCCGATACCCCCCACCTGAGCACCGATGCCCGCGCCCGCATCTATTGCCTCGCCCGCGCGGGCGACTGGCAGACCGCCGCGCTGATCCTGCACGGGGCCGAGGCGAGCGGTGCGATCACCGAGCCCGACGTGACGCTGCTCGCGCTGCATCTCGAGCCGGGGCTGATCGAGGAAATAAGCGCGCCGGTGCCGCCCAAGGACATGACTCCATTGCGCTTTCGTCTGTACGAATCCATCGGTGCGCCGCTGGGTACGCGCGACCTGCCGCGCGCCTATGCGATGGCGGACCTGCGCGGCACGGCCGGATGGAAGGCCGAGATCGTGGCCGCAGAGCGGCTGGCGCAGACCGGGGCGCTCGCGGCCACGCGGCTCTTCGGGCTCTACACGGAGCGCACGCCTGCCGCCTCGGGCGGCGTGTGGGGCCGTGTCGCGGCGGTGCAGGCCCTCGATCGCGCTCTCGGACCCGGTGCCGGGCCGGGGACGCTGACCGACGCCTTGCCTGCCGCATGGGAGGGCGCGCGCGCCATCGGGCTGGAGACCGTTCTGTCGGAGATTTTCGCCGAGCGTCTGCTGGCCGCCGCGCCCCTGCCGGCGCCGGTCGCCGCGCGCGCCGCGGAGATGGTGCTGCTGTCGCCACTCTACGCCCGGGCAGGCGAGATCCGCGCGCCCGCCACCGCACATGACAGGTTCCTCGCCGGACTCGCCGGGGGCCGCCCGCGCGCCACGGATGCCGGAACCCGCATGCAATCGGCCATCGCCGCCGGGTTCAGCGCCACCTCCGCCGCACCCGAGCATCGGCGGCTGATATCGGAGGGGCGTCTCGGCGAGGCGATCCTCGCCGCCGCCGCGCTGATCGACGACCGCGCCGGGCGGGTTGCGCCCTCGGCGGTCGGGTCCGCGCTCTCCACCCTGCGCGCCGCCGGACTGGAGGATACCGCCCGCCGCGCGGCCCTGCAGATCGTGCTGCTGGGACCGGACCGATGAGCCCCGCGACGACCCGGATCGCCACCTTCCTCGAGGCACAGGCCGCCGAGATGGGGGCCGCGCATAATACGCTCATGGCCTATGGCCGCGATTTACGCGCCTTTGAAGACTGGCTCGCGGCGTGGAAGAAAAATGATCTGCTCACCGCCACGCAGCCGGATGTGGAGGCGTATCTGGTGGCCTGCGACACCGAGGGGCTGGCACAGGCCACCCGCGCGCGGCGGCTCTCGTCGATCCGGCAATTCTACCGCTTCGCCGTGGACGAGGGCTGGCGCCGCGACAACCCCGCCATCCGCCTGCAGGGACCGGGGCGCCGCCGGGCGTTGCCGCGCACCTTGTCGGAGACCGAGGTCGAGCGGCTGCTCGATGCCGCACCGCAGGTTGGGCGCAGCGATGCCGAGCGGGTGCGCAACGGCGCGCTCGTGGCGCTGCTCTATGCCACCGGCATGCGGGTGAGCGAGCTCGTCGGCCTGCCGGTGGCCGCAGCGCAGGGCGATCCCGAAATGCTGCTGGTGCGCGGCAAGGGCGGCAAGGAGCGGCTGGTCCCGCTGTCGCCGCCGGCGCGCGCTGCGCTTGCCGCCTGGCTCGCGGTGCGCGCGCGCGACAAGCGGCGCGCCGCCTCGCCGTGGCTGTTTCCCTCCTCGGGCCGGGCCGGGCATCTGACGCGGCACCGGTTCTACGGCCTCGTCAAGCAGATCGCCACGCATGCCGGGCTCGATCCCGACACCGTCACCCCGCACCGGCTGCGCCACGCCTTTGCCACGCATCTGCTGGCGAACGGGGCGGACCTGCGGGTGATCCAGACGCTTCTGGGCCATGCCGATCTGGCCACCACCGAGATTTACACCCACGTCCTCGACGCCCGGTTACGCGCGCTGGTGGAGGCGCATCACCCGCTCGGCACCGCCCGCCGCGAGACTGACGCGGAGCGCTGAGCGCGCGCTCGCGCCGCCTTGAACGCGCCCCCCCGAGACGCCATAACCCCGCCATATCATCTCAAGGACGCAGACCCATGGACTCGCTCGCCGCCTATCTCGACCCGACCTTCTGGATCACTGCCATGTCGATCCTCGGGCTGCTGGTGCTTTCGGGCTTCTTCTCGGGCAGCGAGACCGCGCTCACCGCAGCCTCACGCGGCAAGCTGCGCGCGCAGGCGGAGAAGGGATCGCGCGGGGCCGAAACCGCGCTCACCATCACCGAGGACAACGAACGCCTGATCGGCTCGGTGCTGCTGGGCAACAACCTCGTCAACATCCTCGCCGCCTCGCTGGCCACCGCGCTTTTCACCCGTCTCTTCGGCGAGAGCGGCGTGGCGCTGGCGACGCTGGTGATGACGCTCTTGGTGCTGATCTTCGCCGAGGTGCTGCCCAAGACCTACGCCATCACCAATGCCGAGACGGCGGCGGCGCGCACTGCGCCGGTGATCGTCTGGGTGGTCCGCGTCTTCGATCCCGTCGTCTCCGCCGTGCGCTGGCTGGTGCGGCTGATCCTGCGCTGCGTGGGGGTGCAGACCGACCCCGACAGCCATATCCTCGCCGTGCGCGAGGAGATCGCCGGCGCACTGTGGCTGGGGCAGTCCGAGGGCGTCGTCGAGAAGGAGGACCGAGACCGCATCCTCGGCGCGCTCGACCTCAGCGACCGCGCGGTCGAGGAGGTGATGATCCATCGCTCGCGCATCCAGATGCTCGACGTCGAGGCGCGCCCTCAGGAGATTCTCGCGCAGTGCCTCGCCAGCAATCACACGCGGCTGCCGCTCTACGAGGGTGATCAGGACAACATCGTCGGCATCGTCCACGCCAAGGATCTGCTGCGCGCCATCCACAAGCTCGCCGTCGAGGACGGAACCGGTGCCGCCGAGCTCGACGCGTTCGACGTGCGCAGCATCGCCCGCGAGCCCTATTTCGTGCCCGAGACCACCACGCTCGACGAACAGATGCGGCAATTCCTGCGCATGCGCAGCCATTTCGCCCTAGTGGTGGACGAATACGGCGCGCTGCAAGGGCTGATCACGCTTGAGGACATCCTCGAGGAGATCGTTGGCGAAATCGTCGACGAGTTCGATGCCGAGGCCGATCACCCGCTGCGCCGTGCTTCCGACGGCGACTATATCGTTGACGGGGCGATGACCATCCGCGACCTCAACCGCGCCACCGACTGGACCCTGCCCGACGACGCCGCCAACACTGTGGCCGGATTGGTCATCCACGAGGCGCAGAGCATCCCCACCGTGGACCAGGTGTTCAGTTTTCACGGCTTCCGCTTCCAGGTCATGGCCCGCAAGGACAACCGCATCACGCGGCTGAAGATCCGCAAGCTGTGACGCGCTGAGCTGGCTTTCGCCACCTGGCAAAGGATACCCGATGGAAGCCGGGTATGGGGCGCTGGTCCGGTATCCTTGTGTGAAACAGTCGCAGGACGGTCGGCAGCCGGACATGCGGGCTCGGGCGGAGCGGGGCTGTGACCCGTGCTGGCCTGAAGGGGACGTTCGAGTGAGCCGCGCCGGGGCCAGGGAGGCGAATGGCGGGAACAGGCCAATCGCACCCTTCACAACGAATCCGGCAACAATCCGCGCCGTCCGCACACCTGCCGCTCGGGCCTTCGTCCGAGTGCCCGACGGCGCATCGGAGCGAGCCGGGACCCTTTTGTCAGGTGGCGAACACTGGAGCGTGCCCGCGTACATCCGCCGTCACGCGCCACACTCCAACTGTTTGATTTCGCATGTTCGAAGAGCTCAAACCCGGTTCCCGTTTCTGAGCGACATGCTCAAGCGCCCGGGGAGCCGTCGAAGGCCCGGCGCGGCGGCGGGCCGAGCGAGTCGCGCCAGGCGACCCCGACGTCGAGGCGCAGGCCCGGTGGCGCGGCGGCTCCTGCGCGCATGTCGAGCAAGACCTCCGCCGCGCGCCGCCCCATCTCGCGATGGGGCACATGCACGGTGGTGAGCGCCGGGGTGAGGATCGCGGCCAGTTCGATATCGTCGAAGCCGGTGATCGACACATCGCCGGGCACCGCGATCCCGTCCGCGCGCGCCTGTGTGAGCGCGCCTGCAGCCAGCACATCGTTTCCGCACAGTACCGCCGTGGGGCGTGGCCGCACCGCCATCAGCCTCGCGAAGGCAGCGGCGCCGCCCGCGATGGCATAGGGAGTCTCCTCGATCCGCAGCGCATCCTTATCGCGCCCCGCCGCCGCCATCGCCGCGCGCACCCCTTCGATGCGCGCACGCGCCCGGTCGTTGCCCGCAGGATCGGCGGTGATCAGGCCGAGGTGGCGGTGTCCAAGCGCGATCACCTCGGCGGCGAGCGCCTGCATCGCCGCGCGGTTGTCAAAGCCCACGCCGGGGCGCGGGGCCTGCGCCTCCCACGCCCATGTGACGAGGTAGGGAATGCGCTGGCGGTCGAGCAGGGCATAGGCGGCTTCGGTGCGGTCATGGCCGATCAGCAGCAGCGCCTCGGCCCCGCGCGTGATGAGGGTGCGAATCTGCTCTTCCTCCTGCTCGGGCTTGTAGGACGATGACGCCACCAGAAGCGTCACGCCGTCCTCGCGCAGCCGGTCCTGAAACGCCTGAAGCCCGCGTGCAAAGATGGCGTTGTCCATTGTCGGGATCACCGCGCCGAAGGTGTTGGTGCGCTTTGCCGCGAGCGCGCGGGCCCCGAAATTGGGCGCGTAGCCGAGATCGCGGACCGCCTGCATCACCCGCGCGCGGGTGGCCTCCGAGACCTGGCCGGGGACGTTGAGGGCGCGCGAGACCGTGGCCGTGGAGACGTCGGCCCGCGCGGCCACGTCCGAGAGCGTAGGGGCACCGGGGGCGGTGTCTGTGCGGTCGGCTGGCAAGGGGCGGTCTCCGGGCTGTGGCGGTGATCTATCCTGCACGCTGCGCCGGCACCAGTCCAGCCTGCGGTGCAAGCGCTTGCATCGTTCTATGTAAGCGCTTGCACCGCGCAATGTAAGCGCTTACACTAGACAGGAATCATGGATTTCCCGGGGAGGAGAGGACCATGTCGCTCGCGGTCTCGTCGGTGCTGGCAGCCGTTTTCGTCCTGAACGTCGCGCTCGGCGCGTCCGGTTCGGGCACGTTTCTGAGCGATGTACAGGAAATGATGGTTCTGCTTGCCGCCTCCATCGCTTTCGTCATCGCCATCCTGCGGCGCGAGGCGCAGGCGCGCGGCCAATACGACCGAACCCACCAACAGGACTGACCAACCGGGAGGACAAGATGACCCATGATACCAAGGAGCGTGTCAGCGAGGAGCGCCGCAATTTCCTGAAACTCGCGGCCAGCGGAAGCTTTACCGCCGCTCTGGTGGCCGGGGCGGGGGGGCTCTTGTGGTCGTCCGAGGCCGCCGCACAAACCGCCCGCGAGGAGCGCGAGCGCCAGCAGGCCGCCGAGCACACCATGACGCTCGCCACCGCCTATGTGCTGGGCGCGTCGCGCAGCTATCCGATCATGCAGCTCGACCTCAAGGAAAACATCCAGAACGCCACCGGCGGCAAGGTCTATGTCAAGCTCGCCCCGGGCGGGCAGTTGGGTGCGGGCGGCGCGCTGGTGCAGGCGGTGCAGGGCGGCACGATCCAGTGCGCGCAGCATTCGCTGTCGAATTTCGCGCCCTTCGCCAGCGCCGTCGATCTTATCAACCTGCCCTATTTCTGCGGCTCCAACCAGAGGTTTACCAACCTTGTCACTTCGGACGCGTGGCGCACAGAGGTGCATCCACGCGTCGAGGCCGCCGGATTCAAGCCGCTGTTTTACGTGGTGATCGACCCGCGCGTCGTGGCGATGCGCAAGGGCGGGGCCGGGCCGGTGATGACGCCGGGCGATCTCAAGGGGGTCAAGTTCCGGGTGCCGGGCTCGAAAATGCTTCAGCAGTATTACCGGATGGTGGGCGCGAACCCGACGCCCGTGGCCTGGGGCGAGACCCCCTCGGCGATCAAGCAGGGCGTGGCCGACGCGCTCGACCCGTCGGTGGGCGCGCTCTTCGTCTTCGGCTTCAAGGACATCCTGAGCCATGTGACGTTCACCCAGGCGGTGCCGGACAGTCAGGTCTATTCGGTCAACCTGGAATGGTTCAACGGGCTGCCGGGCGACGTGCGGGAGGGGATCGAATGGGCGGGCGAGATGACCGCGCATCAGAACCTCGCCAAGGTGCCCTCGGCGCGGACCTACGCCATGGCCGAACTGGAAAAGGCCGGGGTGCAGTTCCACACGCTCAGCGACGATCAACTGGCCGAGTGGCAGGAGACCGGCGGCTATCAGCGTGGCGAGTGGGACGAGTTCAAGCTCGAACTCGCCGGGTCGAGGGAGACGTTCGAGCGGCTGGCCGAGGCCGCCGGGACGCAGGGGCGGCATTACGTCCACGACGCCTGAGCCGGTAACGGGGCCGGGGCGATACGCGCCTCGGCCATGGCCCGCGCCGTCCCGGCGCGCGGCCGGACAAGGAGAGTGCCATGCCCCGCATCCTTCACGCCCTGAACCGCAACGCCGAACGCTGGGCGCTTCTGGTGTTTTACGTGATGCTCGTCGTCACCATGTTCGTCGAGGTGCTGCGCCGCGAGCTTCTGGCCTATTCCTCGATTTGGGGCGAGGAGATCGTGCGCTATGCGTTCATCTACCTCGCCTGGATCGGCGCGGCGGCGGCGGTGCGCGAGCGCGGGCATATCCGCATCGACGTCATCATGGCCTATGTCGGGCCGCGCACAAAGGCGGTGCTCTACATCTTCGGTGATCTGGTGATGTTCGCGGTGGCGGTCGTGGCGTTCTACTGGTCGCTGGAGGCGGCGCTCGTGTCGGCCAGGTTCGGCTCGGTCACGCATGGATTGCGGATCAGCCAGGTCTGGTTCCTTGCCGCCGTTCCGGTCGGGTTCGGGCTGGTGATGCTGCGCCTCTTGCAGTCCCTGATACGCGATCTGCGCGACCTTCGGCACGGGCGGCCCGTGTACGAGGGTGGCAAGATGTTCGACTGAGGGGTCTGCCGTGCTGTGGAACCAACTGGATCAGAGCGTCGAGCTTGGCTGGGATTTCTACGCCCCGGTGCTGCTGTTCGTGCTGCTGGTGGCGCTCGCCGTGCCGGTCTGGGCGGCGATCGGCGCGGCGGCCATCGTCATGCTGCTGTGGTCGGGGGCGTTGCCGCTGAGCCTGGTGGGGGAGAGCCTGTTTCACGGCATCGACCATTTCGCGCTCACCGCCGTGCCGCTCTTTATCCTGACGGGCGACGTGCTGGTGCGCACCGGGCTCAGCCGCAAATTCCTCGACGTGGCCGAGGCGCTGACGCAGTTCGCGCGCGGCGGGTTCGGTTCGGCCACGGTGCTGGTGTGCGGGATGTTCGCCGCCATCTCCGGCTCGGACGCGGCGGGGGCCGCAGCGGTGGGGCGGATGACCATCGCGCGGTTGGTGGAATCGGGCTATCCGCGTCCCTATGCCTGCGCGCTGGTGGCAGCCGGGGCGTGCACCGGCATCCTGATCCCGCCCTCCATCGCCTATATCATCATCGGGCTGGTGCTGGGCATTTCCGCCTCGACGCTGTTCATGGCGGCACTCATTCCGGGGCTGGCGATCCTGGTGTCGATCCTCGTCACCAACATCATCATGAACCGGCTTAACGGCTGGGAGGGCGGCGGCAACATCACGTTCGGGGAATGGGCCACGCGGCTCTGGTCGGCACTGAAATCGGGGTGGTACGCGTTCATCGTGCCGGGGATCATCTTTTACGGCATCTTCTCGGGGCGGATGACACCGACCGAGGCGGGGGCGACGGCGGTGGTGGTCACGATCGTCATGGGGTTCGTCCTCGGCACGCTCAGGCTCAGCGATTTTCCCGAGATGCTGGTGAGTTCGGCCAAGGTCAACGGGGTGATCCTGCCGATCATCGCCTTTTCGCTGCCGCTGGCGCAGGCACTGGCGATCCTCGGTGTGCCGCAGGGCTTTGTCACCGCCGCCACGGCGGTGAGCGATGAGCCTTGGGTGCTCATCCTGATGATGGTGGGCATCCTGATCGCCGCCGGCTGCGTGATGGAGACGACGCCCAACATCGTGATCCTCGCGCCGATCCTGAAGCCGTTGGCGGACAGTATCGGCATGAACGAGATTCAGTTCTGCATCATGATGATCACCGCGCTTGGGGTGGGGTTCATCACGCCGCCGCTGGGCCTCAACCTGTTCGTGGTGGCGGGGCTGACCGGCGAGTCGATCCTGCGGATCGCGTGGCGCGCGGTGCCGTTCGTGTTCTTCATGCTCGTGGTAACGCTGATGATCGCGTATCTTCCGGCGATTTCCACGACGTTGCTTCCCGACATCTACAAGTGAAACAGGAGCCATTCATGCCGACGGAATATCTCAAGAAAGCCCCCCGCCATTCGCGCAGCGACGCCAGCGAGACGCGTGACATCGTGCGGGGCATTCTCGACGATATCGAGGCGCGGGGCGACGCGGCGGCGCTGGAATACGCGGCGAAATTCGACCGATATGAGGGGGAATTGGTGCTGTCGCCCGAGGCGATCGAGGCGGCCGCGGCAAGGGTGCCGGAAAAGCTGCGTCGCGACATCGAGTTCGCCCATGACAACGTGCGCAAGTTTGCCGAGGCGCAGAAGGCCACGGTGGCCGATTTCGAGGTCGAGGTGGTGCCGGGGCTGATCGCCGGGCAAAAGGCGATCCCGGTGCATGCGGCGGGCTGTTATGTGCCGGGCGGGCGCTACAGCCATATCGCCAGCGCCATCATGACCGTGACCACCGCCAAGGTGGCGGGCGTGCGCAATATCGTCGCCTGCTCGCCGCCGCGCCCGGACGTGGGGATCAATCCCGCCATCATCCACGCCGCCCATGTCTGCGGTGCCGACCAGATCCTCGCGATGGGCGGGGTGCAGGGGGTGGCGGCGATGACCTTCGGGCTGTTCGGGCTGCCCAAGGCCAACATCCTCGTCGGTCCGGGCAATCAGTTCGTGGCCGAGGCCAAGCGGATGCTCTTTGGCCGCGTCGGCATCGACATGATCGCCGGGCCCACCGACAGCCTGATCCTCGCCGACGCCACCGCCGATCCGATGATCGTGGCGACCGACCTGGTGGGGCAGGCCGAGCACGGATACAACTCGCCGGTCTGGCTGGTCACGGATGATCGCGCGCTGGCGGAGGAAGTGATGCGCCTCGTGCCGCTTCTGATCGACGACCTGCCCGAGGTGAACCGCGACAACGCCACGGCCGCCTGGCGCGACTATGCCGAGGTGATCCTGTGTTCGGATCGCGAGGAGATGGCCGCCACATCGGACACCTACGCGCCCGAGCACCTGACGGTGCAGGCTGCCGACCTCGACTGGTGGCTGGGTCGGCTCACTTGTTACGGCTCGCTGTTTCTTGGCGAAGAGACGACCGTGGCCTTCGGCGACAAGGCGTCGGGCACCAACCATGTGCTGCCGACGAGCGGGGCCGCGAGCTATACCGGCGGCCTCAGCGTGCACAAGTACATGAAGATCGTCACCTGGCAGCGCGCCACGCGCGAAGGGTCGCGACCGGTGGCCGAGGCCACCGCGCGCATCGCCCGGCTGGAGGGGATGGAAGGCCACGCGCGCACCGCCGATATCCGCCTGCGCAAGTATTTCCCCGGCGAGACTTTCGACCTGTCGGCGGAGGGCTGAGGTGACGGGTGACCTGTTCTCCGTCGTCGGGCGGGTGGCCTGTGTCACCGGCGCAAGTTCGGGCCTCGGGCGGCGCGCTGCGCTGGTGCTGGCCCGCGCGGGCGCGCGCGTGGTGGGCGTGGCGCGGCGGCGCGCGGCGCTCGACGCGTGGCGCGACGAGGCGGGGGGAGAGACGGCGGCGGTGGCGGGGGATGTCGCCGATACCGAGGCGCTCGATGATCTGGCTGCCGCCATCGCCACCCCCTTCGGCCCGCCCGATATCGCGGTCCACGCCGCCGGGCTCAACCCGCGGCAGGCCGCCGATGACGTGACGCGCGAGGGCTGGGAGGCGACGCTGGCGGTGAACCTCTCGGCCCCGTTCTTCATGTCACAGGCGCTTGTCCCCGCGATGCAGGCGCGGGGCTGGGGCCGGATCGTCAATTTCGCCTCGCTGCAATCCTTCCGCGCCTTTCCCGGCGGCGTCGCCTATGGCGCGTCCAAGGGCGGCGTCGCGCAGATGACCCGCGCGATGGCCGAGGCGTGGTCGCCCCACGGCATCACCGCCAACGCGCTCGGGCCGGGGTTTTTCCCGACCGAACTCACGGCGGCGGTGTTCGATGATCCCGACCGCGCGGCGCGCAATGCAGCCGCGACCTGCATCGGGCGCAACGGGCGGGCGCAGGACCTCGACGGGCCGCTCCTGTTCCTGTGCTCGGACGCGTCGGCCTATGTTACCGGGCAGGTGCTGATGGTCGATGGCGGGTTCACCGCGCGATGAGGGCGCTGGTCTATACCGGGCGCGAGACGCTGGAGTGCCGCGAGGTGGCGCTGCCGCGCCCCGAGGCGGGCGAGGTGCTGATCCGGGTCTGTGCCGCAGGCATCTGCGGCTCGGACATGCACGCATATCTCGGCCATGACGCGCGCCGCCCGGCACCGCTCATCCTCGGGCACGAGGCGGCGGGGGTGGTCGAGGGCGGGCCGCGCGACGGCGCGCGGGTGACGATCAACCCGCTTGTCACCTGCGGGGACTGCCCCGCCTGCCGCGCGGGGCGCGAGAACCTGTGCCCGGTGCGGCAGATCATCTCCATGCCCCCGCGCGAGGGGGCATTCGCCGAATTCCTGCGGATGCCCGAGCGCAACCTCGTGCCGGTGCCCGACGAGGTGCCGCTGGCCACGGCCGCGCTGGCCGAGCCGCTGGCGGTCGGCTGGCACGCGGTGCGGTTGGGGCTGGCGGCGCTGCATCCGGACACGCCCCCCCGCGCACTGGTGATCGGTGGCGGCGCGATCGGGCTGGCCGCCGCACTGGCGCTCACCGCTCAGGGCTGCGGTGAGGTGGTCGTGGCCGAGCCCAACGCAGGCCGCCGCGACCATCTCGCGCAGCGCTGCGGGGTGGCGGCGGTGGCACAGGCGGCGGGCGACTGGCCGCTGGTGATCGACGCGGTGGGGCTCTCCTCCACCCGCGCCGTGGCCTCGGCGCGGGCCGAGCCGGGCGGTGTGATCGTGCATATCGGGCTGGGCGAGGACGCGGGCGGGCTCGACATAAGGCGGATGACGCTGCAGGAAATCACCTTTATCGGCACCTATACCTACACGGCACAGGATTTCCGCGACACCTGCGCGGCAATGTTCGCGGGTCGTCTGGGTCCGCTCGACTGGGCGGAGCGGCGCGGCCTGTCGGAGGGGGCGGCGGCCTTTGCCGATATCCGCGCGGGCCGCGTAGCCGCGCCCAAGATCGTGTTGCAGCCCTGGATGTAAGGTCGCGCGGCGCTCTAGCGGCGGCTCACGCGCTCGTTCTGCAGCCCCCGCACGCGGATTTCGCGCACGCTCTGCAACGTCTTGTCGGAGACGAAGACCGCCGCCTGCACCTCGCGCGGACGGGGGGCCGTCGCGGCGGTCACGGGCCCGTGCACCGCACGCAGCTCGTATCCAAGCACGCCGCCCACCGGCTCGCCATCGGAGTCGTCGGGGACAAGGCGCACGTCATGCACGCCCTGCGGTGCGGTCAGCCCGCGCACCCGGATGATCGCCCCGCCGGTGGCCTGCTCGACATCGAGCGCGCTGATCTCGGCCACGAGGGTACCGGTATACGGTGCCTCCCGGTTGCTTCTGCGGATCGCGTCGATCAGCCCGCCCTCTTCCTGCTCGGGGATGAGCGGGTTTACATCCGGGTCGGCGGCCGCCGCCGCCTCGCGGCGGCGCGAGCGGCTGCGCCCGAACCAGTTGCGCGGGTTGATCCGCGACTCGCGAAATCCACCGCAGCCCGCCAGCACGCCGGCCGCCGCCAAACCAAGGAAAACCCGCCGTTTCATGCCCGATACTCCCGTTGAGAACCGGCCTACGCCTACCCTATCGCGGCGGGCTTGAAAAGGTGCAAGCGGGGGCTGGACCTCGACCCCGCGCGCGCCTACCTCTGAAGGGAAACGCAGGAGGGGCGCATGGCCACCGAGGCATTCGAAGAGATCGTGAGCGACTTCGATTTCCTGGAAGACTGGGAAGACCGCTATCGCTATGTCATCGACTACGGGCGGCGCATGGATCCGCTCGACGACGCGCTCAAGGTGCCCGCGACCAAGGTCGATGGCTGCGCCAGCCAGGTCTGGCTGCATCCGCAGATCGAAGCGGGGCGCTTTCGCTTCGACGGCGACAGCGACGCGATGATCGTGCGTGGCCTGATCGCGGTGCTGCGCGCGCTCTACAACGGGCTGCCGGTGGGTGAGGTGACGCGCGTCGACGCGCAGGCCGAACTGGCGCGGCTTGGCCTCGACGCGCATCTCTCGGCGCAGCGCTCCAACGGCGTGCGCGCGATGATCGGGCGCATCCGCGGGATCGCGACCGAGGCCGCCTGACCGACCCGCGTCTTGCGTTTTGTCACAGGAAATTCAATTTTTGGACGAATACAATTTCGCTAGTGTCGCCGCGAACGGAGGGGACCATGACCGCGACCGACCTGACCGCCGAGATGCGCGCCTTTCTCAAGCCCTACACGAAAAAGAGCGGTGCGCGCGGAGCGCTGTCGCTCTCGGGGACGCTGGCCGTTTATGGCCTGGCGCTGGTGGCCGGGGCCTGGGCGTGGAGCGCGGAGATGTGGCTCGTGGCGGCTGCCGCGGTCGTGCTGCTGGCCTTCGCCTCGGTGCGGCTCTATGTGTTGCAGCACGATTGCGGGCACCATTCGCTGTTTGCCACCAAGTGGCTCAACGACCGGGCGGGCTACCTGCTGTCGGTATTCTCGTTCACGCCCTACCGGGTGATGCAATACAATCACAACATGCACCACGCCTATCTGGGCAATCTCGATCACCGCGAGACCACCGAGATCCACACCATGACGCTGCGCGAATGGCAGCGGGCCGACCGCTGGACGCGGGCACGCTACCGGCTCTACCGCAACCCGGCGCTGATGCTGCCGGCGGGCGCGTTTCTCACCTATTTCATCGCCTATCGCTGGCCGCGCAACACCGCCGACGTGGGCGCAGCCGGGGTGGTCGTGCACAATCTGATGATCGCCGGGCTGGTGCTGGCGATCTGGGCGGGGCTGGGCCTGACCGGCCTCGCGGTGTGGTTCGCCGCCTCGATGCTCGGGGGGATGATCGGCGTATTCCTCGTCTATCTTCAGCACAATTTCGAGGACACCTACTGGGACCGCAAGCCCGATCTCGATTTCCGCCGCGCCACACTGGTGGGGTCAAGTTCGCTCGACCTGGGCTGGTGGTGGGATCTCGGCACCGGCAACATCGCCTATCACGACCTGCACCACTACAATCCGGCGATCCCGTCCTACAACCTGCGCCGCTGCCAGCGTGACCTGCCGCGACACCTGCAAAGCCACGCGCCGATCCGCTGGCCCGAGGCGCTGCGCAGCTTCACGCTCAAGCTGTGGGACGAGGACCAGGGGCGGCTGGTGCCGTTCCCGCGCGAGACGCGGGACCGCGCGGTGGCGACGGGCTAGGGCTGTGCAGGGCCGCCGCCGCTCCGCCTGCATCGAGGCGCCGCTCTCGAAGGACGGATCCCGCCCCGGGCAGACCGACCTCGCCGGGATGGACGCGCCGCGGGATGCGGCGAAGCGCGAGGCGAACCTGCAGGTTCAGCGCGCGAACCGCACGGTTCACGGGGGGCACCGTGACGGTGCCCCGGAATCAGCGGCTGGCATGGGCGGTGATGAGGCGGGCCAGGAATTGGGCCACCTCTGGATTGAGGATATCGCCATGCCCTCCGACGAAGCCCGCCTTGACGAGGGTGACCTTGCCCGGAGGCCACTCGGCCATCTCGTCGACCGACGGCACCCCGGAGTCCGGAACCCGGTGGATCAGGTCGTGAAACACCCGCCTGCCCGCCACCCGCCAGCCCTGATCACTGCCCATGTAGGGCGACCAGATTGCGAGCGGGTTGGCCGTGTCCTCGGGCGAGGTGGTCACCACGACCCGCGTCTCCGGCATGGTGCGGAAGCTGTCGAACGGGTGGCCCTCGTTGCCGCGTGCGCCGAACGTGTCACCCCCGTAGCGAAAGACGCTGTGCGCCGGTTGCAGGAACACCGCGAGGTCGGCGGGCGGACCCTCGGGCCCGAGGCGCAGCAGGTCGCGCGAGAAAAGCGCGCGCCCCGACAGCCGCGCCCCGAAGGAGTGCCCCAGCACCACGACCGGAAGCCCCGCACGGTTGGCATGGGGAATCAGCCGGTTGAGGATGACGTTGCCATGCAGCACGCCCGCCTCGTCGCTGTCGGTGGCCTTGTTGAAAACGCTGCCGATATGCCCGAGCGCCTTTACGAACCGGGACGAGCTTGCAGGCCACCATGAGGACGACCACGTCATGCCGACCACCAGCGGGCGAAAGCTGTCGCCCGGCATTGCCCGCGCCGTCTGGTCCATGATCCGGCGATAACGGCAGATCGAGACGCGCTGATCGTTGTTCCAACCCATCGAGGCGAAGACGATGTGGGTGTAGTCGCCATCGCGCAGCCGCGCCGTCAGGTCCGGCAGGAAGGTCTGGAACAACCCGTCTATCCCGGCCCTGAATGTGGTTTTGTCCGGCACGGTGCCGCCGGGCTTGCACAAAGGCATCGGGTTGCCGGCGTCGTGATAGGGATTCATCAGCCCGCAGGCCGTCCCGTCGTCATAGCGTGTGACATGGGTCGCAACCTGAAGCTTGGGATCGTCGAACATCCGCTTGAGCCACCGGTCGCGTTTCGCGGCGACATGCGCGGGCGGGCCGCCCGGCACCTCGGCATAGCGGCGCAGGATCGGGGTTTGATGCTGCTGACCCGAGAGCCGGACATGCGCGGGCAGTTTCTCCAGCGAGATGACATAGCCATTGTCCAACTGGTCGCGGGCCCGGTCCTGAAACACGCCATGCGCCAGCCAGCGAAACGGGTCGATGCCGTCGGCGCGGTCGAGGCGCACGGTGCCATGATCGGCCGCGGCGGCTGTCACATCCGAGGCGGCGGGCACCTGCGTCCCGTTCTCGCCACAATACGGAATGGATGTCCCGTCAGGCTCCGCGCCGCCCGGGACGGCTGTCAATGCAACCGCACAGGCCAATGAGAAGGTTCGAAAGAGACAGACCATGACCGCGCAGCCTTTCACAGACGGTCATGCAACTTTGGCGGGCAAAGCGTGGCCTGTCAAACCGTGCAAGGCACCGGGGCTATGGGCAGGGGCCGTTCGGCTCCGCCCGCCCCCTCAGGTATTGAACAGAAAGTGCAGCACGTCGCCGTCGCGGACGATGTAGCCCTTGCCCTCGGCGCGCATCTTGCCGGCCTCTTTCGCCGGGGTCTCGCCGCCGCAGGCGATGAAATCGTCGTAGGCGATGGTTTCGGCGCGGATGAAGCCCTTCTCGAAATCGCCATGGATCACGCCCGCCGCCCGGGGCGCGGGGGTGCCCTCGGGGATGGTCCAGGCGCGCGCCTCCTTGGGGCCGACGGTGAAGTAGGTCTGAAGGTGCAGCAGCGTGTAACCCGCCTTGATGAGCCGGTCGAGACCGGCCTCTTCGAGCCCCATCTCGGAGAGGAACATCTCCGCCTCCTCGGGGGAAAGCTGGGCGATCTCCTCTTCGATCTGCGCCGAGATCACCACCGATCCCGCGCCCTGCGCCTCGGCCATCGCGGCCACGGCCTGCGAGTGGGCGTTGCCCTGCGCGGCGCTGCCCTCATCGACGTTGCAGACGTAAAGCACCGGCTTGGCGGTCAGGAGTTGCAGCATGCGCCACGCCTTGGCGTCGTCGTCATCGACCTCGACGGTGCGGGCGGGGCGCCCCTCTTCCAGCGCGGTCTGGGCCAGGCTCAGCAGGCGGTCGGCCTGCACCGCCTCCTTGTCGCCGCCCTTCAATTTGCGCACCAGCCCGGCGCGGCGCTTCTCGATGCTGTCGAGATCGGCGAGCATGAGCTCGGTCTCGATCACCTCGGCATCGGCCACCGGATCGACGCGGCCATCGACATGTGTGACGTCGCCATCCTCGAAGCAGCGCAGGACGTGGGCGATGGCATCGACCTCGCGGATATTGGCGAGGAACTGGTTGCCGAGCCCCTCGCCCCGGCTCGCGCCCTTCACGAGGCCCGCGATATCGACGAAGGTCATGCGGGTGGGGATGGTCTGTTTCGACCCGGCGATCCCGGCCAGCTTGTCGAGCCGGGGATCGGGCACCGCGACCTCGCCCACGTTGGGCTCGATCGTGCAGAACGGAAAATTCGCCGCCTGCGCGGCGGCGGTGCGCGTGAGCGCGTTGAACAGCGTGGACTTGCCCACGTTGGGCATTCCCACGATTCCCATCTTGAAGCCCATCTGCGGCCCCCTTCGGTGCATAGGTCGGGGCATCTACGGGGCCGGGCGGGGCGGCGTCAAGCCGGGCATTGATTTTCCCCGCCGATTGCGCCAAACCCGCGCGAACGTGACAGTTGAGAGGCCACCTCCATGACCCGTATCGACGCCAGATTCGCAGAGCTTCGCGCCGCCGGGCGCAAGGCGTTCGTGTCCTACATCATGGCGGGCGACCCGGATGCCGACACCTCACTCGAGGTGATGAAGGGGCTGCCCGGCGCGGGCGTGGACATCATCGAGCTGGGCGTGCCCTTCACCGACCCGATGGCCGACGGCCCGACCATCCAACTGGCCGGGCAGCGGGCGCTGGCGGGCGGCATGACGCTGGAAAAGACGCTGGCGATGGCGCGCGCGTTCCGCGAGGGGGATGATGTGACGCCGATCGTGCTGATGGGCTATTACAACCCGATCTACAATCGCGGGGTGGAGCGTTTCTTGCGCGATGCGACGGCGGCCGGAATCGACGGGCTGATCGTGGTGGACCTGCCCCCCGAGGAGGATGACGAACTGTGCATTCCGGCCTCGAACGCGGGGCTCAACTTCATCCGGCTGGCGACCCCCACCACCGATGACAAACGCCTGCCCAAGGTGCTTCAGAACACCTCCGGCTTCGTCTATTACGTCTCGATCACCGGCATCACCGGCGCGGCGGCGGCGGAGGCGGGCGATGTGGGCCCCGAGGTGGCGCGGATCAAGGCGCAGACCGACCTGCCGGTGATCGTGGGCTTCGGCATCCGCAGCCCCGAAACCGCGCAGACCATCGCCGGCGTGGCCGATGGCTGCGTCGTCGGCTCGGCCATCGTGGGCGAGATGGCCAGGGGGCGGCCCGTGGCCGAGGTGCTCGCGTTCGTGCGCGGGCTGGCGGAGGGCGCGCACCGGGCGTGATGTGGTCTGGTGGGGTCATTGGGGGCGGCATCATGCCGAAGGTATGCCTCTGGCATGACGATGCGCGGCGGCGGGCAAGCACGCCTTGACTCCGCGCGGGGCGGGAGGTGAATGGCAGGCACAGGCCAGAACGCCCCTCTCCCCTGCGACATCGCCGATGATTGCGCGCGCGCGGCGGGGTTGGTAAAGCCTGTTTACCAATTTTCGGAGTGCCGCCCATGCCCGTCATCACCAATATCGACGATTTCAAACCCCTCTACCGCCGCCGCGTGCCGAAGATGTTCTACGACTACGCGGAATCCGGGAGCTGGACCGAGCAGACCTTTCGCGAGAACACGTCGGATTTCTCCAGGCTGTTGCTGAAGCAGCGGGTGGCGATCGACATGACCGGGCGCAACCTTGCCTCCACCATGATCGGGCAGGATGTCTCGATGCCGGTGGGGCTCGCGCCGGTGGGGCTGACGGGCATGCAATGCGCCGACGGCGAGATCAAGGCGGCGCGCGCGGCCGAGAAATTCGGCGTGCCCTTCACGCTCTCGACCATGTCGATCTGTTCCATCGAGGACGTGGCCGAGAACACCGAAAAGCCGTTCTGGTTCCAGGTCTACACCCTCAAGGACGACGATTTCATGCAGCGCCTGTTCGACCGGGCCAAGGCGGCGAACTGCTCGGCGGCGATGATCACCGTCGATCTGCAAATGCTCGGGCAGCGCCACAAGGACCTCAAGAACGGCCTCTCGGCCCCGCCCAAGCTCACCGCGCGCTCCATCGCCGACATGATGACCAAGGTGCGCTGGGGCCTCGGGATGCTGGGCACGAAGCGGCGCTCGTTCGGCAATATCGTGGGCCATGCCAAGGGCGTGACCGACCCCTCGTCGCTCTCGGCGTGGACCGCGGAGGCATTCGATCAGGCGCTCGACTGGGACCGGATCCGGCAGTTCCGCCGCATGTGGGACGGCCCGCTCATCATCAAGGGGATCATGGATCCGCGCGATGCAGCCGAGGCCCTGAATGTCGGTGCCGACGCCATCATCGTGTCGAACCATGGCGGGCGGCAGCTTGACGGGGCGTTGTCGGCGATCCGCGCCCTGCCCGCGATCATGGACGCGGTGGGCGACCGCATCGAGGTGCATCTCGACAGCGGCGTCCGCTCGGGGCAGGATGTGCTCAAGGCGCTGAGCCTGGGCGCGCGGGCCGCCTATATCGGGCGCGCCTTTACCTACGGGCTCGGCGCGATGGGCGAGGCGGGCGTGACCCGCGCGCTGGAGATAATCCGGGCCGAGCTTGACGCATCGATGGGGCTTTGCGGGCGGCGCGACGTGCACGATCTCGACCGCGACGTGCTGATGATCCCGCGCGATTTCGCGGGCGACTGGGCGTAGGGCGCGGGGTCGGCGCGGCGCGGCGCATGAGTATTTTTGCCAGGAAGAAGCCGCGCGCGCGTCGTTTTGGGCCTTTTCAAGCGCCGTTTGGTGGTCTATCAGCGCGGCTTCACGCGGGGTGACAGCCTTGGAGGCACCCCGCCCTTATGCCAAGGAGAGACAACATGGCTGGAGAAATTCCTGATCTTCACGCCCAGGAACGCACGGGGACAGGCAAGGGCGCCGCTCGTGCCGTGCGCCGCGCGCACATGGTTCCGGGGATCGTATTCGGCGGCGACGTGGACCCGCTGCCCATCCAGATGCCCTATAACGAGCTGATCCGGCGGCTGCGCAAGGGCCGGTTCAAGTCGACGCTGTTCAACCTCAAGGTCGATGGCCACGAGGACGTGCGCGTGATCTGCCGCGACGTGCAGCGCGACGTGGTCAAGGACCTGCCGACGCATGTCGATCTGATGCGCCTGCGCCGCACCACCAAGATCAACCTGTTCATCCATGTCGATTTCGAGGGCGAGGAAGAGTGCGCGGCGCTGCGCAAGGGCGGCGTGCTGACCATCGTGCGCCCGGAGGTCGAACTCATGGTGACGGCCGGCGACATCCCCGAGAAGATCACCGTCGACCTGACCAAGATGGAGAATATCGGCGACACGCTGACCATCTCGATGGTCGACCTGCCCGCGGGGGCAAAGCCCACCATCGACCGCGATTTCGTGATCTGCAACATCTCGGCGCCCTCCGCCCTGCGCAGCCAGGACGATGACGACGAGGCGGACGAGGCCGAGGCCGAGGTCGAGGCCACCGAGGAAGCCGAAGCCTGAGCCACGCCCGCACGCGAGGGCGACGCGGACAATGCGGGCGGTGCCGGGGGCGCCGCCCGTTTTCGTCTGTGCGCCGGGCGCCCCACGCCAACATCATCTTGAGAATTATTCCGGTCCGCAGCGGTGGCGGGGCGCGCGCGGTGCAACTACGCTGGCTGCGTCGCTGTGCGTCGCCGTTACGTCGAAATCCGGCCCTGTCGCGGTGCCCGCGTGAATTAGAAGAGCCGAGGGACAAGGGATTCGGTGGAATCGGTGGAAACGGTCATGGTTGATGTCACTATCGTTTACTGGCGCGACATTCCCGCGCAGGTCATCGTCGGCAAGGGCCGCCGCGGCAGCAAGGTGCAGTTGCCCGAGCGGTTCGAGCAGGCCATCGACCGCGCGGCGATGAAGACCGGCGCGGCGGAAACCGACGACTATCTCGCGCAGTGGCGCAAGGGCGATCCCTACCCGGTGGAGGGCGAGCCCGGCGAGGTCGCGCAACGCGAGGCCGATCGGCTCGATACCCTCTACGACACCGGGCGCCTGAAGGCGCTCATCGGCAATGATGGCTGGGCGTGAATGCGCCCCGGTTCGCTATGGGAGGCCGCGATGGCTCTTTTGAATTTCCGCAGGCGTGAGGCTGCGTCCGCTGCCAAGCCCCCCCTGAACCGTCAGGTCGAGGCGTTTCTCGAGGGCTACTCGATGGAGGTGATGCCGCGCACCGCCGAGAAGGTCGAGGATTTCCGCGAGCTGCTGCCCGCGGGCACGCGCGTCTACATCGCCCATATCGAGGGTACCCCCATCGAGGACATGGTCGCCACCGCCCGCCGGGTGGCGCGCGAGGGCTATCCGGTGATGCCGCATTTCCCGGCTCGCATTATCAAGGACCGCGCGACGCTGGAAGACTGGATCGCCCGCTATCAGGGCGAGGCGGGCGTCGATCAGGCGCTGCTGCTCGCCGGGGGCGTGGAAAAACCGCATGGCGACTTCCATTCCTCCATGCAATTGCTGGAAACGGACGCCTTCGGCCGCGCCGGGTTCAAGCGGCTGCACGTCGCGGGCCACCCCGAGGGCAACCGCGACATCGACCCCGACGGCAGCCGCAGGAACGTGGATGACGCGCTGCGCTGGAAGCAGAAATTCTCCGAGACGACGGACGCGCAGATGGCCATCGCCACGCAGTTCGCCTTCGATTCGAAGCCGATCATCAAGTGGGCCGACGCGCTGCAGGAGGCGGGCATCACCATGCCCATCCATATCGGCATTGCCGGGCCCGCGAAGTTGCAGACGCTGATCAAGTTCGCGATCGCCTGCGGCGTTGGTCCGTCCTTGAAAGTGCTCCAGAAACGCGCGATGGATGTGTCCAAGCTTCTGCTGCCCTACGAGCCGACAGAGGTTCTCGCCGCGCTGGCCGCCCACAAGGCCGCCAATCCCGATTTCCTGATCGAGCGCGTACATTTCTTCCCGCTGGGCGGGATCAAGACAAATGCCCAATGGGCGATCGACAACGGCGGTGCCTCGGGCACCCCGGCTGCGAAACAAGGATAAGACATGACCCGCACCATCGTCGAGAGCAAGACGAAGACCGCCGTGATCGGCTTTGACGAGCCGTTCTGCGTCATTGGCGAACGCATCAACCCCACCGGCCGCAAGAAGCTCGCCGCCGAGCTTGAGGCGGGCGATTATTCCACCGTGGAATCCGATGCAGTGGCGCAGGCCGCCGCCGGGGCCACCGTACTCGATATCAACGCGGGCGTGGTCTACAACTCCAACCCCAACCCCAACGAGACCGAGCCGCCGCTGATGACGGCCATCGTCGAGCTGGTGCAGGGGCTGGTGGATCTGCCGCTGTGCATCGATAGTTCGGTGCCTGCAGCCCTCGAAGCCGGGCTTCAGGCCGCGCATGGCCGCCCGCTGCTCAATTCGGTGACGGGCGAAGAGGAGCGGCTGGAATACGTGCTGCCGCTGGTCAAGAAATACAACGTGCCGGTGGTGGCCATCTCCAACGACGACACGGGTATCTCCGAAGATCCCGACGTCCGCTTTGCCGTGGCGAAGAAGATCGTCGAGCGTGCCGCCGATTTCGGCATCCCCGCGCATGACATCGTGGTCGACCCATTGGTGATGCCGATCGGCGCCATGGCGACCGCCGGACAGCAGGTCTTTACCCTGGTGCGGCGCCTGCGCGAGGAGCTGGGTGTCAACACCACCTGCGGGGCCTCCAATATCTCCTTCGGGCTGCCCAACCGCCATGGCATCAACAACGCCTTCCTGCCGATGGCCATGGGCGCGGGCATGACCAGCGCCATCATGAACCCGATCTCGCTGCCGGTGAAACAGGCCGAGATCGAGGCGAAAAAGGCCGAGGTCATCGCCGCCGGTCTGATGATCCCCGAGGACATGGACGATGAGACCTTCTGCCAGCTTTTCGGTCTCGGCTCGACCAAGCCACGCGCGGGCAAGGAGATGGAGGCGATCATGGCCGCCAATTTCCTGACCAACAACGACCCGCATGGCAGCAACTGGATCAAGTTCAACAAGGCCCCGCCGAAGCCCGGAGACGAGGTCCGCTCGGGCGGACGCGCGGGCAGCCGCAGCCGCCGCCGCCGGGCGTGATCCCGGCCCGGTGGCGCCGCTCCGGGGGGGCGCGGGGCCACGGGGCCGTCATTTCCCGGGCACGCGCCGGTGTCAAAAGGCTGTGCGCAAGAGGGCTGCGTGTTCCCGTCCCCGGACGGCCCGTCGCGGCCGGTCGCGGCACCGTTTGACGTGCCCCGCAACGCGGCCTGAGGCGCGCGGCACCGCTGCGCGGGGCCACGAACATCATGCCGCGTCCAAGGTGCTCTCCGACAAGAGCACCGGAGCCGACAGGTATTCAGAACAGGTATTCAGACAGGCATTATGTCAGACATTATGTCAGACAGGCATATTGTCGAATTCGGCCTCGATCGCCTCGCTCAGCAGGGTGGTGTGCAGCGCCTTGATACGATCGGGCACGGCATGGCCCTCGTCGCGCAACCGCGCGATCACGCGGCGCAATTGCGGCTCGTGGCGATAGCGGGCGTCGGCACCGGTCGCGCCGATCAGCGTCTGGAGACGGTCGAGTTCAGCATCGAGATGAGTCATTGGTTTCCTCCCACAGGCACAACAACCTTAGCGTGTTTTCCACGCGCGGTGAACATGTACCCTGCCCGCGCGACGGAATTGTGAACGGATCACGCCATCTCCGCCGCGCAGCGTCGGCAAAGCGGCGTTTCCGGCAGCACGTCGAGCCGCTCGGCGGAAATCTGCTCGCCGCAGCCCGTGCAGGTGCCGTAGGTGCCGTTGCGGAGCCGGTCGAGCGCGGCGCGAATGCGCGCGATCTCGGCCTCGCCGCCCTGGCCCAGTTGTTCGAGCACCTCGTCGCCCTCGCGTTCGGTGGCGGCCTCCTCCCAGTCGCGCGCGCGCGGCGCGTCAAGCTCGGTCTCGATGGCGTGCAGCCTTGTGTCGAGCTGGCGCAGGCGCCGCATCAGCGCATCGCGGTACGTGGTGGTATCGAGCATGGGGTCCTCCCGTCTTTCACCGTGTTCATCCGGTCAGGAGCATAGCGGCAGGGGCGAGCATATGCCTTGATGCAGGTCAACCGGTGGTCGGGACGGGGGCCGCACCATTGCGATCGCTGCCGTGCGCGGGGTCCGCCGCCCCGCCCTGCCCGGCCTGCCCGGCCTCCGGCATCGCCGTCTGCGGTGCCCGCGCCGGGGGCGCTCCTGTCTCCGACCGCTGTGGCCGCTCCGGCCCCTGTGTCTCGGGCCCCTGCGTCTCGCGCCCCTGTGTCTCCGGCCCCTGTGTCTCGGGCCCTGCCACCGGTCGGGCCGCCGGTTGTGCGGGCGCGCCCGGCGGTGGTTTCCGCGCCCCGCCGGAGACCCCGCCCGCCCCCGGCGGCGTGCCGGGCCGGGCCGGGCCATCGCCGTCCTGCGCATCCGCCCCCGACAGGCGCAGGGCGCGCCACGCCCCACGCCGGCCAAGCCGTCCCTCCGCCGCCACATGGCCGCCCGCGCCCAGCAGCCGCACCCGGCCCAGGCTGTCCTTCGCGATCGCCAGCCGCTGACCGACCTCAAGCGCCATGGCATCGCTGAGCGGCAGCCGGATGCGGGCCACCACCGCGTCGAGCGCCACCGGCGCGGCCAGCGCCACCGTGGCCAGATCCTCGGGGCCGCGCGCCTCCGTGCCCCGGTGCGTGCCCCGGTGCGTGCCCCCCGGCGGCGGCGCGCCCGCGCCGCGCGCGGGCGGCGCCGGCGCGGGCGGCAGCAGCAGGTCGAGCCGCGCGGCGCGCAGCCCCGGTCCGAGATCCGCCGTCAGCCGGAAGACATCGAACTCCGGCACCACCATGAGCAGCGACAATGCGCGCGCATCCTCCACCCGGTCGCCGAAATGGAAACCGCGCCGCGCATGATCCGCACTGCCGTCGCACATGCCGTCGTCGAACCCCGAGAGCAGCGCGTCGACCAGCGGCGCGACCATCGCCGCGTCGGTGCGCGTGGGGGCGCGCGGGCGCACCTCGCCGGGCCGCACGCGCCCGGTGGTCTGCACCTCGACCAACGCCGAGACAAGCCCGGGGCACAGCCGCATCGCGGCGCGCGCCCCCGCCGCCCCGTCGAGCAGCACAAAGAGCCCGTCGGTGCCGAGCGCGGCCTCGACCTCGCCCGCCTCGACCCGGCGCTGTTCCACCGTGGCGACGACGAGCGGCAGGTCGTAGAGCGTGTCGGCGGCGCGCGCCAGCGCCAGCCGCAGCGCGCGCACCGGCGACATCACCCGCGGATCCGCGCCCTCGCGCGCCGCGCGGGTCTTGCGCCGTATGACCGAGGCCTGTCGCTGCTGTGCCATCTGCGCTGGGCCGTCCACCTTCTGTGTCCGGCACCGACCCTAGGGACGGCGGGTTACGATTCCGCTAACCGCCGCGCGGGGCTATTGCGCCGCCATCCGCCCCGGCAGCGGCAGGCTCACCCGGAACGCCGCCCCCGTCTGCCCCGGCAGGTAGGATACGCTGCCCCCCAGCCGCGCCATGATCTCGCGGCAGATGGCAAGACCCAGCCCCGCCCCCCCGGCCTTGGTCTCGCCGATGCGCGAGAATTTCTCGAAGATCACCGCCTGCATCTCGGTCGGGATGCCGCCGCCATTGTCGGTGAAATCCACCACCAGATGATCGCCGCTCACCGCCGGGCGGATCGACAGCACCGCCGGGTCGGCATCGCAATACTTGCGGGCGTTGCTGACCAGGTTGATGAACACCTGCGCCAACCGGTCGAGATCGGTGCTGAGACCGACCTGTTCGGCCTCGCGGTCGCGGCGCACGGTGAAATGCTCGCTTTCGCCGCCCGCGGCGCGCACCGCCCGGTCGATCAGCGCTTCCAGCGTGCCGGACTGCACGTTGAGATCGACTTGCCCGTTCTCCAGCACGCTGAGGTCGAGCAGATCGTCGAGCAGCCGGGTGAGCCGCACGGTCTCGTCATGGATGATGGCGGCGTATTTGTGCTTGTCCCCGGCGCTGAGATCGTCGGTGTCGCGCAGGATTTCGGAGAACGCCCGGATCGAGGTCATCGGCGTGCGCAGCTCGTGGCTGATCTGCGACAGGAAGCCGTCCTTCTGCACCGATATCTGGGTGAGCTTCTCGTTGGCCTGCCGCAATTGCCGGGCGGTGCGCGCCAGTTCCTGGCTCTTGGCCTCCAACTGGCTGGAATATTCCATGATCTGCGCGGTCTCGTCGGCCACCGCCATCAGGTCGCGCACCGAGACCGCCGCCCCGCCGACGATCTGCGCGATCATCGCGTGCGCCGTCGCCGCCCCCACCGATCCGGCGAGGACACGTTCAAGCTCCTGCAGGAAATCGGGGCTCGGCTCGGGCAGATAGCCCGCCACCCCCTGCCGCCCGGCGGCCGCCGAAAACAGCGCCTGCGCCTCGCGCGCGCCCATGATGCGCTGCGCCATGATCAGCAGATCCTCGCTTTGGGCCATGCCGCCCGACCAGCCCCCCGGGGTGCCGGAATGGTCAAAGACGTTGACGAATTGCGCCCCCTGCAACCGTTCCAGCGGCTGCGGAAAGCTCAGCAGCGAACCGAGCAGGAACGCGCCCGAATTCAGCAGCAGCGACCACATCAGCGCGTGCAGGACCGGGTCCATCCCCTCGGCCCCGAAGAGCGCGTAGGGCCGCAGCCAGCCGATGCCCCACGGCCCCGCCGCGTGCAGCGCCTCGGACATGAACACCGCCGGGCCGAAGCTCGGCAAAAACAGGCAGTAGAGCCAGACCGCCGCCCCCGCGCACAGCCCGGCGAGCGCGCCCGTGCGCGTCGCCCCGCGCCAGAACAGGCCGCCCATCAATGCGGGCAGGAACTGTGCCACGCCGACGAAGGCGATCAGCCCCATCGCCGCCAGCGCCGTGCCGCCGCCGGAAATGCGGAAATAGATATAGCCGAGGAACAGCACGCCGATGATGCTGATCCGCCGCGCCGTCAGCGCGACGTTGCGCACGTCGCCCGACACCATCGCCGCGCCGCCCGAATAGTGCAGCCAGATCGGCATGACGACATGGTTGGACACCATCGTCGACAGCGCGATCGCGGCCACGATCACCATCGAGGTGGCGCTGGAAAAGCCGCCGAGAAATGACAGGATCGCCAGCCCGTCGCGCCCCTCCATCAGCGGCACCGTCAGCACGAAGAGGTCCGGGTTGGTGCCTGCGGGCATCACGTCGAGCCCGATCACCGCGATCGGCACGACGAACAGGCTCATCAGCATCAGGTAGCCGGGGAACGCCCAGGCGGCGGTGCGCAGGTGGTCCTCGTCCTCGTTCTCGACCACCATCACCTGGAACATCCGCGGCAGGCACAGGAACGCCATCGCCGACAGCATGGTCAGCCCCACCCAGCGCCCGGCGGAGACATCGAAGCGCGATATCTCGGACGCCTCGATCCGGTCGAGCATGGCACCGACGCCCCCCGCCAGCCCCCAGACCACGAACACCCCCACCGCCAGCAGCGCGCAGAGCTTGACCACCGCCTCCATCGCGATCGCCATGACCACGCCGTGATGGCGCTCGTTGGCGTCGAGGTTACGGGTGCCAAAGAGGATGGTGAACACCGCCAGCCCCGCCGCCACCCACAGCGCGGTGGATTGCATGTCCGCCAGCGGCGCGGCGGGCGCGCCCGGTTCGGCAAAGGCGGCGAAGGCCGAAAACGACAGCGTCACCGATTGCAGTTGCAGCGCGATATAGGGCGTGGTGCCGATCACCGCGAGCACGGTGACCAGCACCGCCAGCAGGTTGGACTTGCCGTAGCGCGACGAGATCAGGTCGGCGATCGAGGTGATGCGCTGGCTGCGCCCCACCCGCACCAGGCGGCGCAGCGTCCACCACCAGCCGATCATCACCAGCGTCGGACCGAGGTAGATGGTGACAAATTCCAGCCCGGAGCGCGCGGCAAACCCCACCGCGCCGTAGAATGTCCAGGCGGTGCAGTAGATCGACAGCGACAGCGTGTAGACGACGGGCGAGCGCAGCCACCGCACCCGCCCCTGCCGCGCGGCGCGATCGGCACCGAACGCCACCCCGAAGAGCAGCACCACGTAGAGCAGACAGACCAGCACGAGGATGTTGAGAACGGTCATTCCATCCCCCCGCCGTCTCCCTTCGTGCCGCCGTCATCCGCCCTGCCGGCCTCGTCCTCGTTGCCCCGCAGGTGCCGCGACACCAGCGCCGAGACCACGACCAGCGCCGCCCAGAGACCGAACACGTAGATCAGCGCCGCCACCGTGCGGGCACCGCCACCGGCCCCCTGCCACAGCAGCGGCACGCAGAGCAGGACTCCGCCCGCCAGCGGCAGCAGGCGCGCGGCATCGGCCATCCGGCGGCGGCGATAGCTGCGCCGTGCGAGAAAGACCGAAACGCGCTCGGGGCTCATGTCCCCGCCAGCGCGCGCACCGCGTCGAGAACGTCGGCGTTGGAGAACGGCTTGGTCATGTAGCGGCTGGCGCCGGCGCGCTCGGCCATCTCGCGGTCGCGGGTCTGGCCGCGGGCGGTCAGCATCAGCACCGGCACGGTGGCGAAATCGGCATCGGCGCGGATCTCCGACAGGATGTCGTAGCCGCTCTTGCCCGGCAGCATCACGTCGAGAATGATGAGATCCGGCGCGCGCCGCCGCACCGCGTCCATCGCGTCATGGCCGTTGGCATGGGTTTTCACATCCCAGCCGTCGCGCGACAGGATGAAGCTCACCGCCTCGATGATGTTCGGTTCGTCCTCGATCAGCAGGACCGTCTTTCCCATGCCATCGGCCTCCCCTCCGATGAGACGGCACATGCCGCCACCGCGCAACTATTCCCAAATTCGCCCGCACTGTCAAAAGCCCTCTGTCAGAAGCCCTCTGCCAGGATCGACGGCTCGCGCCGGGCTGCGCAGTCGGCCAGCGGGCAAATGCGGCAGCTCACGCCGATCTCCTCCGGCGCGCCCGCCGCCCCGCCCGGATCGGGCAGGAGCAGCATATGCGCGCGCACCGGCACGGGCCGGTCGAACCCGACCGGCCCCTCCGGGCCGGCCACCGCCAGCGCCTCGACCACCTCGCCGCCGCGCCCGGCCTGCCGCACGCGGCGGCGCAGCGGTGCCAGCGGCTGCGCCAGCGCCCGGTAGAGCGGCCAGAGCGCGCAGGCCCCCGCCAGCCGCGGCATCGCGAATCCCTCGATCGGCTTGCGGAAGATCAGCGTGCCGGAGGCATCGCAGATCACCAGCCCGACCGGCCCGGCCTCGGACCCGGGCATCGCCGCCAGCCGCCGGAACACCTGCGCCAGCCCCGCGCCGGTGGCCTCGGCCAGGCCTGCGGGGTTCGGGCCCAGCGTGCGCAGGCGCGCGAGAAAGGTGGCCATCGGCAGGGCGCGCGCGTCCTCAAGGTAGCGGGTCAGCACCGCGCCCAGCAGCGTCTGGGCCGGCCCCGACAGCCCGCGCCCGGCCTCGTCGCGCACCAGCCGCGCCACCGCCTGCGGCCCCGCCACCTCGCGCTCCAGTTCGGCGAAGTGAAAGCCGCGCGCCGCCAGCACCGCGTGCATCTCGTCCTGCGGCGACTGAACCTCGGCATCGCGGTTGGGCGCGCCCTCCAGATACTTGACCAGCGCCTGCGCGCCCTCGGTCAGGCGGGCGCTGTCCTCGTTGATGTTGCGGTGAAAGCGCGCGGTCCACTCGGGCTCCAGCTCCTCGGTGTCCACCAGAATCGACGAGGTCGAGCGGATCGCGGTCACCGCCGAGATCACCTCGTGCAGCGAATCCGCGAGGAACGGGTCGTGCGCCAGCCGGTCGGTCAGCGTCTCGATGGTGCGCTCCATCTCCTGGTTGCGGCGGTAGAGCCCGGTGACCAGCCCCGCCCAGCCGGGAAAGCGCTCGGCGAATTCCTCGGCGCGGTCGCGCTCGGGCGCGGCATCGTCCGCCGCCCCTGCCGCCTCGCGCAGCCCCGACACCAGCGTCGCCGCCGCGCCCTCGCTCAGCAGCGACGGCTCGACATCGAGCGCGTCCGCCAGCCGCAACAACGTCTTGCCGCCGATTCTGCGGCGGTTATGCTCGATCAGATTGAGGTAGGAGGGCGAGATTCCCACCCGCTTGGCCAGGTCGGTCTGCCGTATCCCGGCGAGCACCCGCCTCTCACGGATGCGTGTGCCGATCATGAACCGTTCGGACATGGGCTTTTTCCCCGCTTCGCGCTGGACTTGCTGCACCTGCGTGATAACTTCTTTACAACATGATGGACGAGGATGTCGATTTTTTTACAAAATAAATGTTTCCATAAAGGCGCTTGTTGCGAAATTTTCTGCCGACCCCCCATAATCGAGGCGTGCAGGTTTGCCCTGCGCCCGGGGCCATGCGGAGGAGCATGCCCCACAAGGATCATAATGGGAGGATTCCATGTCCAAATCGAACTTCACCCGTCGCGGTGTGCTCAAGACCAGTGCCATCGCGGGCGCCGGTGTCGCACTGCCGACGATCTTCACCGCGTCGAGCGCCGCAGCCTACACCAACGAACCCACGGGCAGCACGGTCACGCTCGGCTTCAACGTGCCGCAGACCGGACCCTATGCCGACGAGGGCAATGACGAGCTTCTCGCGCAGCGGCTCGCGGTCGAGCACCTCAACGGCGAGGGCGACGGCGGCTGCCTCAACACGTTCACGTCCAAGGCCCTCAAGGGCAACGGCATCCTCGGCAAGAAGGTCGACTTCGTCACCGGCGACACGCAGACCAAGTCCGACGCCGCCCGCGCCAGCGCCAAGTCGATGATCGAAAAGGACGGCGCCATCATGATCAACGGCGGCTCGTCCTCGGGCGTCGCCGTCGCGGTTCAGGGCCTGTGCCAGGATGCGGGCGTCATCTTCATGGCCGGCCTGACGCACTCCAACGACACCACCGGCAAGGACCGCAAGGCAAACGGCTTCCGCCACTTCTTCAACGCCTACATGTCGGCCGCCGCTCTTGCGCCGGTGCTGGCCAAGGAGTTCGGCGAGGATCGCCGCGCCTACCACCTGACCGCCGACTACACCTGGGGCTGGACCCAGGAGGAATCGATCAAGGCGGCGACCGAGGCGATGGGCTGGGAGACCGTGAACGCGGTCAAGACGCCGCTCGCGGCGACCGATTTCTCGTCCTACATCGCGCCGGTCCTGAACTCGGGTGCCGACGTGCTGGTGCTCAACCACTACGGCGGTAACATGGTCAACTCGCTGACCAACGCGGTGCAGTTCGGCCTGCTCGACAAGATGGCCAACGGCAAGGACTTCAAGATCGTCGTGCCGCTCTATTCCGAACTGATGGCCGCCGGTGCCGGCGAGAACATCAAGGGCGTGCTGGGCTCGATGAACTATAACTGGCAGCTCGACAACGAGGGCTCCAAGGCGTTCGTCAAGTCCTTCGGCGAGAAGTACGGCAAGCCGCCGTCGAACTCGGCACAGACCTGCTACGCGCAGGTGCTGCTCTATGCCGATGCCTGCCAGCGTGCCGGCACGTTCAACCCCTGCGGCGTCGGCGAGGCCCTCGAAGGCTTCGAGTTCGACGGCCTGGGCAACGGCCCGACGCTGTATCGCGCCGACGATCACCAGTGCTTCAAGGACGTGCTCGTCGTGCGGGGCGCACAGAACCCGACCAACCAGTACGACACGCTGGAAATCGTCGAGGTCACGCCGACCGATCAGGTGATGTACGCACCGGATCACCCGATGTTCGGCGGCAAGGACGCATCCCTGGGCGAGTGCAACCCGGGCGCCTGAACCTTCTCGAAAAAGACCTCCGGTCGCGCAACCGCGCGCGACCGGACCCGCGCCGCAGCCCGACAGCGATCTGCGGCGCGCTTTCAACCCATAGGTGGGACCGATGGACGTCATTCTTCTGCAAATCCTCAACGGGCTCGACAAGGGGTCTGCCTACGCGCTGATCGCGCTGGGCCTGACCCTGATCTTCGGCACGCTCGGCGTGGTCAACTTCGCGCATGGTGCGCTCTTCATGATCGGCGCGTTCTGCGCGGTCACGTTGCAAAAGTTCCTGTCGCTCAGCCACACGGTCATAGACGAGAGCCAGACCGATTTCCTCGGCAACCCGCTGAAGGTCGAGAAGCCCTATATCATGGACTGGTTCGGCCCCGAGATCGGCGGCGGGATCATCGAATGGTCGGTGCCGCTGTCGATCCTGTTCGCAATCCCCGTCATGGTCGCTGTCGGCTTCGCGATGGAGCGCGGCCTGATCAAGCATTTCTACAAGCGCCCCCACGCCGATCAGATCCTGGTGACCTTCGGTCTGGCCATCGTGCTTCAGGAAATCATCAAGTATTTCTTCGGTGCCAACCCGATCCCCACCCCGGCCCCCGATGCGCTGTCGGGCAGTATCGACCTGGGCGTGATGATCGGCTTCGAGGTCAACGAGATCGTCTACCCACTCTGGCGCATGGTCTATTTCGCCTTCGCGGCGGTGATCATCGGCGCGGTGTTCGCCTTCCTGCAATTCACCACCTTCGGCATGGTGGTGCGCGCCGGCATGGCCGATCGCGAGACGGTGCAGCTTCTTGGCATCAATATCGACCGCCGGTTCACCATCATGTTCGGCATCGCCGCGGGGGTGGCCGGGCTGGCGGGGGTGATGTACACCCCGATCAACCCGCCCAACTATCACATGGGCATGGATTTCCTCGTGCTCAGCTTCGTGGTGGTCGTCGTCGGCGGCATGGGCAGCCTGCCCGGCGCCGTGCTCGCCGGGTTCCTGCTGGGCATCCTCGAAAGCTTTGCCTCGACAACCTGGGCCACCACCACCATCCCCGGCATCAACCAGGTTATCATATACCTTGTCGCCATCGTCGTCCTGCTGACCCGCCCGCGCGGTCTGATGGGACGCAAAGGCGTGATGGAGGAGTGACCCCATGTTTGGACTGTACAAGAAAGACGCGCTTCTCTTCCTCGTCGTCATCGCGATCACGCTGCTGGCACCGTTCCTGCTCAACCCGTTCCCCGAAGGCAGCGGCATGGCACAGTTCAACGCGGGCTACCCTGACCTGCTCCAGCGATTCGCGATCTACGGCATCTTCGCGATCGGCTTCAACATCCTCTTCGGCCTCACCGGCTATCTCAGCTTCGGGCACGCGGCCTTTCTCGGCGTGGGCTCCTACGCCGCGGTCTGGATGTTCAAGCTGTTCACCTACAACGTGGTGCCGGCCATCGCCTTTGCGGTGATCATCGCGGCGATCTTTTCGGTGCTGATCGGCTACATCTCGCTGCGCCGGTCGGGGATCTACTTTGCGATCCTGACGCTGGCCTTTGCGCAGATGTCCTTTGCCCTGGCCTATTCGGTGCTGTCGAACCCCAAGTTCAACCTCACCAATGGCGAGACGGGCCTGCAGGTCTACAGCAATGACCTGCAGATGTTCCATCGCGAGGGGCTGCCCGACATGCCGCATATCTTCGGCCTGTCGGTCCGCGCCAGTTACGAGCTGGAGCTGGGCGGGTGGTCGTTTACCTTCAACGTCGGGTATTACCTGTGCGCCCTCATCATGCTGGTCGCCTTCTACTTCGCGATCCGGCTGTTCCGCTCGCCCTTCGGGATGATGCTGCGGGCGATCAAGTCCAACAACACCCGCATGACCTATACCGGCCTCAACGCCAAACCCTACGCGCTCGCGGCGTTCGTGATCTCGGGCATGTATGCCGGGCTCGCAGGCGGCCTGCTGGCGGCCATGGACCCGCTCGCGGGGGCAGAGCGCATGTTCTGGACGGCCTCCGGCGAGGTGGTGCTGATGACGATTCTCGGCGGAGCGGGCACGCTGATCGGGCCGGTGCTGGGCGCGGGTCTCATCAAGTACATGGAAAACATCGTCTCCAAGATCAACGACAATGTCCTGCACCAGTGGTTCGCCTTCCTGCCCGACGGGATGGAGGATGCGGTTGTCGCCCTCATCCACCCGTTCGTGGGCAAGGGCTGGCACCTGACGCTGGGCATGATCTTCGTGCTGGTGGTGATCTTCCTGCCGGGCGGTCTCGTCGAGGGCGGGCAGCGTATCGCGCGCCTGTTCCGCAGCAAGAAGACCCGCGAGGCCGAAAAGGCCTCTCAATCCACCCCCGCCGAATAAGGAGCGCACGACATGGGCATTCTCGAAGTCAAGAACGTCAACAAGCGCTTCGGCGGGTTGCAGGCGCTCGGTGACGTCAATCTCAGCGTCGCCGAGAACAGTTGCCACGCCATCATCGGCCCCAACGGCGCGGGCAAGTCCACCCTGCTCAACGTCCTGATCGGCAAGCTGATCCCGGATACCGGCTCGGTCATGTTCCAGGGCCAGTCGGTGCTGGGGCGCAAGCCCTACGAGATCAACCAGATGGGCATTTCCCGGGTGTTCCAGACGCCGGAAATCTTCGGCGATCTCAGCGTGCTGGAAAACATGATGATCCCGATCTTCGCGCGGCGCGACGGGGTGTTCCGCATGCACGCCTACGAGAACTCGGTCAACGAGGCCGAGATCGTCGATCAGGCCGAAACGATGCTGGAGCATCTCGGCCTCGCCGAACAGCGCCACGCGCACTCGGCGTCGATGTCGCGCGGCAACAAGCGGCGGCTGGAAATCGGCATGTGCCTCGCGCAGGAGCCCAGGCTGCTTCTGCTCGACGAGCCGACGGCGGGCATGGCGCGCGCCGACACCAACAACACCATCGACCTGCTGAAACAGATCAAGGACGAGCGCGACATCACCATCGCGATCATCGAGCACGACATGCATGTCGTGTTCTCCCTCGCCGAGCGGATCACCGTGCTGGCGCAGGGCAGCCCGCTGGTCGAGGACACCCCCGAAAACATCAAGGGCCATCCCAAGGTGCGCGAAGCGTATCTTGGCGAGAGCGCCTGACGAGGAGCGCGCACCATGAACGTCAAGCCGGACTTTTCAAAGGGCGTGAGCCACGCCGAAACCGCCCCCGCCTTTCTCTCCGTGTGGAACATGGAGAGCTATTACGGCGAGAGCTACATCGTCCAGAACATCAGCTTCAACGTCCACGAGGGCGAGATCCTGGCTCTTCTGGGCCGCAACGGCGCGGGCAAGACCACCACCCTGCGCTCCATCGCCCGCATGGACAGCCCCGAGTTGCGGCACGGCGAAATCTGGCTCGACCATCAACCGCTCCACAGCATGAGGAGCCACGAGGCGTCGGCGGCGGGCATCGGCCTCGTGCCCGAGGATCGCTGCATCATCTCCGGCCTCACCGTCGAGGAAAACCTGCAACTCGCGCAGATCGCCCCGCCGGTCGGCTGGTCCATCGAGCGCCTCTACGAGCTGTTCCCGCGCCTGCGCGAGCGCCGCAAGCAGGAGGGCACGACGCTCTCGGGCGGCGAACAGCAGATGCTCGCCGTGGCCCGTGCGCTGGCGCGCGACATCAAGGTGCTGCTGCTGGATGAGCCCTACGAGGGCCTTGCCCCGGTGATCGTTGACGAGATCGAGAAAACCCTGCGCATCATCAAGGAGCAGGGCATCACCACCGTCATCGTCGAACAGAACGCGGTGCGCGCGCTGGAACTCGCGGACCGCGCCGTGATCCTCGACACCGGCGGGATCGTGTTCGACGGCACCGCCGCCGAAGTGCTTGAAAACGAAGAGTTGCGCAGCGAATACCTGGCCATCTGAGACCCACGCGCCCGCCCCGCCGTCGTTCTCCCTGTTGACAGCGGGGCGGTTGTCATCTTCGATCCAACCGCATCAGCGAGGAGGAGCCATCATGTCCGATCAGACCTACGCCCCGAGTGCGGATTTTGCCGCGAATGCCCATATCGACGCCGCGAAATACAAGGAAATGTATGCCGCCTCGGTGAATGATCCCGAGGCGTTCTGGCGCGAGCACGGCCAGCGCCTCGACTGGATCAGGCCCTACAGCCGCGTCAAGGACGTGAATTTCGACTTTGGCAGCGTCTCGATCAAGTGGTTCGAGGACGGCACGCTCAACGTCGCCGCCAACTGCATCGACCGCCATCTGGCGGAACGCGGCGATCAGACCGCGATCATCTGGGAGCCGGACGAGCCCGGCGACGAGGCGCTGCACATCTCTTACAAGGAGTTGCACGCGCAGACCTGCAAGATGGCCAACGTGCTGAAGGCCCTCGGGGTTGGCAAGGGCGACCGCGTCGTGATCTACCTGCCGATGATCCCCGAGGCCGCCTATGCGATGCTCGCCTGCGCGCGGATCGGGGCGATTCACTCGGTGGTGTTCGCCGGATTCTCGCCCGACGCGCTCGGCGCGCGCGTCAACGGCTGCGACGCCAAGGTGGTGATCACCGCCGACGAGGCGCCGCGCGGCGGCCGCGCGACCAAGCTCAAGGACAATGTCAACCAGGCGCTGCTGCACGACACGCGCGACGTCAAGGCGCTCGTGGTGCGCCGCACCGGCGGGCAGGTGGCGTGGCGGCGCGATCTCGATTTCTGGTGGCATGAAGAGGCCGAAAAGGTCAGCCCCGATTGCCCGCCCGAGGAGATGGGCGCCGAAGATCCGCTGTTCATCCTCTACACCTCCGGCTCCACCGGGCAGCCCAAGGGCGTGGTCCACACCTCCGGCGGCTACCTCGTCTATGCCGCGATGACGCAGGAACTGGTGTTCGACTACCACGAGGGCGACGTGTTCTGGTGCACCGCCGATGTCGGCTGGGTCACCGGCCACAGCTATATCGTCTACGGCCCGCTGGCCAACGGCGCGACCACCCTGATGTTCGAGGGTGTGCCGACCTATCCCGACGCAAGCCGCTTCTGGCAGGTCTGCGAGAAACACAAGGTCAACCAGTTCTACACCGCCCCCACCGCGATCCGCGCGCTGATGGGCCAAGGCACCGAATATGTCAGCCGCTGCGATCTCTCGTCGCTCAAGGTGCTGGGCACCGTGGGCGAGCCGATCAACCCCGAGGCGTGGACCTGGTACAACGACAACGTCGGTCAGGGCCGCTGCCCGATCGTCGACACCTGGTGGCAGACCGAAACCGGCGGCCACCTGCTGACCCCCCTGCCCGGCGCCATCCCGACCAAGCCCGGCAGCGCCACGCTGCCGTTCTTCGGGGTGGAGCCCGCCGTTCTCGAGCCGGAATCGGGTAAGGAAATCACCGATACCGAAGCCTCCGGCGTGCTCGCCCTCAAGGATAGCTGGCCCGGCCAGATGCGCACCGTCTGGGGCGATCACGAGCGGTTCGAGGCGACGTATTTCCAGCAATACAAGGGCTATTACTTCTCCGGCGACGGCTGCAAGCGCGACGCCGACGGCTATTACTGGATCACCGGCCGAGTCGATGACGTGATCAACGTGTCGGGGCACCGCATGGGCACGGCGGAGGTCGAGAGCGCCCTCGTCGCCCATGCCAAGGTCGCCGAGGCGGCGGTGGTGGGCTATCCGCACAGCATCAAGGGTCAGGGGATCTACGCCTACGTCACCCTGATGAACGGGGTGGAGCCGACCGAGGCGTTGCGCAAGGAACTGGAAGCCTGGGTCCGCACCGAGATCGGCCCGATCGCCAAGCCCGACCTGATCCAATGGGCGCCGGGCCTGCCGAAAACCCGCTCGGGCAAGATCATGCGCCGCATCCTGCGCAAGATCGCCGAGGACGATTACGGCGCGCTCGGCGACACCTCGACACTGGCCGACCCGTCGGTGGTCGACGAGCTGATCGAGAACCGCATGAACCGCGGCTGAGCCCGCGCCCGGCCCCCCGGGGAGGCCCCGGGGGCGCTTTTCGCCCTGTCGCCAAGGGATGTGACCGCGCCGCAACACATGCGGACGCGTTATTTTGCGTGCCGCAATTTCTTGACCGGATGCTCACGAAAAACTTACTCTTTGTGATGTGGGTATGATTCAGGCGGCTCGCCTGGTGTGGCTGCCGTGTCGAGTGTGTTGAATTCTTTATAATTTTCCGGGGAGGGGCCTTCCATGAAACACCAGCGCAGCGCGTTTATTCTCGCCAGCAGCATCACCGCAATCGTGGCGATCGGAACCCAGGGTCAGGCGCAATCGACCGCGAACCTCATCTTCGCCGTGGACGAATCGGGGTCCATGAGCGGCGAGCAAACCTTCCTCGGCAACTTTGCGGCCGATATCGACACCGCCCTCACCGGCGCGGGCTTCTCGACCGTGAATTTCGGCCTCACCGGGTTCGGCAACGGCATCGGGGGCGATTTCGGTGCCGACAATCTCGGGCGGTCGCTCGACGTGGGCGGCGCGCTCCTCGGGTCTGCCGCCGACTTCTCTACCGCAACCGGCAACCTCGTGCTGGATGGCGGTTTCGAGGACGGGTTTTCCGCCATCGACTTCATCCTCAACACCTATCCGATCACCGCCGGAACCAGCACCACCGTGATCCTCGTCACCGACGAGGACCGCGACGACGGCAACGCCGCCCTGACCTTCGGCAGCATCTCCGGCGATCTCAACGCCAACGGCATCAACCTGATCTCGATCGTGGATGCCGATTTCGAGGACAACATCGGCACCACCGCGATCGGGACCGACGGCACCACCGCCTTTGTGCAGGACGGCACCTCCTTCACCACCGCCCCGTTCGGCTCCGTCACGGCTGCCGACGGGTCGACCGAGGCGGATTACATCGACCTCGCCCTCGCGACGCCCAATGGCTGCGCCGCCAGCCTCAACGAGCTGCGCGACGGCGGTGACACGGCGACGGCGTTCTCGGCGGTGCTGCTGCAATGCCTGACGGTCGCGGCGCAGGGCGGCGGTGGCATGCTTCCGCTCAACCAGTATCGCGACAGCACCACCGTAATCATGGAGAACCACCGCGCGCAGGTGCGGCGGCTCGCCTTCGGGCCCGGCGCGATCCTGAACCCGGGCGAGGAAACGGTGACGCAGGACGCGCAGGTGGCCGAGGACATGTTCAACATGGCCGGGGTACGGGGCTATGCCATGGTCTCGGGCTATAGCGGCGATTACGACGCGTTCGGCAGCAATGTCGGCCTCGATTACGACGGTTACGGCTTCATCGTGGGGGCCGATCATACCCGCGACCTCGCCTCGGGCACGACCCGCTTCGGGCTCTCGATCGGGCATGACGAGCTTGGCGCCGATCAGAAGAATTCACGCTCGTCGCTCGAAACCGACGCCACCACCCTGCAAGTCTATGCCGCCTACGCGCGGCCCGATGGTCTCTACGTGCAGGGCAACGCCCAATACGCCTGGCACGATTTCGAGAACCGCCGGGTGACGGGCACGACAGCCTTTGTCGGCGACCCCGACGGCGAATCCTACAGCGTCGAGGCCGAGGTCGGCTATCGCAACGGGCCGATGCCGCTGGGCAAGGGACCCGGCAGCGGTGCCGCGCTTTTCGTGACCCCGTTCGCGGCGCTGGGATACGAGCATCACTCCGTGGACGGCTACACCGAGAGCAACAACGGCGTGCAGGTCGACGATTTCGACGAGGGTACCGGCTATGGACGGCTCGGTGTCCGCGCGATGGTCGAGAAGCTTCAGCAGGGCAACCGCTATTACAGCGCGATCGAGATCTCCGGAACCGGCAATTTCAGCGGCACGTCGCAACAGGTCGCGCTCAACGGCGGCGCGTCGCGGGCGCCGATCTCGTCGCGGGACGACCTGCGCCTCGATGTCCGGCTGGAGGCCGGTGCGGAACTCAGCGCCAACAGTGCGATCTTCATCAACGTCAACGGCGGCTTTTCCGACAATTCCGAGCAATACGCGGCGACCGCCGGGATCAAGCTGAATTTCTGATCCGCGATCCGTGCCTGTCACCCGGCCCGGTGCGCCCCCGCGCACCGGGCCGTTCGCGTGCCGGTCTTCGCCCCTTGCGAACATAACAAGAACATTTTATCCTCCCACCATGACCGCCCTCGCCCGCCCCCTGCACCCGGCCCGCGCCATCGCGGGCCCCCTCGCCCTCGCCCCCGGGCGGCTGCACGAGGGCTGCGGGGCGGCGCGGCACACATGGGCGATGCTGGTGGCGGGCGCGCTGTCGGGGCCGGTGCTGTGGATCGCGCCGGCCTGGGCCACCGACCGCCCCGATCCCTGCGGTATCGCCCCATGGGCCGAGCCGGGGCGGCTGATCTTTGTCACCCCCGACCACCGCCCCGACCTGCTTTCGTGCATGGAGGAGGCGCTGCGCAGCGGCGCGGTGCCGCTGGTGGTGGCCGACCTGCCCGCCGCCCCCGGCCTCACCCCCGTGCGCCGCCTGCACCTCGCCGCCGAGGAGGGCAGCAGCCGCGCAGCGCGGCCCCCGCTCGGGCTGATCCTGACACCGGGCGAGGGCGGCGCGCCGGGGGTCGAGAGCCGCTGGCACATGGCCCCCGACCACCTCGCGCAGGCCGACCGGTGGCACCTCGCCCGCCGCCGCGACCGCAGCGCGCCGCCCGCCGAGTGGCGCCTCTCGGGCGGTCCCGGTGCCCGTCCAGGCACCTGGGCAGTCGAGCAGATGTGACCACCGCCCGCCCCCCGCCGCGCGTATAAGGCGCGCATGATCCGCCTCGCCCTCGCCGCCCTTCTCATCGCCGCGCAGGCCCTCGCCGCGCCCGCGCCCTACCGGCTCGACACCGACCGCTCGGTGGTGGGCTTTACCTACAGCCTCGCCGGGAACGCCGGGCGCGGCACCATGCCGGTCGCCTCCGCCGACATGGTGCTCGACCTCGCGAACCCGGGCCAAAGCCGCGTCACCGTCACCCTCGACGCCAGCGGCGCGCGCGCGGGCTTCTTCCTCGCCACGCAGGCGATGAAGGGGCCGCAGGGCCTCGACACCGCGCGCCACCCCTCGATCACCTTCCGCTCCACCGCCATCACCGGCACGCTGGGCAAGGCGCGGGTCGAAGGGTTGCTCACGGTGCGCGGCACCACCCGCAAGGTGACGCTCGACGCCGGCCTTTACCGTCAGCGCGGCACCGACGCGGCGGACCTCACTCGCCTCACCGTGCTGCTGACCGGCCAGGTCGACCGGCATGATTTCGGCGTCACCGGCTTTCCCGGCCTCGTCGGCCCGATGATCGGCCTGCGGATCGTGGCGCGGATCGCGCGGTACGGGGAATAGTCCCGGTCAGGCAAAGGAGTGAGCAAAAAAAGGGGGCCCGTGAGCCCCCTGTCAGTGTCGCGGATCGGATGGTACGTTCACTGCCCGACCATGTCATTGCCTGTGTGTCCGATCCGCGTCCGGGGCGAGCGCACCCGCCCCCGAACCTCATGTCCCGCTCAGCTACACCCGCTCGTCGAGCCGCAGGTGTTGCACTTCATGCAGGTGCCGTTGCGCACCAGCGTGTAGTTGCCGCATTCGCCGCAGGCCTCGCCCTCGAAGCCCTGCATCCGCGCCTTGGTGCGGGCGTCCATCGACGTGGCACCGGAGGCGGCGGCGATGGCCGTGCGGCTGATCCCGACCGTCTCGGTGCTGCGCTGCATGGTCAGGCCCGTCTCTATCCCGGAGAGCGTGGCAGCGCCCTGCCCGCCCTGCAGCACCACGAGCTCCTGCGGAAGGCGCTTGCGCAGGTAGCCCGAGGAGCTGATCTGCTTGAGCACATCCAGCGAGCGGCTCGCCGCCTCGCCCGACATTTCCCTGATGTTGCTCACGCCTTCCTCTTCGCCGCGGCCGAGGTCATCGAACGAGGCGCCTTCGGGCTTGACGTGGGCAAGGTCGGTGCGGTCGAGATAGCTCACCGCCAGTTCACGGAAGATATAGTCGAGGATCGAGGTGGCGTTCTTGATGCTGTCATTGCCCTGCACGAGGCCGGCGGGCTCGAACTTGGTGAAGGTGAAGGCATCGACGAATTCCTCCAGCGGCACGCCGTATTGCAGGCCGACCGAGACGGCGATGGCGAAATTGTTCATCATCGCCCGAAAGCCCGCGCCCTCCTTGTGCATGTCGATGAAAATCTCGCCCAGCTTGCCATCGCCATATTCGCCGGTGCGCAGATACACCTTGTGGCCGCCGACGATGGCCTTTTGGGTGTAGCCCTTGCGCCGCTCGGGCAGCTTGTCGCGGGCGGCGCGGATCACCTCCTTGATCACCACCTTCTCGACGATCTTCTCGGCCAGCACGGCGGCCTTTTCATGGGTGCTGCCGGTCTCCAGCACCTCGGCGGCCTCGTCGTCATCCTCGACCAGGGCCGATGCCAGCGGCTGGCTGAGCTTGGAGCCGTCGCGGTAGAGCGCGTTGGCCTTGACGCCCAGCGACCACGACAGCTCATACGCCTTCTGGCAATCCTCGATGGTAGCATAGTTGGGCATGTTGATGGTCTTGGAGATGGCGCCCGAGATGAAGCTCTGTGCCGCGGCCATCATATGGATGTGGCTGTCCACCCCGAGGAAACGGCGACCCTTGCGGCCACAGGGGTTGGCGCAGTCGAAGACGTGGTAATGCGCCGGGTCGAGATGCGGCGCCCCCTCAAGCGTCATGGTGCCACAGACGTGATCGTTGGCCGCCTCGATCTCGCGCCGGGAATAGCCCAGCGACGCCAGCAGATCGAAGGTGGGATCGTTGAGCTTCTCCGCCGGAATGCCGAGCACCTCGTGGCAGAATTCCTCACCCAGCGTCCACTGGTTGAACACGAAGCGGATGTCGAAGGCCGCGCCGAGCGCCTTTTCGATGCGCGCCAGTTCCTGCTCGCCGAAGCCGTGGCCGATCAGCGAGGTGTGGTTGATCCCCGGCGCGTTGCCAAGGCTGCCGTGACCGACCGCGTAGCTGACGATCTCCTCGACCTGCGCGGGGGAGTAGCCCAGCTTGGTCAGCGCCGCCGGCACCGACTGGTTGATGATCTTGAAGTAGCCGCCGCCGGCCAGCTTCTTGAACTTGACCAGCGCGAAATCGGGCTCGATGCCGGTGGTGTCGCAATCCATCACCAGCCCGATCGTCCCGGTGGGGGCGATCACCGTTGTCTGCGCGTTGCGGTAGCCGTGCGCCTCGCCGAGGCTCAGCGCCTCGTCCCACGCCGCGACCGCCAGCTTGGCGAGCCGCGCATCGGGGCAGTTGGCATGGTCGAGCGGTACGGGCTTGACGGCCAGCGCCTCGTAGCCGTCGGTGTCGCCGCGCGCGGCGCGGCCGTGGTTTCGGATGACACGCAGCATGTGCCCAGCGTTGCGCTCATAGCCCGCGAAGGGCCCAAGCTCGCCCGCCATCTCGGCCGAGGTGGCGTAGGCGACGCCGGTCATGATCGCGGTGAGCGCGCCGCACATGGCGCGGCCCTCGTCGGAATCGTAGCCCAGCCCCATGTTCATCAGAAGCCCGCCGATATTGGCATAGCCAAGGCCCAGCGTGCGGAAATCAAAGCTCAGCCGCGCGATCTCTTTTGACGGGAATTGCGCCATCAGCACGCTGATTTCCAGCGTCACGGTCCAGAGGCGCGTGGCGTGCATGTAGGCCTCGGCGTCGAACGCGCCATCCTCGTAGAACTTCAGCAGGTTCATCGAGGCCAGGTTGCAGGCCGTGTCGTCGAGGAACATGTATTCCGAGCACGGGTTGGAGCCACGGATCGCACCATCCTCGGGGCAGGTGTGCCAGGCATTGACCGTATCGTGATACTGGATGCCCGGATCGGCACAGGCCCACGCGGCGTGGCCGACATCTTCCCACAGGTCGCGGGCCTTGATGGTCCGGGCCACCGACCCGTCCACACGGTTGATCAGCGACCAGTCGGCGTCATCCCTGACCGCCTTGAGGAAGGCATCGGTCACGCGGATCGAGTTGTTGGAATTCTGACCGGAGACGGAGGCGTAGGCCTCGGAATCCCAATCGGTGTCGTAGGTCGGGAACTCGATGCTGCCATAGCCCTGTTTGGCATAGTCGAGCACGCGCTTGACGTAGGTCTCGGGAATGTGGGCGCGCTTGGCGCCGCGGATGGCGGTCTTGAGGGCCGCGTTTTGGCTTGGGTCGACGGCGTCCTCGGTGCTGCCGTCCCATTCGCGGATCGCGGCGAAAATCTCGTTGAGTTTCGCCTCGTGGGCCTTGGACCCGGCGACGATGCTGGCGACCTTCTGCTCTTCCTTGACCTTCCAGTTGATGAATTCCTCGATGTCGGGGTGATCGGCGTCGCAGATCACCATCTTGGCGGCGCGGCGCGTGGTGCCGCCCGACTTGATCGCGCCCGCCGCGCGATCGCCGATTTTCAGGAACCCCATGAGGCCCGAGGACTTGCCGCCGCCAGAGAGCTTTTCGCCCTCGGCACGGAGCGAGGAAAAGTTGGTGCCGGTGCCCGAGCCGTACTTGAACAGCCGCGCCTCGCGCACCCAAAGGTCCATGATGCCGCCGTCGCCGACGAGGTCGTCGCGCACCGACTGGATAAAGCAGGCATGCGGCTGCGGATGCTCGTAGGCGGATTTGGAGCGGGTGAGCTTGCCGGTCTCGTGATCGACGTAGTAGTGGCCCTGCCCCGGACCGTCGATGCCGTAAGCCCAGTGCAGCCCGGTGTTGAACCATTGCGGCGAGTTGGGGGCCGCCATCTGGCGCGCCAGCATCACGCGCATCTCGTCAAAATAGGCGCGGGCGTCCGACTCGGAGCTGAAATAGCCGCCCTTCCAGCCCCAATAGGCCCAGGCCCCGGCGAGCCGGTCGAACACCTGCCGCGCGCTGGTCTCGCCGCCGAAGCCGTCATTGTCCTTGGCCGCGCGCGAGCGCCACAGGAATTCGGGGACGCCCTTTTCCTTCACGCGCTCCAGCTTGTTGGGCACGCCCGCCTTGCGGAAATACTTTTGCGCGATCACGTCGCTGGCGACCTGGCTCCATCCGGCGGGCACCTCGATCCCGTCCAGGCGGAACACGGTGCTGCCGTCCGGGTTGCGGATTTCGGAACTGGTGGTGACGAAGCCGAGCGCGGCATAGGCGTCCTGTCCGGCGGTGGTGAATTTGCGGTCGATTTTCATCTGTCTGCCCCGTAATCGCGTTGCGTGCGGCCTTGCGGCCCGCTTGTGGCGGGTTGATCGGCCATGCCCGTTGCGCCCGAAAGGGGCGCGGGCACCGGTCCGGTTGCTCCGCCTGGTCTATGTCTGGTTTACCGTCCCTGCGGCTCCGGCCACTATATGTTGTGGCGTTTCGAGCCGCCCACACAAACTGACGTAGATTGTGGTCTCAGGTCAACGGAAAAAATCGCCTGTCCGCGTGAAAAACCATTTGACTGCGGAGGCGGTGCCGGGCCGCTCATCGGGCCTTGATTCCCCGGCAGCGGGCGCGGCCGCGGAAAGCGCTTGGACGCCCGGCGGTTAGCGGCAAAAGCTGAAGGAACGGGTGAAAATCACATGCCGCCCTTGCAGCGGGATGGTCGGGGCGGCGAGATTCGAACTCACGACCCCCTGTACCCAAAACAGGTGCGCTACCAGACTGCGCCACGCCCCGGACCATGCGTCTAGATAAGCGCCACGACGCGAATTGGAAAGCGGAAACCGGGGCGGCGCGCGGCTTATTCCGCCGCGGCGCAGGGCCAGGCGGCAGCGGCGTCATCGACGGCGGGGTGGCGCATCTCCCAGCCCGGGGCGATGCCGATCCGCCGCGCCATGCCGCCATTTATTTCGAGCACGGTCTGGATACCGGTGCCGCCGAACACCGGCGTCTCGTCCAACGGCCGCGCCTCATGGCCGATCCGGCGCACGGTTCCGGTGGCATCCATGAAGATCATGTCGAGCGGGATCAGCGTGTTCTTCATCCAGAAGCTCACCCGCTGCGGACGCGGATAGACGAACAGCATTCCCGCCGAGGTCGCGAGAGTGTCGCGGTGCATCAAGCCCTGCGCGCGCTCGGCCTCGGTATCGGCAAGCTCGACGCGGAACGCCGCCTCGCCGTCGCCGTCCGGGCCGCGCAGATGCACCATGTCCTGGCTGCAGGGGGCGGCCACCGCCGCGCCGCCAGCGAACACCAGAATGACCGCCCCGACCAGTCGGGTCAGTCGGGTCAGTCGCAAGAACGAATCGCCGCTTCCCATCCGCATACCTCGATCGCCATGCGACCTCTTTTACCATCGATCACGCGAATGGCCAGCGCCTCGCCGGGCTGAACATCGGCGAGACCGGAGCGGCGCAGCACCTCGATATGCAGGAACACGTCCTCGGCGCTGCCGAAGGTGTTGGCAAAGCCGAAGCCCTTGCCCTTGTCGAACCACTTGACACGGGCGGGTTCGAGCGGGGCGGCGCGCAACTCCGCCTCGTCCACGTCCTGGAGATCGGCAAGCCCGGTGCCCTCGGGCTCGTCGGGGGGCTCGATCGCATGGACCTGCACCGCCTGACGACCGCGCGCGGTGTCCTGCACGTCAAGCTCCACCCCGGCGCGATCGGCGACCGAGCTCTGCCCGAAATTGCGCAGCACGTTGGCGTGCAGCAGGATGTCGGGCCCGCCCTCATCGGCCAGGACGAAGCCGAAGCCCTTGACCGGGTCGAACCACTTGACCCGGCCCCTGACCCGGCGGATTTCATTGTCGTCTGTTGTCACTGTCGTCCCACCTAACAGCCTTCATCCCCAAGACTGCCTTCACTGATGCGTCATATTCGAACCCGTATGCAACCTAAAAAATCCCTTTTCAACACAATCCCTTGCATTTCACGCAACGCGAAATTCACGGGTTGAGACGCAGAATTTCCCACGCTTCGCCAGCCGCCCTGCGACGCCAGACAAACCTGTCATGAAGGCGAAACGCGCCGTCCGCCCAGAATTCAATCTCAATCGGCGTGATCTTGAAACCTCCCCAAAAGGATGGGCGGGGCGGGTTGGTGCCCTCTCGCGCGGTGACGCGGGCGACCTTGGCCAGCAGCGCGGTGCGCGAGGCGAGCGGGCGCGACTGTTCGGACGCCCAGGCCCCGAGACGGCTCTTGAGCGAACGGGAGGCGAAATACTCATCCGCCTTCTGCCCCTCCTCCCGCGCGACATGACCGCGAATCCGAAGCTGTCGGCGCAGCGATTTCCAGTGCAGAACGCCCGCCGCCATCGGCCGCGCATCGAGTTCGCGGCCCTTGGCGGAGCCATAATTGGTGTAGAACACGAACCCGTCGGCGGCGATCTCCTTGAGCAGGACCATCCGCACATTGGGCATCCCGTCGGCATCGGCACTGGCCAGCGCCATGGCGTTGGGGTCGTTGATCTCGGCCTCGCCCGCCTCGTCGAGCCAGCGCCGGGCGATCACGAAAGGATCATCGCCGGCGAATATTCCTTCTCTTTCCATTCATCGTCTCCGGTTTTCGGTTTATCAGAGTTTGAAGTGACGCAGGCGCAAGTCAACGTCAATTTCAGGGCCTGCAGCGGCGGCGCAGGATGCGGGCGGGCCTTGATGCACCCTGCCCTATCGCCTAAAGGTCTGGAAAGCGATGAGGCGGGGGCGGGAATGTCGAACTCACTGATGACGGGCAAGCGCGGGCTGATCATGGGGCTTGCCAATGACAAGTCGATTGCGTGGGGCATCGCCAGGGCGTGCGCCGACGCGGGCGCGGAGCTTGCCTTCAGCTACCAGGGCGAGGCATTGAAGAAGCGCGTCGCACCGCTCGCCGCCGAACTCGGGTCGGATATCGTGCTGCCCTGCGACGTGGCCGACATGGCCTCGGTCGACGCGCTCTTCGAGGGGCTGGGGCAACGCTGGGACGGGCTCGATTTCATCGTCCATGCCATCGGCTTCTCGGACAAGACCGAGTTGCGCGGGCGCTATGTGGACACGAGCCGCGAGAATTTCCTGCGCACTATGGATATCTCGGTCTATTCCTTCACCGCCGTGATGCAGCGCGCGGAGAAGATGATGGGCGACGGCGGCTCGGCGCTGACGCTCACCTATTACGGGGCCGAGCAGGTGATGCCGCATTACAACGTGATGGGCGTGGCCAAGGCGGCGCTGGAGGCGTCGGTGAAATACATGGCCGAGGATCTGGGCAAGGACGGCATCCGCGTCAACGCGATCAGCGCCGGGCCGATCCGCACGCTGGCCGCAAGCGGGATCGGCGATTTCCGCTATATCCTGAAGTGGAACGAGCTGAATTCGCCGCTGCGGCGCAACGTGACCATCGACGATGTGGGCCGCTCGGCGCTCTACATGCTCAGCGATCTCGGGTCGGGCGTGACCGGCGAGACGCTGCATGTGGATGCCGGCTATCATATCGTCGGGATGAAGGCCGTGGACGCCCCCGATATCGACGCGACCTGACGGCCCGGCGATGACGGCGTTCGATCTTCTGGCCTTCAACGCGGTTCTCACGGCGGCAATGCTGAGCCCCGGCCCGGCGCTGCTGTTCGCGCTGCGCACCGCGCTGGCCGACGGGCGTGCCGCGGGGGTTGCGGCGGGGCTTGGCCTCGGGCTGGTCGCGGCGCTCTGGACACTGGCGGCGCTGCTGGGGCTGGAGGCGGTGTTCACGCTTTTCCCATGGGCCTACACGGCGCTCAGGCTGGGCGGCGCGGCCTATCTGCTCTGTATCGCGTGGGGGACGTGGCGGGCGGCGCGCGCCCCGGTGGCCGAGACCCCGCAAAAGCCGCGCGGGCGGGCGTTTGTCGATGGTGCGCTGATCAACCTCGGCAACCCGAAATCGGTGCTGTTCGCCGCCTCGGTGCTGGTGGTGGTGTTTCCCAAGGGCCTCTCGGCCACCGAGATCGCGCTCATCACCGCCAATCACATGGCGGTCGAATGGCTGTTCTATACGGGCTTTGCCGTGCTCCTGAGCGGGGCGCCCGCGCGGCGCGGCTATCTCGCCGCGAGACCGTGGATCGACCGGGCGGCGGCGCTGGTGCTTGGCGCGCTCGGCCTCAAACTCCTGACCGACAGGTGATCGCCATGACCCCGGACCGCCTGCCCCATGAAAAGGGATTTCACGTAAGCTGGGATCAGCTCCACCGCGATGCGCGCGCGCTGGCGTGGCGGCTTCAGTCCGAAGCGCCGGAGGGCGGCTGGCGGGCAGTGGTCGCGATCACCCGCGGCGGCATGGCCCCGGCGATGATCGTCGCGCGTGAGCTTGACATCCGCATGGTCGATACGATCAGCGTCAAATCCTACAACCACCAGACGCAATCGGAGCCGGTGGTGATCAAGTCGCCGGACATGGGTCTGATGGGCGATGGCGACGGGGTACTGATCGTCGATGACCTCGTCGATACCGGCCGCACGCTGGAGGTTGTCCGCGCGCACCTGCCCCGCGCCCATGTCGCCACCGTCTATGCCAAGCCGCTGGGGCGCGCGCAGGTGGATACCTTTGTGACCGAGGTGAGCCAGGATACCTGGATCTTCTTTCCCTGGGACATGGCGCTGCAATATGTCGAGCCGTACCGCGGCGCCTGACCCGGCCGCCGCGCGGCCCCTTGCCCCGCCCCGGCGCAGCGCATAGACAGGGCCGGACTGAGAAAACCGGCGGGGATGACGATGGCGGGCAAGAGCATTTCCAGGGGTGCGATCTGGATCCTGATGGGGCTTCTCATCATCGGGCTGGGCGGCTTTGGCATCACCAATCTGGGTGGGCATGTGCGCAGCATCGGCTCGGTCGGCAGTGCCGATATCGACGTGACCACCTATGCCCGCGCGCTGCGCAACGAGATCAGTGCGCTGTCGGCGGAACGCGGCAGCACGGTGAGCCTTGCCGAGGCGCAGGCGGCGGGGCTTGACCGGCAGGTGCTGTCGCGGCTGGTCTCGCAGGCCGCGCTGGAGCACGAGGCCCACGCGCTCGGGATTTCGGTGGGCGACGAGAGACTGGCCGACGAGATCGTCTCGATCCGGGCATTCCAGGGCGTCGACGGCGGCTTTGACCGCGAGGCCTATCGTTTTGCGCTGGAACAGGCGGGGATGAGCGAGGCCGATTTCGAGGCCAGCATCCGCGCCGAGACGGCGGCGTCGCTGGTGCAGGACGCGGCGCTCGCCGGGCTGAGGGCGCCGGCCGCCCAGGTCGATACGCTGCTGAGCTATCTGGGCGAGCGGCGCAGCCTCGCCTTTGCCATGCTCGACCGGGGCGACCTGCGCACCGGTCTGCCCGAGCCGACCGGGGAAGACCTGCGTGCCTATCACCAGTCGAACCTGCCCGATTTCACCACCCCCGAGGCGCGGCGCATCACCTATGTGCATGTCACGCCGGAGATGCTGATCGACAGTGTCGAGGTGGACGAGGCCGCGCTGCGCGCCGCCTACGAGGAGCGTTCGGCGGAGTTCAACACGCCCGAGCGGCGGCTGGTCGAGCGGCTGGTGTTTTCCGACGAGGCCGCCGCGCGTGAGGCAAGGGCGCGGATCGAGGCGGGCGAAACATTCGAGACGCTGGTGGCCGAGCGCGGGCTGGAGATGGCCGATGTGGATCTGGGCGACGTGACCGCCGCCGGTCTCGGCCCCGCAGCCGAGGCGGTATTCGACACGCCGGCGGGCGAGATCGCAGGCCCGGCCGAGACCGCGCTCGGCCCGGCGCTGTTTCGCGTCAACGCGGTGCTTGCCGCGCGCACGACGCCGTTCGAGGAGGCCGAACCGCAACTGCGCAGCACGCTGGCCGCCGACCGCGCGCGGCGGGTGATCGACACCCTCTCGGAAGGTGCCGACGACATGCTCGCCGCTGGGGCCACGCTCGAGGAGGTGGCGGACCAGACCGAGATGGAGCTGGGCGAGATCGCCTGGCACGAAGGGCTGGCCGAGGGGATCGCGGGCTATCCGGCATTCCGCGAGGCGGCCTCGGAGGTGCAGGAGAGCGACTATCCGCAGATCGAGCCGCTGGGCGACGGCGGAGCCTTTGCGTTGCGTCTCGACGGCATCCGCGAGCCGCAGGTCCAGCCGCTTGAACAGGTGCGCGAGGCGGTCGAGCGGGGCTGGCGCGCGCAGGTGGTTGTCGAGGCGCTCAAGGCACAGGCCGAGCCCGCCGTCGCGGCGCTGCGCGCGGGAGAGACCTTTGCGTCGCAGGGGCTGACGCCCACCGCGCTCGACGGGATCACGCGCCGTGACTACCGCGCCGACGCGCCCGCGGATTTCATCGAGACGGTGTTTTCCATGTCCGAGGGCGAGGTGCGTGTGATCGAGGGTGCCGGCCGCATCCATATCCTGCGGCTCGACGGCATCGCGCCGCCGGATGAGGAGGAGCAGGACCTTGCGCGGATCGCCGAGAGCCTGCGCACCCAGATCACGGGCGACCTGTCGCAGGACATGTTCCAGCTTCTGGCCAACGATATCCGCGCGCGCGCGGGGGTCACGCTCGATCAGGCGGCGATCAACGCCGTCCATGCCAACTTCAACTGAGGGCGCGCGCACGTGAAGCTGACGCCGGATTTCGAGAGCTTTGCCTGCGCCCATGCGGCGGGCAAGAACCAGGTGGTGCACGCGCGGCTGGCCGCCGATCTCGACACGCCGGTGTCGCTGATGCTCAAGCTGACGGGGGCGGCACGCGACGCCTTCCTGCTGGAATCGGTGACCGGCGGCGAGGTGCGCGGGCGCTATTCGATCATCGGCATGAAGCCCGACGTGATCTGGCAGTGCCACGGCACCACCAGCCGCATCAACCGCGCCGCGCGGTTCGACGCCGATGCGTTCGAGGATCAGGAGGGCTGTCCCCTCGCCAACCTGCGCGCGCTCATCGCCGAAAGCCGCATCGCCCTGCCCGAGGATCTGCCGGCGGCGAGCGCGGGGCTGTTCGGCTACCTCGGCTATGACATGATCCGGTTGGTCGAGCATCTGCCCGATGTGCCGCCCGACACGCTGGGTCTGCCCGATGCGGTGATGCTGCGCCCCTCGGTGGTGGCGGTGCTCGACGGGGTCAAGGGCGAGGTGATCGTGGTGGCCCCCGCCTGGGCGGAGGACGGGCAATCGGCGCGCGCGGCCTATGCGCAGGCCGCCGAGCGGGTGATGGACGCGGTGCGCGACCTCGAGCGCGCACTGCCGCAGGCCGGCCGCACGCTGGGCGAGGCGCACGAGGATGCCGCGCCGGTGTCGAATTTCACCAAGGCGGGCTACATGGCCGCCGTCGAGCGCGCCAAGGAGTATATCCGCGCGGGCGACATTTTCCAGGTGGTGCCGTCGCAGCGCTGGACGCAGCCCTTTGCGCTGCCGCCCTTCGCGCTCTACCGCAGCTTGCGGCGCACCAACCCCTCGCCGTTCATGTTCCATTTCGATTTCGGCGGCTTCCAGGTGATCGGTGCCAGCCCCGAGATCCTCGTGCGGGTGATGGCGGGCGAGGTGACCATCCGCCCGATCGCGGGCACACGGCCGCGCGGCGCCACGCCCGAGGAGGACCGCGCGCTCGAGGCCGATCTGCTAGGCGACGACAAGGAACTGGCCGAGCATCTGATGCTGCTCGATCTGGGGCGCAACGACGCAGGAAGGGTGTCGAGGATCGGCACCGTGCGCCCGACCGAGAAATTCATCATCGAGCGCTACAGCCACGTCATGCATATCGTGTCGAACGTGGTGGGCGAACTGGCCCCCGAGCACGACGCGCTCTCGGCGCTGCTGGCGGGGCTGCCCGCGGGCACCGTGTCGGGCGCGCCCAAGGTGCGTGCGATGGAGATCATCGACGAACTGGAGCCCGAGAAGCGCGGCGTCTATGGCGGCGGTGTCGGCTATTTCAGCGCTGGCGGCGACATGGATGTGTGCATCGCGCTGCGCACGGCGGTGGTGAAGGACCGCGACCTCTATATACAGGCGGGTGGCGGCGTCGTGTTCGACAGCGACCCGGAGGCCGAGTACATGGAGACGGTCCACAAATCCAACGCCATCCGCCGCGCGGCGGCGGACGCGGCGCGGTTCTCGGGCGAGGGCAACGGCTGAGGCGCGTTTGGGTGCAGGTGGCCTGTTGCTGCCATTTGCCTCCTGCCCCCGCGCGGAACAAGGCGTGCTTGCACGCCGCCGCGCGAGCGCCCGTCCGCCCCCGAGGGCGGGCGCTTTTGCAACGTCGCGAACCCGCGCAATCGTTGAAGTATATGGCACCATAAAGCGCCTTCCACAGCCGGTACAGCGCCCACCCTGCGGACGGGCACTCGCGCGGCTCATCGCCCGGATGCCGCAATGATCGCTCCAGGCCAACCGCAGCCGGATGCCATCGTGTGCAACCCTTGAACCGGGTTGATCCATATCAAGGAACGGGGACGGCCTCCCAAGATACATTCTGAATGTAGAATATATCAGGAGGCACGCCATGACCACCCTTCCCCACCTCTGCCGCCGCGCCGCCGCGGCGCTGCTGATCGCCGGTTGCTCACTGGCCCCGCTCGCGCTCGCCGCGGCACCCCTGGACCTGCAAGAGCCGGTCGCCGCCGACAGCCTCAAGAAGAGCAAGCACACGGCCCCCGGTCTCTATATCACCGCCGCCGAGGCGGGCCGCATTCTGGAGGCGCAGGACAATGTCGCACTGATCGACGTGCGCACGCCGTCGGAAATCATGCTGATCGGGTACGCGACCAAGGCGGCGGCCAATATCCCGTCGAAATTCGTCGATCCGAACCTCGCGGAAACCTCGCTCAAGGGCACGTACAAGATGGTCGACAATCCCGCCTTCGTTGACGAGATGAAAGTCTGGCTTGCCAGCGACGCCGCCCGCGGCATCGACACGCTGCTGGTGATGTGCCGCTCGGGCTCTCGCAGTGCGGACGCCATCGGCAGGCTGGTGGAGGCGGGCGTGGACATCACGCTCTACAACGTCGTGGACGGGTTCGAGGGCGACAAGAACGAGGCCGGCGTGCGCGCCGTCAACGGCTGGCGCAACGCGGGCCTGCCGTGGACCTACAAGATCCGCGACGGGCTGCGCCCCGGCACCAACTGATCGCTTGTCGCGCGCGGCACACTCGGGCATGAGGCGGGCATGGCCCGCCTCATCCTGCTCAACAAACCCCACGGGGTGCTGTCGCAATTCACCGACAGCGGCACCGGGAACAGCCCGCGCCCGACGCTGTCGGATTTCATCGGCCTGGCGGGCGTCTATCCCGCCGGGCGGCTGGATCGCGACAGCGAGGGCCTGTTGTTGCTGACCGATGACGGAAAGCTTCAGGATCGCATCGCAAGCCCCCGTCACAGATCGGAAAAAACCTATCTCGTGCAGGTCGAGGGCGTGCCGGATGACGGCGCGCTTGCAGCGCTGCGGCAAGGTGTCGTCCTCAAGGATGGGCCGACGCGGCCCGCGCGGGTGCGCCTGATCGACCCGCCCGATCTGTGGCCGCGCGATCCGCCGGTGCGATACCGCAAGTCGGTGCCCGACCGCTGGCTGGAGATCACCATCACCGAGGGCCGCAACCGGCAGGTGCGGCGGATGACCGCCCATGTCGGGCACCCGACCCTGCGACTGGTGCGCTGGCGCGTCGGGGACTGGACGCTCGACGGTCTGGCGCCGGGGGCATGGCGCGCGGCGACGCCCTGACCCCCGACCGGCCCGGCCCGCCGCGGCCCATCAGTAATGCCCGGCGACGTATTTCGCGATGGCCGCGCCGCGGGAATTGACCCCGAGCTTCTGGTAGATCGCCTTGAGGTAATATTTCACCGTGTTCTCCGACAGGCCGAGCCGCGCCGAGACCTGGAAATTGGTCAGCCCGTCGGTCAGCAGCCCGAGGATCTCGTGCTCGCGGCGTGACAGGGTCTCGGCTCGCTCGCCGGTGAGGCGGCGCATCACGTCCACCGGCAGGATGCAATGCCCCTCGACCAGCCGCCCCAGCACCCTTGGCAGCGTGGTCAGGACATGGCCCATCAGGCAGACCGAGTTGGCCCCCGCCTTGACCGCCGTGCGGATGAAGGCGAATTCGCTCTCCTCGACCACCACCACAACCAGCACCGAGGCGTGATCGCGGCGCAGCATCTCGAGCACGCGGCCCAGATCGGCATCGGCCAGCCGCACGCCGAGGATGACGATCCGGGGCCCGCGCCGCGCCGAGAGCGCCTTGCGCAGGCTTGCCTGATCGGTGGCGAACGGACCAAGCCGAACCTGCGCCATCTGCGCCACCAGCGAGCCGAGCCCCTGGCAGACAATAAGCTGACGGTCCGCCACGATCACCTCGGGCAGGCCCTGTTCCGCGTCCTGTGCTGTCGCGTTCACCATGTCGCGCATGGCCTCCTCCTCCTGGGCCCGCATCAAAGACAAAGGAAAACCCTGAAATCAAACAATATTTCGGCATACCGACGTATGCCGCCCATACCCTGCTGGGTAGGGGCGCCCTACCCGCAGGGGCGGGCCACCCCCCTCATGGCCGCGCTTTCCATGCGCGCGGGCGTTTGCCGGGGCCCCGCAAGCGGCCACAAGGGGACAACCTGAGAGGAGGACCCCCATGAACGGCAACACCCATCTATTCATCCCCGGCCCCACCAACATCCCCGAGGAGGTGCGTCGCGCGATGAACCTGCCGATGGAGGACATGCGCGCCCCCGATTTCGGCGATTTCATCCTGCCGCTGCTCGCCGATCTGAAAAAGGTGTTCCGCACCGAGACCGGCCGCGTTTTCGTCTTTCCCGGCTCCGGCACCGGCGCGTGGGAGGCTGCGATCTCCAACACGCTCAACCCCGGAGACCGGGTGCTAATGTCGCGTTTCGGCCAGTTTTCAATGCTTTGGGTCGACATGGCCGAGCGGCTTGGCCTCGATGTCGAGGTGATCGACGTCGATTGGGGCAAGGGCGTGCCGGCGGAGGAGTACGCCGCCCGCCTTGGTGCCGACACCGGCCACGCGATCAAGGCCGTGTTTGCCACCCATAACGAAACCGCCACCGGCGTCAGTTCGGATATCAGGGCCGTGCGCGAGGCGCTCGACGCCGCCGGGCACCCGGCGCTGCTGTTCGTCGACGGGGTCAGCTCGATCGGTTCAATCGAGTTCGAAATGGAGACGTGGGGCGTCGATCTCGCCGTTTCCGGCTCGCAGAAGGGCTTCATGCTGCCCGCCGGCCTCGGGCTGCTCGCGGTCAGCGAAAAGGCCCTCGCCGCCCATGAGCGCGCCAAAATGCCGCGCTGCTATTTCAGCTTTGCCGACATGATCCGCCTGAACGACACCGGCTATTTCCCCTACACGCCGCCGACCCAACTGCTGCGCGGCCTGCGTGTGTCGCTCGACATGCTGCTCGACGCGGGCCTCGAATCGGTCTGGGAGCGGCATCACCGCCTCGCGTCCGGCGTCCGCGCAGCCGTGGCCGAATGGCAGGGCTGCCGCCTCGTGGCCGATGGCCCCGAATGGCATTCCGACACCGTTTCGGCGATCTACGCCCCGGAGGGCATCGACGCACGCCAGGTGATCGACACCGCCTATCACAAGTATCAGACCTCGCTCGGCTCTGGTCTTGCCAAGCTTGCCGGTCGTGCCTTCCGCATCGGCCATCTCGGGTCGCTCAACCCGGTGATGCTGTGCGGGGCGCTGTCGGCGGCGGAAATGGCGCTCTGCGATGCAGGCGCGGCCATCACCCCCGGTCAGGGCGTCGCCGCCGCACAGGAGGCGTTTCGCATGACCACCCCCCCCGGCACAGGGCCGCAGCGCCGTGCGCGCCGCCTGAAAGGACAGATGACATGAGCTACACCCTGCACCCGCTGAAAAAGCAACGCCTGCAACGCTCGGAACTGGCCGTGCCCGGCTCCAACCCGGCGATGATCGAAAAAGCAGCCGAGTCGGAGGTCGATTACATCTTTCTCGATCTTGAGGATGCCGTCGCCCCGCCGGACAAGGTGCAGGCCCGCGCCAACATCATTCAGGCGCTCAACGACATCGACTGGAAAGCCAAGGGCAAGACCATCTCGATTCGTATCAACGGGCTCGATACCCATTACATGTATCGCGACGTGGTCGAGATCGTGGAACAGGCGGGCCAACACCTCGACACCATCCTCGTGCCCAAGGTGGGCGTGCCCGCCGATCTCTACACCGTGGAAACCATGGTCAGCCAGATCGAGGAGGCCATGGGCTTCACCCACCGGATCGGCCTCGAGGCGCTGATCGAGACCGCGCTCGGCATGGCCAATGTCGAGGCCATCGCCGCCGCCCCCGGACGGCTGGAGGCGCTGCATTTCGGGGTGGCCGATTATGCCGCGTCGAACCGCGCGCGCACCGTGGTCATCGGCGGGCTCAACCCCGACTATCCCGGCGACCAGTGGCATTTCGCGCTATCCCGCATGACCGTCGCCTGCCGCGCCTATGGCTTGCGCGCCATCGACGGGCCGTTCGGCGATTTCAGCGATCCCGAGGGGTACACGCTCTCGGCAAAACGCGCCGCAGCCTTGGGTATCGAGGGCAAATGGGCCATCCATCCCAGCCAGATCCAGCTTGCCAATGATGTCTTCTCGCCCCCCGAGGCCGAGGTGACGCGCGCGCGCCGCATCATCGAGGAGATGCGCAAGGCCGAAGCCGAGGGGCGCGGTGCCGCGAGCCTCGACGGCAAGATGATCGACGCGGCAAGCGAGCGTATGGCCAACAACGTGCTGAGCGTCGCCGACGCCATCGCCGCCAAGGGATAAGGGAGGGAAATCAGATGGATATCCACGAGTTTCAGGCCAAGGTCCTGCTCAAGCGTTTCGGCGTCCAGGTGCCGCGCGGCGGCATCGCCTACAGCCCCGAACAGGCGGTCTACCGCGCCTCCGAATTGTCGGGCGACAAATGGGTGGTCAAGGCGCAAATCCATTCCGGTGCCCGCGGCAAGGCGGGCGGCGTGCGAATCTGCACGTCGGAAAAGGAGATCAGCGAGGCGGCAAGCTGGATGCTGGGCCGGATGCTCGTGACCCATCAGACCGGCCCGCAGGGCAAGCTGGTGAGCCGCCTCTATGTCGAGGAGGCCACCGACATCGCGCAGGAAATCTACCTCGCCTTCGTGATGGACCGCAAGGAAGAGCGCGTGGTCGTCGTCGCCTCGGCGCAGGGCGGTATGGAGATCGAGGAAATCTCGGCGCAGGAACCCGAGTCGATCATCCGCTCGGTGGTCGATCCCGCGGTCGGGATGCAGGCGTTTCAGGCGCGCGAGATCGCGTTCTCGCTCGATCTGGACCCGGCGCTCATCCCGCAGGCGGTCAAGACCATCACCGGCTGCTACAGGATGATGGAAGAAACCGACGCCAACATGGTCGAGATCAACCCGCTTGTCGTCACCGGCGCAGGCGAAATCGTGGCGCTCGACGCGAAGGTGAGCTTTGACGACAACGCGCTGTTCCGCCGTCCCGAAATCTCGGAATTCCGCGACAAGAGCCAGGAGGATTCGCGCGAGACCTTCGCCTCGGATCGCGGGCTGAACTATATCGGTCTCGACGGCGAGATCGGCTGCATCGTCAACGGCGCGGGGCTCGCCATGGCCACGCTCGACATGATCAAGATGGCGGGCGGAGAACCTGCGAATTTCCTCGATGTGGGCGGCGGAGCCAGCCCCGAGCGCGTGCTCAAATCCTTCAAGGCGGTGCTGAACGATCCCAATGTCGAGGCGATCCTCGTCAACATCTTTGCGGGTATCAACCGCTGCGACTGGATCGCCGAGGGGGTGATCCGCGCGGTACGCGAGCTGGAGCTGAGCATGCCGCTGGTGGTGCGCCTGTCCGGCACCAATGTCGAGGAGGGCCGCCGCCTGATCGCCGAGAGCGGCCTGCCCATCCAGACCGCCGAGAGCCTGGCCGACGCCGCCGAAAAGGTCGTGGCGGCGTGGTCGTCTGCCCGCAAATCGGAAAAGGGAGCCGCGTGATGGCCATTCTCATCGACACATCGAGCCGCGTACTCGTGACCGGCCTGACGGGCCGCATCGGCAGCTTTCACGCCGCCGACATGATCAAGCACGGCACCAACGTCGTGGGCGGGGTGACGCCGGGCAAAGGCGGCACCAAGCATAACGGCCTGCCGGTGTTCAACACCGTCAAGGGCGCGGTGGCCGAGACGGACGCCGATCTGGTGATCTGCTTCGTTCCGCCCCCGTTTGCCGCCGACAGTATCATGGAGGCGGCGGATGCCGGGATCAAAACCTGCGTCTGCATCGCCGACGGCATTCCCGCGCGCGACATGATCCGCGTGAAGCGCTTCATGCGCCGCTACAAGGCCGAGCGCCGGATGCGCCTCATCGGCCCCAACTGTGCCGGGATCATCACGCCCGGGCAAGCCTTTGCCGGGCTCATGCCGCCGCATATCTACATGCCGGGGCGCGTGGGGATCGTCGGGCGCTCGGGCACCCTTGGCTACGAGGCGGCGAGCCAGATGAAAGAGCGTGGCATCGGCGTCTCGACCTCGGTGGGCATCGGTGGCGATCCGATCAACGGGTCGTCGTTCCGCGATATCCTCGAGCTGTTCGAGACCGACCCCGAGACCGACGCCGTGGTGATGGTGGGCGAGATCGGCGGCCCGCAGGAGGCCGAGGCCGCCGCCTATATCCGCGACCACATGACCAAGCCGGTCGCGGCCTATATCGCCGGTCTGTCGGCCCCCAAGGGGCGGCGCATGGGCCATGCCGGGGCAATCGTGTCGGCGTTCGGCGAATCGGCGCAGGAAAAGGTGGAGATCCTCGGCGACGCGGGCGTGACCATCGTCCCTACGCCCTCCGCGTTTGGCGACGTGGTGGCAAAGATGGTCGCCTGAACCGGCCGCGCGCCGGGGCCCTACCCGGCGCGCAACCGCCCTGCCGCCAGCGCCGAGGCGGCGATCATCGCGCTGGCCGTGCCCAGCATCAGCGGCAACCCGCCCGCCTGATAGGTCAGCCCCGACAGCACCGTGCCCAGAAGCCGCCCGCCCGCATTGGCCATGTAGTAGAAGCCCACATCCATCGTCACCCGCTCGGCTTGGGTAAAGGCCAGGATCAGGTAGGAATGCAGCGCCGAATTGACGGCGAAGAGCGTGCCGAAGACCAGCAGCCCCCCCACCAGCGTCACCGTCAGCCATGTCTGCGGCCCGCCCGCCAGCAGCGCCGCGGCGGTCAGGGCCACCGGCACCGCGAGCAGCGCGAGCGCCCAGCCCCTTGCGGCACGGATCATAACGCCCTCGGGCCGCGTGGCCGCGCGCATCAGGCGCGGCGCGCTGGCCTGCACCGCGCCGTAGAGGATGATCCAGCCCGCCATGAAGGTGCCGATCATGAAGAAGGCCGCGCGATTGCCCGCCTCGGACCCGTCCGAGAGCACGCTGTAGAAATAGACCGGGATGCCGACGACGAACCACACGTCCCGCGCCCCGAAGAGGAATACGCGCGCCGCCGAGAGCCAGTTGACATTGGCGGATTTCGAAAAGACCTCGGAAAACTTCGCCCCCTTGCGCCCTGTCGGCAGGCCCGGCGGCATGGCGAGAGCCACGGCCACGAGGATCAGGGCCAGCACGCCCGCCATCGCCCAGACCGCGCCTGTGAAACCGATCCCGGCCAGCAGCGCCGCGCCCAGCAGGAAGCCGAGCCCCTTGATCGCGTTCTTGGAGCCGGTGAGCGCCGCGACCCAGCGGAACAGCCCGCCGTCGCCGGTCGGGGCGAGCAGCTTGACGGCGGATTTGGAGGACATCTTGGCCAGATCCTTGGCCACGCCGGAGGCCCCCTGCACCACCATCACGTAAGCGACCGAGAGCGCGACGGTCCAGGCGGGATCAAGCTGCGCGAGGGCGATGAGGGCCAGCACCTGAAGACCAAGCCCGGCATAAAGCGTCGAGGTCAGCCCGAAGCGCGCCGCGATCCATCCCGCAGACAGGTTGGTGACCATGCCCGCAATCTCGTAGAGCACGAACAGATAGGCCAGTTGTACCGGGGTGAACCCGAGCGTGTGGAAGTGCAAGAGCACCAGCATCCGCAGCGCGCCATCGGTCAGCATGAAGGCCCAATAGGCCGCCGTGACGGCGATATAGGCGCTCAGGCCTTCGGGGCGTGCCGTCAAACCGTCGCCCCCGCCATGCATGCCACATCGACGAGGCGATGCGCATAGCCCATCTCGTTATCATACCACGCATAGACCTTCACCTGCGTGCCGTTGATGACCATGGTCGAGGGCGCATCGACGATGCCGGAGCGGGTGTCGTTGGTGTAATCGGCGCTCACAAGTGGCCGCGTCTCGTAGCCCAGGATGCCCGCAAGCGGCCCCTCGGCCGCGGCCTGAAAGAGCGCGTTGACCTCATCCACGCTCGTCTCGCGCGCCATCTCGAACACGCAATCGGTGATCGAGGCGTTGAGCAGCGGCACGCGCACGGCGTGGCCGTTCAAGCGCCCGGTCAATTCCGGGTAAATGAGCGTGATCGCCGTGGCGCTGCCGGTGGTGGTGGGGATCAGCGAATTGAGCGCCGACCGCGCGCGGCGCAGATCCTTGGCGGGGCGATCGACGATGGTCTGCGTGTTGGTCACGTCATGGATCGTGGTGATCGAGCCGTGCTTGATGCCGATGGCCTCATGCAGCACCTTGACCACCGGGGCGAGGCAATTGGTGGTGCAGCTTGCCGCTGTGACGATGCGGTGGCGAGCGGGATCATAGATGTCGTGATTGACGCCGTAGACGATATTGGCGGCGTCGCCGTCCTTGACCGGGGCGGAGACGACGACCTTCTTCACGCCCGCATCGAAATAGGGGGCCAGCTTGGCCTCGGTTTTGACTACGCCGGTGCAGTCGATCACTACATCCACGCCCTCCAGCGGCAGGTCGCTCAGATCGCGCGTGCCGATGAACGGCAGGCGCGTGCCGTCGATGGTGACGCTGTCCGTGTCATGGCTGAACGCCGCGTCCCACCGGCCATGCACGGTGTCGAATTCCAGCAGATGGGCGTGCATTTCGGCATCGCCCACGGCGTCGTTGATCCACGCGATTTGCGCGCCGCGCTCCAGCAGCGGCTTGAGGATCAGCTTGCCGATCCGGCCCAGACCGTTGATGGCATAGACAGTCATGCCCCGGCCTCGTCCGCGGCGTCGGCCTTGCGCCCGATATCGTCCACCGCGGCCTGCAGGCGGACCCGGTCGAGCGTGTCGAAGGGCAGCGCGGCAAAGATCGAGATGCGATTGCGCAACGCGCCATAGGCATGCTGAAAGGCCAGCGCCTGTTCCGCGTCGGTGCCCTCGGCCCTGACCGGGTCGGGCGTGCTCCAATGGGCGGTCACGGGCTGTCCCTCCCAGGCCGGGCAGTCCTCGTTGGCGGCCCGGTCGCAGACGGTAAAGACGAAATCCATCACCGGGGCGTCCGACCCCGTGAACTCGCTCACGTTCTTGGCGCGCAGGTCCGCGATGTCGTGCCCCTTGGATTTCAGCACCTCCAGCGCAAAGGGGTTCAACTCGGAAAAGGGCCGCGTTCCGGCGGACCAGGTATTGAACCGGTCACCCGCGATCTCGCGCAGGATCGTCTCGGCGAATATCGAGCGGGCGGAATTGCCCACGCAGATGAAAAGCGCGTTGTATTTTCTGTCGGCCATGTCCGGGCCTCCTGTGAGGTTTGGCGCGGGAGCGCAGATATCGGGCCGCCCGCGACAGCAATCGTTGAGCAGGTAATCGAAGGTGCGACGCACCTCTGTCATGTTCATGGAGTATCGAAGCGACGTGCCGTGCCGTGCCTGCGTGACAAGATCGGCCTGCATAAGCGCGCTGAGATAAGCCGAGAGGGTCGAGGGCTTGAGCCCCAGCGCCTCGGCCAGTTCCCCCGCCGGGACGCGATCGGGATAGCGCCGCATGAGCAACCGGAATATTCCGAGCCGTTGCGGATGACCGAGCGTGGTGAGGCGGGCAGCGATCTCTTTTTCCATATTTCATGAATATGCGAATAAATGTCGTGCAGCAATACCTTGCGCGGGCTGTCACCAGAATTTCACAAAGCGGACGGTGGGACTAGGCCAGCGGGGGCGCGGCCGGCGTTGGCCTGAAGGGGACGTTGGGGTGAGCCGCGCCGGGATCAGAGAGGCGAATGGCCGCAACAGACCAGAACCTGCACGACACCTGTCATCCGGGTCTCAGATCGTCCCGGCGCGCCCTCACCCCGCCCTGAAATCGGCGGCGATGCGCAGTTCGCGCAGCGGGCGCACTCGGGCGATGCATTCGGCATAGACCGGATGCGCCTTGTAGGCCGCGAGCGCCTCTTCATCGGCGAACTCGCCATAGACCACGAGATCGACACGGGTGCCCGAGATGGCATCGCTTTGCAGGTTGCGCCCCACCTCGAAATGGCTGGAATGCGGGATATCCGCGAGCATCATCAGCCCCTCGCGGATGCGCTCGACATCCTCCGGGTCGGCGGCGGAGAAAAAGACGATATGGCGGATCATGTCCTAGTCTTTCGAACGGGCGGCTTTTTCGGTCAGGCCGGAGGTGCCCTGGCGGCGGGCCAGTTCGGCCATGACGTCATCTAGCGCCACATTGCGCGATTGCAGCATGACGAGCAGGTGAAAGAGCACGTCGGCGGCCTCACCGGTCAGGCGCTCGCGGTCGCCTTTCACCGCCTCGATGATCGCCTCCACGGCCTCTTCGCCGAATTTCTCGGCGCATTTCCCGGGGCCTTTCGCCAGCAGCCTGGCGGTCCAGCTTTCCTCAGGGTCGGCGCCGACGCGGGCGGCGATGGTGCGGGCGAGATCGTCGAGGGTCATCGCGAAAGCCTCATGGGGATGCCGGCGGCGGCCATGTGGGCCTTGGCCTCGGCGATGGAATAGGTGCCAAAGTGAAAGATCGACGCGGCAAGGACGGCGGAGGCATGTCCCTCGGTCACGCCCTCGACGAGGTGGTCGAGCGTCCCGACGCCCCCGCTTGCGATCACCGGGATATCCACCGCGTCGGCGATGGCGCGCGTGAGGGGAATGTTGAACCCCGCCTTGGTGCCGTCGCGGTCCATCGAGGTGAGCAGGATTTCGCCCGCGCCCTTCTCCGCCACAAGCCGGGCAAAATCGACCGCGCCGATGCCGGTGGGTTTGCGGCCGCCGTGGGTGAAGATTTCCCACTTGCCGGGCGCAACGGTCTTGGCGTCGATGGCCACCACGATGCACTGGCTGCCGAACCGGTCGGCGGCGCGCGCGACCACATCCGGGTCGGCCACCGCCGCCGAGTTGAAGCTGACCTTGTCGGCGCCCGCCAGCAGCAGCGCGCGCACATCCTGCGCGCTGCGCACGCCGCCGCCCACGGTCAGCGGGATGAAGCAGTGTTCGGCGGTGCGACGCACCACGTCGAACATGGTGCCCCGATTCTCGTGCGTGGCGTGGATGTCGAGGAAACACAGCTCGTCCGCGCCCGCCGCGTCATAGGCACGCGCGGCATCCACCGGGTCGCCCGCGTCGCGCAGGTCGACGAAATTCACACCCTTGACCACGCGGCCGTCGGCGACGTCGAGGCAGGGAATGATGCGGGTCTTGAGCATGGGTTCGCCGGGTTTGGTGACGGTGTCACGGTTTCTATGGGCAAATCCGTCAGGATGCCAGAGGATGCGATGCAGATTCGCAGGATCAATCACGGAGGGTTTCATGAGACGCGTTCTGGCCGCAGCAGCGATCACACTGGCGGGGCTGCCCGCCTTTGCCGGCAACGACGATATCGTCAGGGTCAAGTCCTTCTCGGACGTGGCCACCACGATGGACCGGCTCGAGGCGGCGGTGACCGGCGCGGGGGCCCGCGTGTTCGCGCGCGTGGATCATGCGGCGGGCGCGGCGTCGGTGGAGATGGAGCTTGCGCCCACGCAGGTGCTCATCTTCGGCAACCCCAAGATCGGCACGCAGGCGATGCAGGATGATCCCACGGCGGGGCTGTTCCTGCCGATGAAGGTGCTGGTCTATCGCGACGGGGCGGGGCAGGTGTGGCTTGCCTACGAAGACCCCAAAGAGATGTTCGACGGCCTCGCGATCGACGATGACGCGGGATATATCAGGATGATGACCGGCGCGCTGGGCAAGCTGACGGGCAAGGCGGCGGGGCAGTAAGGCGACGGTTCGAGGCCGTCTGCGTCATTGCCCGGCTTGACCGGGCAATGTCGTGCCGGACTGCCGAGTCCGACCAGAGATGCCCCGGTCGCGCCGGTGCATGACGCAGGTATCGTGGCGGGCGTCAGCCGCGCAGCGCCGCAAGCGCCGCGCGCAGGTCGAGCGCCCCGTCATAGAGCGCGCGACCCGAAATCGCGCCGTTCAACTCTGCGCCGCAGTCGCGCAGCGCGATCAGGTCGCCGAGCGACGACACGCCTCCCGACGCGATTACCGGGATCGAGACCGCGCGGGCGAGCGCCGCGGTGGCCGCGACATTGGGCCCCTGCATCGCGCCGTCGCGGTCGATATCGGTGTAGATGATCGCCGCCACACCGGCATCCTCGAAGGACCGCGCGAGGTCGGTGGCGTCCACCTCCGTCTCCTCGGCCCAGCCCTTGGTGGCGACGCGGCCCGCGCGTGCGTCGATGCCCACGGCGACCTGCCCGGGAAAGGCACGGGCGGCCTCGCGCACCAGCGCCGGGTTCTCCACCGCCACCGTCCCGAGGATCACCCGCGCCAGCCCCTTGGAAAGCCACGCCTCGATGGTGGCCATGTCGCGGATGCCACCGCCAAGCTGCGCGGGCACCTTGCACCGTGCCAGAATGGCCTCGACCGGGGCGGCGTTCACCGGCGCGCCGGCAAAGGCACCGTTGAGATCGACGAGGTGCAGCCACTCGCAGCCCGCCTCGACAAAGGCGCGCGCCTGCGCCGCCGGGTCGTCGTTGAACACCGTGGCGCGGTCCATGTCGCCGCGCAGCAGGCGCACGGCCTGCCCGTCCTTGAGGTCGATGGCGGGGTAGAGGATCATCGGCGTGGCCTTTCGCAGGGGGCTTGCGTGCGCGCTTATGCCGGGGCGGTGCGACTTTTGCAACGCGACCCGCCGCGACCCAACGTCAGACTTGATCTGGCGGCGGGCTTTGGCCCACCCTCTGCCCCATATCTCAGGGAGGAGAGACGATGCGCAAACTGGTGATGATGAGTGCGGTGCTGGGCATTGGGGCCGGCATGGCGATGGCCGAGCCGCTTCTGGGCACATGGCAGACGTCCAAGGATGACAACGGGCATTCCGGTCTCATCGAGGTGGCCCCCTGCGGCAACAAGCTGTGCGGCAAGCTGGTGAAGTCCTACGACGAGAACGGCAACGAGACGCAGAGCGACAATCTCGGGCGCAACATCATCTCCGGGACGGTGCCGGTGGGCGGCGGCGAATACAAGGGCAAGATCTATAGCCCCGATCGCGACAAGACCTACAAATCGCAGTTGCAGTTGCAGGGCGACCGGCTCAAGGTCAGCGGCTGCGTGATGTTCATCTGCCGCGACGGGGGGACGTGGCGCAAGGTGCAATAGCCTGACCGGGTTTCGCGACGGGGCGCAGCGCGCTAAGGTCGGGACATGACCGATCAGAGCCTTCCCGCCGCGCCTGCGCCCGCCATTCTCGAAGCCGCTCTCTATGCCGATGATCTGGATGCAGCAGAGCAGTTCTATGGCGGGGTGCTGGGGCTGGAGCGGATCGTGCGCGCGGGTGCACGGCATGTGTTCTACCGCGCCGGCGGGGGCGTGCTGCTGATTTTCAACCCCGAGGAAACAGCCAGGCCCCCCGGTCCCTCCGACCTGCCGGTGCCCGCGCATGGCGCAACCGGACCGGGGCATTTCTGCTTTGCTGTGGAGGGCGCGGCGCTCGATGCCTGGCGCGCGCGGCTGGAGGCCGCGGGAGTGGCGATCGAGGCGGATTTTCACTGGCCGAATGGCGCCCGCTCGATCTATTTCCGCGATCCGGCGGGCAATTCACTGGAGATGGCGGAGCCGCGGCTATGGGCGCGGTAGCCTGCCAGGTGTGAAGGCTCTGGCCTGGAGGGGACGTTGACCTATCCGGTGATGAGCCGCGCGGGGTGGATGGCGAATGGCAGGTATAGGCCAATATCCACCATCGCGCCGCGTCTGCCTGCTGCCCCACGCACGGCGTGCTTGACTTCCGCCATCGGGGCCGCCATATGCGGGTCAACCGTCATTTCCTGCCGCGTGAGCAGCACGGCCCTCAGGGGCGTATGATATGAAATGTCGCGGACCTGTTCCCAAAATCACGCGTGGGGCCAAACACCTGTCGGAAGGCGGGGGCAATCGGCCCTTTGTCTTGGCCCGCCAGGTGCAACCACGACGACCGGGCGGTGATCCGCACCGCCTGCACCGGGCTCTGGGTTCATTCCCCGGCCCCCGAAAGGATACGATTTGAACCTCTTCGAAGAGATGGGCCTGCCCAGGTCGCTGACCGCCAAGCTGGCAGCACAGGACATCACCGAGCCCACCCCGATCCAGACCCACGCCATCCCCCATGCGCTCGACGGCCATGACGTGATGGGGCTGGCGCAGACCGGCACCGGCAAGACCATGGCCTTTGGCCTGCCGCTGGTCACGCGCCTGATGGAGGCACCGGGCCGGCCTGATCCGAAATCCGTGCGCAGCCTGATCCTCGCCCCCACGCGCGAGTTGGCGGGCCAGATCCGCGACGCGCTGATGACGCTGGTCAAGGACAGCCCGATCAAGATTGGCCTCGTGGTCGGCGGCGCCTCGATCAACCCGCAGATCAACCGGCTGGCGCGCGGCACCGATATCCTCGTGGCGACGCCGGGGCGGCTGCTGGACCTGATCGACCGGCGCGCGCTGCGGCTGGATGGAGCAGAGTTCCTTGTGCTCGACGAGGCCGACCAGATGCTCGACCTCGGGTTCATCCACGCGCTGCGGCGCATCGCCGGGCTGCTGCCCGCCGAGCGGCAGACCATGCTGTTCTCGGCCACCATGCCGAAACAGATGGAGGAGATCGCCGGAAGCTACCTGAAAAATCCGCGCCGCGTGCAGGTGAGCCCGCCGGGCAAGGCGGCCGACAAGGTGACGCAGGAGGTGCATTTCGTCGCCAAGGCCGAGAAACCCGATCTGCTGATCGAATGCCTCGACAAGCACCGCGACGAGTTGGCGCTGGTCTTTGGCCGCACCAAGCACGGCTCGGACAAGCTGGCGCGCAGGCTGGAGCAGGCGGGCTTTGCCGTGGCGGCGATTCACGGCAACAAGAGCCAAGGCCAGCGCGAGCGCGCGCTGGCGGCGTTCCGCGACGGGCGCGTGCGGGTGTTGGTGGCGACGGATGTGGCGGCGCGCGGGCTCGATATCCCGGCGGTCACCCATGTCTACAACTACGAATTGCCCAATGTGGCCGAAAACTATGTCCACCGCATCGGGCGCACCGCGCGCGCCGGGCGCGACGGAACCGCCATCGCGTTCTGCGCGCCCGACGAGATGGGCGAGCTGAAGGACATCCAGAAGGCGCTGGGCACCGCGATCCCCGTCGCCTCGGGCCGCGCGTGGGAGGTGCTGCCCGATCCCAAGGCCAAGGGCCGCGGCGGACCCCGCCGGGGCGGCGGTGGCGGCACAGCCAAGCCCGGAGCCGGAGCCGGGGCCAAGCCGGGCGGCGCGCGCCGCAGGCGGCCGCGCCGCGCCGCCTGAGCGCTACTTGATCAGGGCGATCACCTCGCGGAAGCGCGGGTGATCGGCCCCGCCAAGCCATTCGAAGACCGCCATCTCGGTGGTCACGAGCACGGCCCCGGCGCGGGCCATGCGCGCCAGCGCGGCCTCGCGGTCGGCGGGCGCGCGCGACCCGATGGCGTCGGTGACCACCGCCACCTCGCGCCCCGCCTCCAGCAGCCCCAGAACGGTCTGAAGCACGCAGACATGTGCCTCGCAACCCGCTACGACGAGCGTGTGCCCGGCGGCGACGCGCGCGGCGAGACCGGTTTCAGGGCCCGCGTCGAACCGCGATTTCGCCAGCACCGCCTCGCCAGGCCGCGGCGCCAGATCGGGCACCGTGTGTCCCAGCTTTTCGGGGATTTGCTCGGTATAGGTGCGCGGCACGTCCATCAGGCGCGCGGCCCCCAGCAGCCTTCCCGCCCGCGCGGCGATGCCCGCGCCCTCGTGGATCGCGGGCATCAGCCGGGCCTGGAAATCGATGAGCAGAACGTGAGAGCGCGCAGCGTCGAGCATGGCCCGAGCCTGCCGCAGACGCGGCCCCTTGGCAAGCGGCATCAGCCCCCACAGGGGGCGGCGCGCTGCAGCATCCCGAACAGGTCGCGCGGGTCGTCAGGGTCGGCGAGCAAGTCGAGATCGCGGTAATACTCGGTGCCGCCGATATGGTCGCGGATATAGCGCAGGGCGCTGAAATCCTCGATGGCGAAGCCGACGCTGTCAAAGAGCGTGATCTGTTCCGCGCTGGTACGCCCCGGCGCCTCGCCTGCCAGCACGCGCCAGAATTCGGTCACCGCATGGTCGGGATCGAGTTGCTGGATCTCGCCCTCTATGCGGGTCTGTTCGGGGTATTCCACGAAGATCGACGACCGGTGCAGGATCGCGGGCGCGAGCTCGGTCTTGCCCGGGCAGTCGCCACCGATGGCGTTGATATGTACACCCGATCCCACCATGTTGTCGCTGAGGATGGTGGCGTATTGCTTGTCGGCGGTACAGGTGGTGATGATCTGCGCGCCTTCCATGCTCTCCTCCGCAGAGCGGCATTTGACCACCTCCAGCCCCATCCCGGCGAGGTTGCGCGCGGCCTTTTCGGTGGCGGCCGCGTCGATGTCAAAGAGCCGCACGGATTTCAGCCCCACCAGCGCCTTCATCGCGAGGCTCTGGAATTCCGATTGCGCGCCCGCGCCGATCATCGCCATGGTGTCGGACCCTTTGGGTGCCAGGTGGCGGGCCACCATCGCCGAGGTGGCCGCCGTGCGCAGGGCGGTGAGCACCGTCATCTCCGACAGCAGCACTGGATAGCCGTTGCCGACATTGGCCAGCAGCCCGAAGGCGGTGACGGTCTGCAAGCCGGCCTTGGTGTTCTTGGGATGGCCGTTGACGTACTTGAACCCGTAGACCTCACCGTCGGAGGTCGGCATCAGCTCGATCACGCCCTCTTCGGAGTGGCTGGCCACGCGTGGGGTCTTGTCGAACAGGTTCCAGCGGCGAAAGTCTGCCTCGATATATTCGGCAAGTCCGGCGAGCATCTCCTCGATACCGATATGGTGGACAAGCTGCATCATGTGATCGACGGAAACGAAGGGCACATAGGCCTTCTCGGAGGGGGCGATTGTCATGGGTCTCTCCTCAGTTGTAGGCGCGGGTCACGCGGTCGAAGACGCGGCGGCCGAGCGCCGAGGCCGCGAGATCGACCATCACCTGTGCGGTGCGGCCCCGCTCGTCGAGAAACGGGTTGAGTTCCACGAGATCAAGCGAGGTGAGAAGGCCGCTGTCGCAGACCATTTCCATCACCAGATGCGCCTCGCGGATGGTGGCGCCGCCGGGCACGGTGGTGCCGACGGCGGGGGCAAAGCCGGGGTCGAGGAAATCCACGTCCAGCGACACATGCAGCGCCCCGCCTGCCCTTTCGACATCGGTGAGGAATTCGGCCAGCGGGCGGGCGATGCCGCGTTCGTCGATCTCGCGCATGTCGTGGGTGCGGATGGCGGTATCGGCGAGCGCCTCGCGTTCCGCGCCATCGACCGAGCGCAGACCGATCATGCAGATGTTGTCCTGCGGCACCGGGTTGGCGACGGGCGGGAAGCCGTGAAAGCCCGCGCGCCCGGTGACATAGCCGATGGGCGTGCCGTGCAGGTTGCCAGAGCCGGTGGTCTGCGGCGTGTGGATGTCGCTGTGCGCGTCGAGCCAGAGGATGAATTGCGGGCGGCCCCGGGCGGCGGCATGGTTGGCCACGCCGGCGATGGAGCCGAGCGACAGGCTGTGATCGCCGCCGAGGAAGATCGGCAGGCCCTGTGCCGCGGCGCGTTCTCCGGCCTGCGCGAGCGCCGCGGTCCAGCCCGCAGTCTCGGCGGGGGCGTGGACATGGGGCGGCATGTCGGGCGAGGCGGTGGCGTCGGCGGGGGCCACGTTACCAAGGTCGCGCACGGCGAGGCCCAGATCGGCCAACTGCTCCGCCAGCCCGGCGGTGCGGTAGGCGTCGGGGCCCATCAGGCAGCCGCGCCTTGCCTTGCCGCTGTCCACCGGTGCGCCGACAAGCAGGATGTCGTTGGTTGGCATGATCGTCTCCTTGATGGTCATTCAAGGGATCTGTCTCCGAATCGGGTTGATTTGAAGCGGGTATTTTGCACTTATCGGGCGCAGTTCCTGCGAAACGAATGCAAAAGGCTTCATAATGGACGAAACCGACCGGCGCCTGCTCTCGGCGCTTCGCCATGACGCGCGCGCCTCGCTCTCGGATCTGGCGCTATCTCTGGGCGTGTCGCGCACCACCGTGCGCGCGCGGATCGAACGGCTTCAGGCGAAGGGAGAGATCGTCGGCTTTACCGTGGTGCTGCGCGGCGACACGCTGCGCGATCCGGTTCGCGGGCTGATGATGCTGGGGATCGAGGGGCGTGGCACCGAGCGGATCATCCGCCAGCTTGGCGGGCTGTCGGCGGTGCGCGCGATCCACACCACGAACGGGCGCTGGGATGTGATTGTCGAGATCGGCACCGACACGCTTGAGGCGCTCGACCGGGTGCTGGCGCAGATACGCCGCTTCGACGGCATCGCCAGTTCCGAGACGAGCCTGTTGCTCAACACATGGAAATCGGGCGGGTAGGGGACGACGGCTCGGACCCTTTGCGCAAATCGGTTGACAGCTCCGCGATCCCGCGCCGTGCCCCCGACCGGCGCGCCCTGGACCGTGCCCGCGTTCATTCGCCGTCTCGCGCCACGCTCCAACTGATTGATTTCGCATGTCCGAGGCGCTCAAAACCGGGTTCCGCTTTTGAGCACTGCTTTAAGTGCCCGCCGGAAACACAAAGCACCGGTCGCGCCGGATCATCAGCCACAGCGGTTTGCCCGGCTTGGGCAGGAACACGTTGGGCACGCTCACCTTGATGAGCGAGCCGTCGTGGTCCATGCGGAATTCCACCAGGCTCTCCGACCCCATGAACCGCGCCCGCGTCACCACCCCGCGCGCGGGCGTGCCATCGAGCGGCGTCGGGTTCGGACCGCGCCCGTTGCGATCGAAGTCGATCTTTATGTGCTGCGGGCGGATCACGATTTCCACCGCCTGCCCGTCAGGCACGCCGGGGGCAAGGAACTGGCCAAAGGGGGTCTCGGTCAGCGCGCCGCGCACGGTGCCCCGGATGACGTTGATCTCGGAGAAGAACGCCATCGCGCTTCGGTCCAGCGGCGCGTTGTAGACGTTGTAGGGCGCGCCCTGCTGCACGATCCGCCCGTCGCGCATCAGCGCGATCTGGTCGGCCATGCGCATCGCCTCCTCGGGCTCGTGCGTCACCAGCAGGACGGCGGTGTCTTCCTCGCGCAGGATGTCGAGCGTCTCGTCGCGGATGCCGTCCCGCAGGCGGTTGTCGAGGCCCGAGAACGGCTCGTCCATGAGCATGATCCGCGGGCGCGGGGCCAGCGCGCGCGCCAGCGCCACGCGCTGCTGCTCGCCGCCCGACAATTCGTGCGGATAGGCATCGATGTGATGCGCGAGGTGCACCCGCTCCAACAGCTCCACCACCCGAGCGCGCCGCGCCCGTTTCGGCCCATTGAGGCCGAAGGCCACGTTCTCGGCCACGCTCAGATGCGGGAACAGCGCGAAATCCTGGAACATGAGGCCGATCCGGCGCCGCTCTGGTGGCACGCGGAAGATCGTGTCACAGATCAGCTTGCCATCGACATGGATCTCGCCCGCGTCCTGCATCTCGACGCCCGCGATCATCCGCAGCGTGGTGGACTTGCCGCAGCCCGATGGCCCCAGCAGGCACATCACCTGCCCCGGCAGGACCTGCAGGGACACATCGTGGACCACCAGCCGCCCGTCGTAGCGGCGCGTGACGTTCCTGATCTCAAGCCGGGGGGTGGGGCCTTGCACGGCTGCCTCTCGTCCTCAGTCCGACCGATTTTGTCGGCCTTTGAACGCAGCCCATAGCAACCCCGCCTCCCCCATGCAAGCGCCTCCGTCCCCGCCCCGTTGACAGCCCGCAGCCGAAGTGCTTGGCTGACCGCGAAATTTGACACCGGAGTTTGACCCATGCGATTTCTCACCGGCGCCGTTCTGGCGCTGTGCTTCACCCTTCCCGTCCATGCAGAAACCGACCGGGAGGCGCGGCTATCCGTGGCGCGCGACTATGTCGAGGCGAGCATGGCCGACATGGACATTCAGGATTTCATCCGCCAGCTCTGGCAGCCGATGGTGCAGCAGATGGCCGCCAACCGGCAAGAGCTCTCGCCCGCGCAGATCGCCGATATCGAGGTGCTGTTTTCCGACGAGTTGACTGCGCCGTTGACCGAGGTCATGCACCGTCAGGACGAGATTCTCGCCGATCTTCTGACGCTCGAGGAGTTGACCGCGCTGCGCGATTTCTACACCTCCGAGCATGGCGGCGCGGTGATGCGCAAGATGCCGCAACTGGCGCGCGCGCAACAGCCGATGATCTCGCGGGTGTTGCAGGACGCCATGCCGCGGATGATGCCCCGGATCGAGGAGATCACCACCCGCGCGCCGGATACGGAGTAACGACGGGCGGGCGCGCCGGATGCCACGCGTGTGCGGGCATCCGGGCTTACTCTTTCGGCATGTCCATCATCGCGGTGAACTCCACCTCGGCGGCCACCTCGTCCGCGACCCGCGCCAGCCCCGAGAACTTCCAGACCTTGCCACCGGGCTTGCCGCGGCGCGTCTCGATGTCGAGCTCCAGCACGTCGCCAGGCACCACCATGCGACGGAACTTGGCTGTCTCGATGGCCATGAAATAGACCAGCATGTTGCGGTCTTCCAAACCCAGCGCGCAGCCCACCATGACCGCCGCTGTCTGTGCCAGCGCCTCGACGATGGTCACCCCCGGCATGATCGGCTGACCGGGGAAATGGCCCTGGAAATGCGGCTCGTTCATGGAGACGTTCTTGATACCGCGCGCCGAGCGATACCCGTCGATATCGAGCACGCGATCAACGAGCAGGAACGGATAGCGATGCGGGATGATCCGCTGGATGAGGTGGATATCCGCGGATTTCAGCGGCTCGCTCATGGCACGTCCTTTCACGTTGCGACGCGCCGTCCCTAGCAAGAGCGTCCGCGCAGGGCAAGCGCGGCTACTCCTGCTGGGCGTCGGACAGCGCGGGGCCTTCCCCGATTCGCGCGTCGATCCGCGAGATGGCGGCGTCGGTCACGTCAGCCGCCTCGGCACGCAGGATCACGCTGCGCACGTCCAGCAGCGCCACGGCATCCGCCTCGTTCAGGATCTCTCCCAGAACCGGCTGTACCACCCGCATGAACTGCACCGGGGCGAGATCGCGTTGCCGTTCGAGCTCGCGCGAGCGCCGCTCGCTCTCGCGGCGCAGTTGCGTCACCTTGGCGTCGAAGGCATCGGCCATCTCGCGGAATTCGTCCGGCGGGGTGGTTTCGCGCAGCTCTGTCAGCTTCTCTTCCTCGGCCTCAAGCTCGGTGGCGATGCGCTCGTTACGCGCGATCAGCGCGTCGCGCTCCGCCTCGATTCCGGCCTGCAACTTCTGGCCATAGGCGGTCTCGGCAAGCAGCCGCTCGATATCGATCACCAGCACGTCGCTTTGCACGGCACCCGGCTGCTGGGCCCGCGCCGGTGCTTCGGGCACACCGGCGGTCAGGGCCAGCAGCGCGGCGAGAAGGAGCCAGGCGCGCATGCTCAGAAGTCGGTTTGGACCGTCAGGTTGAAGTTCTGGTCGATATCGCCCGGCTCGGATTTCAGAACGTTGGAGAAATCCATCCGCAGGGGCCCGAAGGGCGAGGTCCAGAAGACCGACAGGCCGACCACATGGCGCGGCTCGAACCCTTCGGAATTCACGGTGGCGCCGCGATCATCGACCCCCCACATCGAGCCGATATCGTAGAACGCGCCGCCCGTGATCCCGTATTCCTCGGGCAGACCGAGCGGGAATTCCGCCTCGAACTTGACGACTGCGAAATAATCGCCGCCAAGATGCTCGCCATTCTCCACCGGTCCCATCCCGTTGGGCTCGAAGCCACGCATCACCTGGCTGTTGAACCGGTTGATGAACCGGCTGCTACCGCTTGTGAAGTGGATCGCCCCGGCCTCGGCGATCGCGCGCAGTGTGACCTCCTCGCTGAGCACCATGGTCTGGCCGACGGCGCGGGCGGAGGTCTTGATGTAGTCGTTGTCGCCCCCGAGCCCGGCAAATTCCTGGCCGAAGGACAACAGCACGCCCGAATTGGGGTCGAGACCGGTGCGGCGCGTATCGTAGCTGTATTCGTAGCCCAGGGCACTGGTCCACAACCCCCCTTCGGCAGCCTCGGCCGCGAGGACCGTGCTGATGCCGTTGAAGTCGGACATGTCCTCGTAGCGGCCATTGTAGAACAGGCTCAGACGCCCGTTGTCCCCGGTCGGGAATGTCAGGCTCGGACGGAATACACCGATGGCCGTGTCGAACTGCGTGTTATCGTCCTCGTTCGCCTCGCGGAACGCGAAATCGAGGCCGAAGGCCACGTCCCGCCCGAGAAAGGCAGGTTCGACGAAGCCGATATTGTAATTGATCGTGTCGGCGGTGCCGAGAATGCTGAAATCGAGCTTCTGCCCCCGGCCCATGAAATTGCGCTCGCTCAGTCCGAACTGAAGCCCCAGCCCCGAGTTGGTCGAGAAGCTGGCCCCGACGGACACCGATCCGGTGGTGGTCTCCTCGACCTCGGTCTCGATCACCACCTGATCGGGCCGCGAGCCCTCGCGCGCGTTGACATCGACATTCGAGAAGAAACGCAGCGCGCGGATGCGCTCTGCCGCCTGCCGGATGGCGCGCGGGTTGAACGGATCGCCTTCGGCGGTGTCGAACTGACGCCGGATCACGCGGTCGAGCGTGGTGGTGTTGCCCTCGATGTCGATACGCTCGACGAAGACCCGCGGCCCGCGCTGCAGCAAGAATTCCACGTCCAGCGTCAGATCGCGGTCGTTGCGGGTGACGCGCGGCTCCACGCGCAGGAAATCCACCCCCTCCTCGACGCCCAGACGCTCCATCCGGGCGATGGCGTTTTCCACCAGCGAGGGCGAATAGGTCTTGCCCGACTTCAGCTTGAGCGTGTCGTGATAGGGTGCCGCCTCGACCCCGTCATACTCGCTGACGGTGGTAATCTCGCCAAAGCTGAACTGCTGGCCCTCCTCGACGGTGAAGGTGACGAAATATCCGTCGCGTTCGCGCGACAGTTCGGCGTTGACGCCGGTCACGCGGAAATCGACATAGCCGCGCGCGTTGTAGAAATCGGTCAGCACCTGCCGGTCAAATGTGATCCGGTCCTCGACAAAGGTATCGCTGCTGATCAGCGCGCGCAGGAGCCCCGCCTGCTTGCTCTGGATGGCGCGGCGCAAGCGGCGGTCGGAATAGACGCGGTTGCCCGAAAAGCTGATGCGCTTGATCTCGATGGCGCTGCCCTCGAAAATTTCGAACACGAGGTCCACGCGGTTGTCGCTGCGGCGGATCACCTTGGGCGTCACCCGCGCGGAGATTCGCCCGTTCTGCGCATAGGCTTCGGCGATGACAGCCGCGTCCTGCTCGGCCTGCGACGGGCTGAACACCTGCCGCGTCTTGCTCTGGATGAAGCTCGAAAGATCCTCTGACTTGAGCTTGTCGTTGCCCTCGAAGGCGATGCGATTGATGGTCGGAAGCTCGGTCACACGGATCACGAGGCGGCTGCCCTGCGGGTCCATCTCGACTTTCTCGAACAGACCCGAATCGAGGATGCGCTGGTACGCTGCGTTGAGTTCGCCCGCCCCGACCGTCTCGCCGCGCTCAATGCCCGAGAAGGCGAGGATGGTATCGCCCTCGATCCGCTGATTGCCTTCGACCGTCACGTCGGTAAAGCGGTATTGCTGTGCCTGCGCGGGGGCAGAGTGCCCGATCGCCAGAAACGACAGCACCACTGCAAGGTACAGAAGACCACGCTGGAAAAAGGCAGCAAGCGGCCGCGCCGCGAAAAATTCGCTCATCGGTCAAACCCAGTCAGACATCCCATTGACCAAAGTCACTACCCGGTCTGCCGGGGCTTGTCAAAACGCGAATGCCCGGATCAGAGCGAGCCGAGAAACCCCGCCGCCATTAGCGCCGCGACCAGTGTCGCGGTAAAAAGCAGCAGATCGGCGTTGACGCCGAACAGCACGACTGCGCCGCGATAGGTCTTCCTGAAGCTGGGCATGGTCCGCTCCTTCGCCACTGGTTTCAGACAGGGTTCACCCTGCCCGCGGCAGATGGCGGATTTTTGCGCGAATCAAGGCGAGATTCGGGCAGTGCGCGGCCGCTCAGCGTGCGGCCATGAAATCCGTCAGACGCGCCAGGCCCTCCTCGATATCGGCGGTGGCGCGCGCGTAGGAAAAGCGCAGAGTCCCCGCCCCGCGGCCCGGATCGAAATCGAGCCCCGGCGTCACGGCGACGCCCGCATGGTCGAGGATTTCGGCGGCAAAGGCGCGGCTGTCATCGGTCAGGTGGGTCACGTCGGCATAGACGTAGAACGCGCCGTCGGGCGGCGCGATCCGGTCGAAGCCCGCGCGCGGCAACCCCTCCAGCATCAGCGCACGGTTGCGGGCATAAACCGCACGGTTGGCCTCCAGTTCCTCCACGCAGTCCATCGCCGCCAGCGCCGCGATCTGGCTGGCATGGGGCGGACAGATAAACAGGTTTTGCGCCAGCCGCTCGACGGTGCGGACATGATCCTCGGGCACGACCATCCAGCCAACGCGCCAGCCAGTCATCGAGAAATATTTGGAGAAGGAATTGATCACGTAACAGTCGTCGGTGATCTCCAGCGCGCTGATCGCGCGGGTCTCATAATGCAGGCCGTGATAGATCTCGTCGCTGATGAACTGTCCCTTGGCCTGGTGCGTGGCGTCAATCAGCGCCGCCAGGCGCGCGCGGTCCAGCATCGTGCCCGAGGGGTTGCCCGGGCTTGCCACAAGCAGCCCCGCCAGGTCGCGGCCCGCGAGGTCGCCGGGCGCAGGCTGAAGGCGGTTTTCCGCCGAGGTCTCGATATCCACCGGCACGAGGTCGAGGGCATGCAGGATCTGGCGATAGCTGGGATACCCGGGCGCGCCGATTCCCACCCTGTCCCCGGCATCGAAGAGCGCCGTGAAGGCCAGGATGAACGCCCCCGAAGAGCCCGGCGTGACGACGACGCGGGCCGGATCGAGATCGACGCCGTACCAAGCGCCGTAGAGCCGCGCGATGCGCGCGCGCAACTCCGGCAGACCCAGCGCCACGGTGTAGCCGAGCGCCCCCGCCTCCATCGCGCGGGCCAGCGCCGCCCGCGCCCCCGCGGGGGCGGGCGTGCCGGGCTGGCCCACCTCCATGTGGATGATCCGCCGTCCCGCCGCCTCGGCGCGGCGCGCGGCCTCCATCACATCCATCACGATGAACGGATCGACCTTGGATCGTCTGGCAGGGCGCATTACATTTCTCCTCGGGGATTGCGACGGCAGGTCTCCGTTTCACTGGGAAAGACGGGCAAGGTCAATGCAGCCAATACGGATTTTCGCGGGCCTGCTGGTGCTGGCCATCACGCTGGCCGCCCCTGCGCGCGCCATCACCCTGCTGCGCGATCCCGATATCGAGCACGGGCTGCGGCAACTGGCCGAGCCGGTGCTGCGCGCCGCCGGGCTCAGCGCAGATCGGGTGGATATCCTGGTGATCGACGCCCCCAGTCTCAACGCTTTCGTCGTCGACGCCAATTCGATCTTCCTGCATTCCGGGCTGATTCTGCGGATGGACAACCCGGCGATGCTGCAATCTGTCATCGCCCACGAGGCCGCACATATCACCAACGGGCACCTGATGCGCCGCCCGATCAACATGCGCAACGCCCGCACCGCCGCCACGCTCGGTACCGTGCTCGCGGGGATCGCGGGGGCCGCGGCGGGCAGTGGCGAGTTTGCCGCCGGGGCGGCGGCGGGAATACAGGGCGCGGCGATGCGCAGCTTCTTTTCCCATACCCGCGCCGAGGAGAACGCAGCCGACACCAGCGGCATTCGCTACATGCACTCCGCTGGTGTCGACCTCGACGGTGCGGTCCAGGTGATGAACCTTTTTCGCGGGCAGGAATCGCTATCACTCACGCGGCAGGACGCCTACGCGCGCACCCATCCGCTCTCGCGCGACCGCTTTCGCCGGGTACGGGCGCTGGCCGAGGCGCGATCGGGCACGCCCGCACCCGACCCCGATGCCGAGTATTGGTTCGCACGCACCAAGGGTAAGCTCTCGGCCTTCCAGCGCTCGCCGAAATGGACGCTGGCGCGCGTCGGCGAATCGGGATTCGAGGATGTCCGTCTGATGCGCGAGGCGGTGGCCCACCACCGCCGGTCGGACCTGGGCCGCGCGCTGCCCGCGATCGACGCGGCCATCGCGCGGCGTTCGGATGATGCCTACCTGCACGAATTGCGCGGCCAGATCCTGATGGAAAGCCGCAGGATCAAGGCGGCCGTCGCCGCCTACGGGCGCGCCGCCGAACTCAAGCCCCGCAACGCGCTGATCCTCGGTGCCTACGGGCGGGCGCTGCTGGCCGACGGACAGGTGCAGCAGGCGGCCCGTCGCCTCGAGCAGGCGCGCTCGCGCGATGGGCGCGACATCCGCGTGCTGCGCGATCTCGCCCAGGCAGAGGCGCGGATGGGCAATCGCGGCATGGCCTCGGTGCTCACCGCCGAGCGTTATGCGATGGCGGGCCGGCTCAAAGATGCTAGGATACATGCGGAACGCGCCAGCGGCCTGTTGCCCCGGGGCTCGCCGGGCTGGCGCCGCGCACAAGACATTCTTGCCGCGGCAGACGCCGCAGAGTAACGGAGAAAATGACGCTGTGACCCTGACCAACCGTCTCCTGACCGCCGTCCTGTTCTGCCTCGTGTGCCTTGGCGTCGCCCCGCCCGCACAGGCGCTCGACCTCGACAATCTCAGCGCCTCGGACCGCGCGCTCCTGCACGAGGAGATCCGCAGCTACCTGCTCGAGAACCCGGAAATCATCATGGAAGCGGTCTCCGTGCTGGAGCGACGTCAGGCCGCCACCCAGGCCGAGGCCGACGTGCAACTCGTGCGCGCCAATTCCGAGGCGCTGTTCGACGCGCCCCATGACTGGACCGGCGGCAACCCCGAGGGCGACGTAACGCTGGTCGAGTTCATGGATTACAAGTGCGGCTATTGTCGGCGCGCGTTCGATGACGTGAACAGCCTTGTCGAGGAGGACGGCAACATCCGCCTCGTGCTCAAGGAGTTCCCGGTCCTGGGCGAAGAATCGGTCGCCGCCGCGCGCTTTGCCATCGCAACCAGGCGCGTGGCGGGCGACGACGCGTACAAATCCGTGCACGACGCGCTCATGGCCTATAACGGTACCATGAACGAGACCGGGTTCAGCCGCCTCGCCGATGCTCTCGGGCTTGATGCGAACGCCATCATCGACGAGATGGACAGCGACGCCGTCACCGAGGTGATCGCCGCCAACCACGCGCTCGGGCGGCGCCTGCGGGTCAGCGGCACGCCCACCTTCGTGATGGACGACCAGATGCTGCGCGGTTTCGTCCCGCAGGACGCGATGCAGCGGATCGCCAACGAACTCCGCGCGCAATAGGCCATGCGACACCGGCTGAGCGCGGCGACGCTGGCAGTGACGGCCGCAGTCACCGCCGTCACGTTCGTCACCGCCGCAAGAGCCCAGAAGGGGCCGCAGATGTCGCGCAGCCCGCTGGGCGAGGCGATCCGTGCCGCGATGATCGCCTCGCCGGGGCTTCTGTCCGGGTTCAGGGACACGCCGCGCGCGCCGACCGCCCCTTACGCCGACGACATTGCCCGCGATCTCGCCCTGCTCGATCGCCTCGCCCCGCGCCTCTTCGATCCCGACCGGCCCGGGCTCGGCCCGGCGGGTGCCCCCACGCGGATCGCCCTGTTCAGCCGCGCGGATTGCGCCCCCTGCGCGGCCGCACGGGCCGAACTGGCGGCGCTCGCCGCGCGCATGGGATTTCGTGCCGCGCTGTTCGACATGGGCCGCGACGCGGGCCTCGCCCGCGACCTCGGGCTCGACACGGCCCCGTCCTACGTCCTGCCCGACAAGCTGTTGCGCGGGGCCATGCCCGCCATCGTGCTCGAACGCTACCTGCGCGACTGACGTTGCCTCAGCCGCCGATCACCGGCAGGTCCGGCCCCGCCAGCGGCGACAGGGCGCGGGGCGCGTCCCCGGTGATCGCGATCACCTCCTCGTGCACCATGATCCGCCCCGGCGCGGTGGCGATCACCGGCTCCAGCGTTATGACCATGCCGGGCAGCAGCACGCTTTCGTCACCCGCCCTCAGAGAAAGCCCCTCGGTCAGTTGCATCCCCACCCCATGGCCAAGCCGCCCGTCATCCGCGCCCACGATATCCGCCATCGCGCGCCACACATCGCAGGCCCGCGCGCCGGGCCGCGCCGCCGCCAGCCCCGCCTGCGTGGCCTCGATCAGCCGCGCATGGGCGGCGCGCTGCGCGTCACCGGCCCGGGCAATCGCGAAATTGCGGTCGAAATCGCAGAAATAACCGTCGCACACCGCGCCGGTATCGAGCATCAGCACGTCACCGGGCGTGAGCGGCTGTGCTCCGGCAGGAGATATCACGTCCGCGTAGCCCTCCGGCCCCGCGCCGCCCGCAAGGTAAGGCACGAAATCCGCCCCCTCCTCCAGCAGCAGCCGCTGAAAATCGCGAAACACGGCGTCGAGCGGTACGCCCGGCCCGGTGATCTCGCTCACCCGGCCAAAGGCCCGGCCGGCCACGGCGCAGGCGTGCGCGATGCGGTCGATCTCGGCATCCGATTTCACCGCGCGCAGCGCCGCGACGAGGCCGCGATCATCGGTGATGTCCAGCCCGGCGCTTTCCTTCAGCCGCGCGAAATCCCCGAGCGGCATCCGCAGGTGACTCTCCGGCCCCGAGGGCACCCCCACAGGCCCGCCTGTCTCTCGCAGCGCCTCGGCCAGGAGCGGCACGCCATCGCCCGCCGGCGCAGGCCAGGTGCGGATGTCGGCCACCCATGTGCCCGCCATCAGCGCCGCCCCGATCGCGGGGATCACCGCCACCGGATCGCCTGAAGCGGGGATCACCAGATACCACTCGCGGCTCGGGCTCTCCCAGAAGCGGGTGAGAAAGCCGCTGAAATAGCGGAACTCCGGCTCGGTGGTCAGCAAAAGCGCCCCCAGCCCCGCCTCTGCCATGCGCGCCTGCGCCCGCGCCAGCCGGGCGCGATATTCCGCCTCGGCAAAGCCGCTCACGTCCCGGGCTCCTCGCTGATGACGGCCAGCGCCCGCGTCTCCGGCCCCAGCCCCATCGCCCGCAGCGCAGCCACCCCCGCCGCCCCCGATTCCGTCGTCGCCATGCCCCGTCCGGCCAGCGCGGGCAGCACATCCGCCGCCTCCGCCTCGGTCACGGTGGCAAAGGCATCGGCATCCCGCGCCAGCCCCTTGAGGGCAATGAGCGACGGCACCTTGCAATCCAGCCGTCCCATGTTCGAGACCGGCCCCGACGTCTCGACCGGCCGCCCGGCGCGGATACTGTCGATCAGCGCCGGGGCATTGGCGGGCTCGACCACCACGATGCGCGGGCCATCCCCCCAGACCGCCCGGACATGCGCGGCGACCGCCCCCGCCAGCCCGCCGACCCCGGCCTGAAGCGCGATCACATCGAACGGGGAAGCGGCCTGCGCGGTTATCTCGGCGGCCATCGCGAGGTATCCCTCCATCAGCCGGTGCGGCAGCGCCATGTATCCCGGCCACGAGCTGTCCGACAGAAGCGTGCCCTCGCCCGCCTCCGCGGCGCGCTCCGCCGCCGCCATGCTCGCGGCATAGTCATCCCCTGCGCGCACCACCTCCGCGCCCTTGTCGCGCAGCCGCGCGGCAAAGCTCTCGGGCACAGTGTCGGCCAGGTACACCACCGCCCGCGCGCCGAAGACGCGCGCGCCCGCCGCCACCGACAGCCCGTGATTGCCCGCGCTCGCGGTCACGTAACAGCGCCCCTCCAGCGCCCGGCCCATGTCCTCCACTCCGGTGGCCGCGGCATCGCAGGCGATCACATAGGCCGCCCCCAGTGCCTTGAAGCTGCCCAGCCCCATGCGCCCGCGCTCGTCCTTGACCCACAGGTCCGGGCCCAATCCCGGCACCGCCACCAGCGGTGTCTCTGCCGCCGCCGGACAGCGCGCGAGAAGCCCCTGCACCGCCGCCACATCGACGCTCGGCCACGGCGCTTCCGCCAGGACACGCTCGTCCATGCCCTTGCCACGCAGCGAGTTTTCCAGAATATCCATGGCCGCCCCTTTTCATGTTTCGCGCATCTGAGCCAAACCCGGGTGCGAAATCAATCCTTCAACCCCTTTCCCGGTCACGATCCGGCGAAACCGCCGCTTGACGCCGGGTCGTCGGCATTCCGACGCTGAAAGGCTCTCGACATATCGGCAACATATTGCAAAATATACGAATTCTTACACCGCCCCCCTGACACGGATCACCCGAATTCCCACCTCAATTGCGTGAAAGGGCGCAGACCGCGCCCTCGAAAGCGGCAGGAGAAGCCCTGCAGAAAAGGAGGAGCGAATGACCTTACGCTACATCGCACTCGCCACGGCCCTGACCAGCGCCGCTGCCGTCGCCGCACCGGCGGCGTTTGCACAGGACTCCGCGCAGCGGATCGACGATCCCGATATCGGAACCCACGTGGGCGATCTGCCCAAGGCAAATGCCGATCTCCCGGAGGTTCCAAACGATATCGACGTGGAAGCGACTGCACCGTCCGAACTTGACCTCATGGGCAAGGAGTTGACCGAGGCCGAGAAGACCCTCGTCAAGAACATCCTCGTCGAGGCCGAGAACGGGGCCACGCTCAGTTCGGTGGATGATTATGTCATCGGCGAGGTGACCGGCACCCTGGGCAATGCAGGGTCAGACCACCTTATCTATGTCGATGTCAGCCAAGAGGCCGGTCTGGCGGCCGACCGTCTTGCCTTCCGGGCAAGCGCACTCAGTGTCGAGAGGGTCGGCGATCTGGAATACGCGATGACCCTCCAGGACCTGCGCAAGGATGTGGCGGAACGCGTTGCCGCGCTGCGCATGTAATCCGACCAGCGGGCAGGGCGACTTTGTCCTGACCCAGTGGCCCGTCGGCGGCCCGGCCTCGTGCCGGGCCGCATTTTCCTGATCTGGCCCGAAAAGCACGAGCCAAAGCCCGCCGATCCTTCGCCCGGGCCGGCGCTCAGGCAACTGACCGCCGATGCGCGAGGGCTGTTCTCGCGGGATTCTGCCAACTGAAAGATCAGTCCGTCGGCCGGTCTTGGGAGCAGCCAAAGGCGCTCCCAGCTTTGAAGTGCCAGAACGGCGACGAGCGCACTCCGCCGGGGTGCGATCTCGGAAAATGCACTGGAAAGCGAAAGGAGACGCACCATGAAACTCCGGACCATCGCAACAGCCCTTCTGCTGAGCACCGGACTGGCCACGATTGGCCATGCCCAAAGCGTCGGTGTTGGCACCGACGGCAGTGCAGGCGTGGGTGTCGGCGGAAGTACAGACGGCAATGTGGGCGTGAGTGCCGGCACAAGCGGAACCGCGAACCTCGGCATCGACGGCGACAGCTCCGGCTCCGGCGATGTCGGCGCGGATACAAGCGGGCGCGCCCGGCTCGGCACCGCACTCGGCCTGGCCGGGAAAGACGCTGCGGAGATTACCGGGGCGACGGTTGTATCGGCCGACGGTCAGGTGATCGGCACGGTCCAGGGTGCCCGGACCGACCCCGCGGACGGTAGCGTACAAGCGCTTGTTTCCCTTGACGAGTCGGCAGGCATGTCCGTCGAGACGCTGGCCTTCGAGGCCGCAAGTCTGAAGGCAGAAAGCGAGGACACGCTGGTCAACGCCATGACTGTCGCCGAATTGCGCAGGAATGTCGAAGCGCAGGCCTCGGGCAACGCCCGGGCCGCCACCTTGAACGACTAGGCATCGCGACACCGCGGTCGGGCCGTTTCATACCGGCCCGACGCCCCCGGCTGCCTGCGGGCAGCCGGGTTCTGCCCCTTTCCCCCGGCCCCCCGATCGCATAAAGAGGCGCGCAAAGCGCCAGCCGAGGGGGACCAGACGCCGATGCAAGAGCCCGACATCACGCCCGACCTGATCGCCGCCCACGGGCTCAGGCCCGAGGAATACGACCGCGTCCTCGAAATCCTCGGCCGCGTGCCTTCCTTCACCGAACTTGGCATCTTCTCGGCCATGTGGAACGAGCATTGCTCCTACAAATCGTCGAAGAAATGGCTGCGCACCCTGCCCACGTCCGGGCCACAGGTGATCTGCGGGCCGGGCGAGAACGCCGGCGTCGTCGATATCGGCGACGGGCAGGCCGTGGTGTTCAAGATGGAGAGCCACAATCACCCCTCCTATATCGAGCCCTACCAGGGCGCCGCCACCGGCGTGGGCGGTATCCTGCGCGACGTCTTCACCATGGGCGCGCGGCCCGTGGCGGCGATGAACTCATTGAGCTTCGGCTCTCCCGACCACCCGAAGACCCGCCAGCTCGTGCATGGCGTGGTCGAGGGGGTGGGCGGCTATGGCAACTGTTTCGGGGTGCCGACAGTGGGCGGCGAAGTGCGCTTCGATCCCGCCTATGACGGCAACTGCCTCGTCAACGCCTTTGCCGCCGGGCTCGCGGACGCGGACGCGATCTTCTACTCGGCGGCCTCCGGCGTCGGCATGCCGGTGGTCTATCTCGGGGCCAAGACCGGCCGCGACGGGGTGGGCGGCGCGACCATGGCCAGCGCCGAATTCGACGAGTCGATCGAGGAAAAACGCCCCACCGTGCAGGTGGGCGACCCGTTCACCGAGAAGCGTCTGATGGAGGCCACGCTCGAGCTGATGGCCACGGGTGCCGTCATCTCGATCCAGGACATGGGGGCGGCGGGCCTCACCTGCTCGGCGGTGGAGATGGGCGACAAGGGCCGCCTCGGCATCCGGCTCGACCTCGACCGCGTGCCACAGCGCGAGCAGGCCATGACCGCCTACGAGATGATGCTGTCGGAAAGCCAGGAGCGGATGCTCATGGTGCTGCGCCCGGAAAAGGAAGCCGAGGCCCGCGCCGTGTTCGAGAAATGGGATCTTGATTTCGCCATCGTCGGCGAGACGATTCCCGAGGACCGCTTTCTGATCCTCCACGGCAATGACGTGAAGGCCGAACTGCCGCTCTCGACGCTCGCCTCGTCGGCGCCCGAATACGACCGCCCCTTCACCGAGGCCGAGGGCCCCGCGCCACTCGACCCCGACAGCGTCCCGGCGCTCGACCCTGTCGACGGGCTCAAGGCGCTGCTTGGCTCGGTCAATTACTGTTCGCGGCAATGGGTCTACGAGCAATACGACACCATGGTGATGGCCGACACGGTGCGCACCCCGGGCCTCGGCGCGGGCGTGATCCGGGTACACGGCACGCAAAAGATGCTGGCCTTTACCTCCGATGTCACGCCCCGCTATGTCGCCGCCAACCCCGAGGAGGGCGGCAAACAGGCGGTGGCCGAGGCGTATCGAAACCTCACCGCCGTCGGTGCCGTGCCGCTTGCCAGTACCGACAACCTCAATTTCGGCAACCCCGAAAAGCCGGAGATCATGGGCCAGTTCGTCGGCGCGCTGCGCGGCATCGGAGCGGCCGTCGCGGCGCTCGATATGCCGATCGTGTCGGGCAATGTCTCGCTCTACAACGAGACCGACGGCACGGCGATCCTGCCCACCCCCACCATCGGGGCCGTGGGCCTCATCCGCGACCCCGAGACCGCCATTCTCGGTCAGGCGCGCGACGGCCATGTGGCGCTGGTGCTGGGCAAAACCCATGGGCATCTCGGGCAATCGGCGATCCTGGCGGAGGTGTTCAACCGCGTGGAGGGTGACGCGCCGCCGGTCGATCTCGGGGCCGAGCGCCGCCACGGCGAGTTTATCCGCAACAACCACGCGCTCATCAAGGCCTGCACCGACCTCTCCGATGGCGGGCTCGCGCTCGCCGCCTTCGAGATGGCCGACGCGGCGGGCGTCGGCGTTCAGCTTGACGCGGACGATATGGGCACGCTCTTCGGCGAGGATCAGGGCCGATACCTCATTGCCTGCAATTTCGACCAGGCCGAAGCACTGATGATCGCCGCCGGAAGGGCCGGCGTGCCGCTCGCCAGCGTCGGACGCTTTACCGGCGAGAGCGTGCGCCTCGGGCGCGCCGAGGTACCGCTGGCGGAACTGTCGGCGCTCTGCCGGGGGGCCTTCGGGGCCGCGTTCGGGCAGGCATAGGCGGCGCGAACGGGGCGGTTTCCGCCGGACCGGGCCGGGCGGGCACACGCCCGTCGTCGCGTGACCGACAGGCGGATGCCCGCCACCGGACGCACCCTGCCCTAATTGCCGAACAGGCTGCGCAGGATGTTCTCGATCGGGTTGCCGCCCGGATCCGGCGCGCGGCGGCGTGACAACGGCTCCGGCGGGGGATCGCGCGGGGCGGGACGCTGCATCGGCAGGGGGCTGGCCGGCAGCCCCTCGTGGACGCGGGCCATCGTCTCGTGCCAGATTTCGGCGGGCAGGCCGCCGCCCGTCACACCGGTGAGGGGCGTGTTGTCGTCGTAGCCCATCCAGACGCCGGCCACGTAATCGGCGGTGAAGCCCAGAAACCACGCGTCGCGGGCGGCCTGCGTGGTGCCGGTCTTGCCGGCCGCCTCGCGGCCCGGCAGGCGGGCGCGCTGCCCCGTGCCCGCCTCGACCACGCGGCTCATCATGTAAACGAGGTCGCGCGCCGCGCTCTCGCGGATCACCCGCTCGCCAATGCCGGACTCGCGGTTCATCAGTGGCGTGTCCTCGCCCATCAGCCGCAGGTCGGTCATGCCGAAGGGCGTGACCGACGACCCGCCGTTGAGGATGCCCGCATAGGCGCCGGTCATCTCCAGCAGCGTGCTCTCGGAGGCACCGAGCGCCAGCGCCGGGCCGTCGGCGAGGTCGCTCTCGATGCCGAAATCGTCCGCCACGCGGCGCACCTTGTCGAGACCCACGCGCATGGCGACCTTGACCGCAGGGATGTTGATCGAGTGCGTCAGCGCCTGCGTGAGCGTCACCCGGCCCTTGTAGTCGCGGGAATAGTTCTCCGGGCACCAGCGGCCGGACCCGGGGATCTCCAGGCAATAGGGCTCGTCCACCACCACGGTTCCGGGATCGAGGCCAAGCTCGAGCGCGGTGGCATAGACGAAGGGCTTGAAGGCCGAGCCGGTCTGGCGCTTGGCCATGATCGCGCGGTTGAACGCGCCGATGGCGGTGGTGTCGCGCCCGCCCACCATCGCGCGCACCGCCCCGTCCGCCGACATCACCACGATGGCCGCCTGCGCCTTGGAGCCCTCGCGCACCTTGTCGGCGAACACGTTCGTCATGGCCTCCTCGGCGGCGCGCTGGATGCGCGCATCGAGCGTGGTGCGGATGACGACATCCTCGGTGGTGTCGCGGGTGAGGAACTCGGGGCCCGACCCCATCACCCAATCGGCGAAATAGCCGCCCGCCTGCTGCTCTGCCGCCTCCGACAGGCGCGCGGGACGGGCGAGCGCCGCCTCGGCCTCCGCGGCGTTCAGGTAGCCCTGCCGCCGCATCAGTCCGATCACCACCGAGGCGCGGTTCTGCGAGCGTTCGAGATTGGCGGTCGGCGCGAGCGTCGAGGGCGCGGTCAGAAGCCCCGCGATCATCGCGGCCTCCGCCGCGTCAAGCCCGGCCGCCGACTTTCCGAAATAGCGCTGCGCGGCGGCTTCGACCCCGTAGGCCCCGGCGCCGAGGTAAGCGCGGTTGAGATAGATCGTGAGGATCTGCTCCTTGGTGTATTTCGCTTCCATCGCGAGCGCGAAGACCGCCTCGCGCACCTTGCGCCAGAGCGAACTGCGCCGACAGTACGAGACATAATCGGCCTCGCTGTCCCAGCGCGCCTCATCATACTCCTCGCCAAAGCACAGGAGCTTGGCGGTCTGCTGCGTGATGGTCGAGCCGCCATTGCCCGAGAGCGGCCCGCGCCCCTCGCTCAGGTTGATGCGGATGGCGCTGGCGATGCCGATGGGGTCGACGCCGGGATGGTAGTGAAAGCGGCGGTCCTCGGTGGCGATCACGGCGTCGCGCAGGTGCGGGCTCACGGTATCGGCCGAGACAATGCCGCCGAACTGGTGCCCACGCCAGGCGAACACCTCGCCGTCGCGGTCAAGCAGCGTCACCGACCCGCGCGCGCGCCCGTCCATCAGGGTCTGGTAGGCGGGCAGCGTGGTGTAGGTATACGCCACGGCAAGCCCGGTGATGATCAGGCTCGCAACACCGGTGCGCCAGCCGATTCCCCAGATCAGCCGCCAGACGGCCCCGAGCACCGCCCGCAGCAGCCGCACCACCGGGTTGCGCGAGCGCTTCCGGGCCGTGCGGCGCGTGCTTTTGCGGGCCCGGCCGCCGCCTGTGCGTGCGCGTTTCGGTGCCGCGAGCGGCGGTTTGCGTCGTCCTGGTTTGCCCATGCCCGTCCTGCCCGGCCGCGTTTCGTGTTGGGCGCAGTCTAGCGCGGCTGCGCGGCGATGTAGAGACCCCGGCCCGCAGGTCGCCCATTCTGTTTGTGCCCTCATATTAGTCAATACTGAGGTTTTGCCTAAACTTTAGACAATTACCGGGCGAACCTGTGCCCGAAACCGCGCATTTCCCTTTCCCAACCGGGGTTCGAGCGATTTTTCTGCACCTGCAAAGCGCACGGATCACGCGCGCCAACCGAAAGGGGAAGACGTGAAACTCATCATCGCAACGATCAAACCATTCAAGCTCGAGGAGGTCCGCGAGGCACTCACCGGCATCGGTGTCCGCGGCATGATGGTCACCGAGATCAAGGGCTTCGGCGCGCAGTCGGGGCATACCGAAATCTATCGCGGGGCCGAATATGCCGTGAACTTCGTGCCCAAGATAAAGCTCGAGGTCGCCGTGTCGGCAGCCATGGCCGATCAGGTCGTGGACACGATCACCAAGGCCGCGCGCACCGGCAAGATCGGCGACGGCAAGATCTTCGTGCTCGACATCCAGCAGGCCCTGCGCGTGCGCACGGGCGAGACCAACGACGACGCGCTTTAAGAGCGCGCGAGGGAAAGGACAATGAACATGAAACGTTTCACGCACAAGGGACTTGCGGCAACCGCGCTCATCGCGTTGCCGTCTCTGGCCACGGCGCAGGATGCCGCGGCCCCGGGGTTCGACGAGATCGGCCCGTACATCATGACGACCCTGCTGTTCTGCATGGCCGGCTTCCTCGTGTTCTTCATGGCCTGCGGCTTTGCCATGCTGGAGGGCGGGCTGGTGCGCTCGAAGAACGTCACCATGCAGATGACCAAGAACATCGGTCTCTATTCGATCGCGGCCATCATGTACTGGTTCATGGGCTTCAACCTGATGTATCCGGGTGACTTCAACGGCTATGTCGGCAGCTTTTTCGTGCCGACAACGCTCGATCCGGTGGGGGTGGCCGCCGCCGATGCCGCGCTCGACTATGCCTCGGTCGGGTCGGACTTCTTCTTCCAGCTCGTGTTCGTGGCCGCCACCGCCTCGATCGTGTCGGGTGCGCTGGCCGAGCGGATCAAGCTGTGGCCGTTCCTGGCCTTCGTGGTCGTGCTGACCGGTGTGTTCTACCCGATCTCGGGGTCCTGGCAGTGGGGCGGCGGCTGGCTGTCCGAGGCGGGCTTCTCCGATTTCGCAGGCTCGACCATCGTGCACTCGGTGGGTGGCTGGGCCGCGCTGGCCGGTGCCATCGTGCTGGGGCCGCGCATCGGCAAGTACGGCAAGGACGGCAAGGTCATCCCGATCCCCGGCTCGAATCTGGCACTTGCCACGCTGGGCACGTTCATCCTGTGGCTCGGCTGGTTCGGCTTCAACGGCGGCTCGCAGCTTGCCATGGGCACCGTCGGTGATGTCTCGGACGTGAGCCGCATCTTCGCCAACACCAACATGGCCGCTGCCGCCGGGGCCGTGACCGCGCTGATCCTCACGCAGGTGATGTATAAGAAGCCGGACCTGACCATGGTGCTCAACGGTGCGCTGGCCGGCCTCGTGTCGATCACCGCCGAGCCGCTGGCACCGACGCTGTTCGGCGCGCTGTGGATCGGGGCCGTGGGCGGCGTGATCGTGGTGTTCGCCGTCCCGATGCTGGACAAGCTCAGGATCGACGACGTGGTCGGGGCCATTCCGGTGCACCTCTGCGCCGGTATCTGGGGCACCATCGCCGTGGTCTTCTACAATGGCGACGCAAGCCTCGGCACGCAGCTTCTGGGGATCGCCGCCTACGGTGTGTTCACCTTCGTGGCCAGCCTGATCCTGTGGTTCATCCTGAAAGCCGTCATCGGCATCCGTGTCGGAGAGGAAGAAGAGATCAATGGACTCGACATGGCCGAGCTGGGCATGGAGGCCTATCCCGAATTCTCCAAGGGCTGACCCCTCCTCTTCCCTGTCAGCCTGACGAGAAACCGGCCCCGGGCGTGCGCGCCCGGGGCCCATTTTTGTCTTCTCACATTCCCGTTACTTCTGGACAAAACCGGCCACGCGCGGCATGCTGAAGCAGCATTTCGGACACCAGAGGTCAGACCATGAAAAGCCCCCTTGCCACCCCTGTCGTTCTCGCCGCGCTGCTCTTCGGGACGTCGGCGCTCGCGGGCGATGCGCAGATGCCGCCGCTGTTGCCGCAGGGCAACAGCGAGGAGGATGAAACCGCCGCCTATATCGGCCTCAACTGGACCTTCGGGCGCGTCTCGACGCTGGAGGGCGTGCTTGGCGTGCTCTACCGCGAAACGGACCGGGGCGGCGACGTGACCGGTGCGCGTCTCTCGGGGCATTTCGACCTGCTCGGGCGCGGCGCGCCACCGAGCCTGCGCCTCACCGGGATTCTGGGTGACGAGGATATCGCCGCCGAGGCAGGGCTCGGGATCGGCCTCGACGGCAGCCCCTTGGGCGTAAAGCCCTACGGCGTGCTCGGGGCCATCGGAAATTACTACAACTTCGGCGGCATCATCGGCTTTGACGGCAGTTTCGGCGGTTATGCCGGGGCCCATTCCTACGGCGATTTCGACGACGGCCCGCCCGACCGGCGGGGGATGGTCTATGAGATGACGCCTCCTTGATCCGGATTCCGGTGGCAAATGATCCCGGACATGCGGCCCGCTGTCGGCATCCGATGACCGATCAGCCCGGCGTCATTCCCTCACGTCGCGCGGCACTGACCGCACTCGCGGCAAGCTGTCTCGTGGCGATCGGAGCGCTGCCTGCAGGCGCAAAGTCCCAAGAGGTGCGCACCGGCGCGCTCGATGCGTTTCTGGACACGCTGCTGCCCGCCGACGCGTTCGGCCCCGCGGCGAGCCGTCTCGGGATCGGGGAGGACCTGCTCGGCTACGCGGCGGAGGGATCGGATTTTCACCGGCTGATCGCGCTCGGCACAGAGTGGCTCGACGGGCTGGACGCGCGCGCCTTCGCCGATCTGCCAGCCGACACGCGCCACAACGTGCTGCGCTACATGGAGCAGGCGGACCGCGCGCAGGTGCCGGGGCGGTTCTACCTCGTGCTGCGGCAATTCGCGATGGAGCTTTACCACGCGCGGGCCGACACGGTGGCGGGCCTGCCGCTCAACCCCGCGCCGCAGCCCGAGGGTTATCCGCCGCCATGGGGCTGAGCGATGCGGGCTGATGCCGTTATCGTTGGATCGGGTGCCGGCGGCGCGGCGTCCGCCTGGGCGCTGACGCGGGCCGGTCTGCATGTGCTGCTGCTCGAGGCCGGGCCGCGCTTCGTGCCCGCCCGCGACTATCCGCTCGACACCTCCGACTGGGAGCGCCGCCCCTTCCCGGCCCCCAAGGGCAGCCGGGCGCGCATCCGCTACGGCGACCTCGGCGGCCTCGATCCCGGCGATGCCTCTCTTCAAAGCTGGAACGCTGTCGAGGGCCGCACCCCCCTGCCCGCCCGCCGCGTCCCGAGCCGGTCGGGCTATGCCCATGTGCTGGGTGTCGGCGGCAGCACGCTGCACTACGTGGGAGAGGCGCACCGGCTGCACCCCGAGAGCTTCTCGCAGGCGCGCGATCACGGGGCCGGGGCCGACTGGCCGCTGAGCTATGGCGATCTGGAGCCGTTCTACGCGCAGGCCGAGGCGCTGATCGGCGTCGCCGGGCCAGTCGAGGCGGGCGCGCGCTGGCGATCAGCGCCCTACCCGCAACCCGCCCACCCGCTCAGCCCCGCCGCGCGGCGGCTGGCGGAGGTCGGGGCGCGGATCGGCCTGCCCTTCGTGGCCAATGCGCGCGCCGCGCTGTCGCGGCCCCGTGACGACCGCCCGGCCTGCAATTATTGCGGGCAGTGCAGCCGGGGCTGCCCCATCGGCGACAAGGGCTCGGCCGATGTGAGCTTTCTGCGGCAAGCCGAGGCCACGGGAAACCTGACCCTGATCCCCGAGGCGCGGGTGACGCGGATCGAGATGGCCCGGACCGGAGGGGTGGCGGCGGTGCACTATCACCGTGCGGGCGCGGCGCACCGGCAGGAGACACCCGTGCTGATCCTCGCCGCGGGCGCGGTGCAGACGCCGCGCCTGTTGCTGGCCTCGGGCGGGGCCGACCTGCCCGAGGGTGTGGCCAACGGCTCGGGCGAGGTCGGGCGCAACTTCATGGAGACCCTCTCGTGGCACTCGACCGCGCTGCTGCCGGGACTCGCCGACAGCCATATGGGCCTGCCCGCCGACGCCGTCTGCTGGGCCGAGAACGCGCCGGGGGCCGTGCCGGGCGCGGTGGGGGGCTGCCGCTACACCTCGGCGGTGCACGAGACCGGGCTGACCGGTCCCGCCGCCTATGCCACGCGGCTGCTGCCCGGCCATGGCACCGCGCTCAAATCGCGGCTGCGCGAGGCGTTCGGCTCGGCCATCACTGTGGGCGCGACGGGGGCAGTGCTGCCCGATGCACGCAGCCGGATCACACTTTCGACCGAGGAGAGCGATGCCGATGGACTGCCGTTGCCCGTGATCCATTCGGTGCTGACCAGGAACAGCCTCGTGATTTTGCACCACATGGCGCGCAAGGCCCGGTCGCTGCTGCGCGAGACGGGGGCCGGGGCTCCGGTCGAGGAATTCGGGTCCTGGGACCGGTTCACCGCGACCCATGTCTTCGGTACCGCGCGGATGGGCCGCGACAGCGCCGCTTCGGTCACTGATGCCTGGGGCCGCAGCCACGACCACCCCAACCTGTGGATCGCCGATGCCAGCCTGTTTCCGGGCACCGGCGGAGGCGAGGCCCCGTCGCTGACCATTCACGCGCTGGCGCTGCGGCAGGCCATGCGCATTGCAGGCTGAAAGCCGCACGCAGGTGACCGGTGCTCTGGCAGAATCGCCCGCGACCATGCTAGGTTTTGGGTCATGAGCAGGCCAACCCCCAACATAGGCGCCGAGCGCCCCGTGATTCGACAGCTCGACGAGGCGGCGGTCAACCGCATTGCCGCGGGCGAGGTGATCGAGCGGCCCGCCTCGGCGGTCAAGGAACTGGTGGAGAACGCGCTCGACGCAGGCGCCACAAGGATCGAGATCGCGCAGGCCGATGGCGGCAAGACGCTGATCCACGTGAGCGACGATGGCTGCGGCATCGCCCCCGACGATCTGGCCCTCGCGCTGGCGCGGCACGCCACCTCGAAGATCGACGGCTCGGACCTGCTCGACATCCATTCCTTCGGCTTTCGCGGCGAGGCGCTGCCCTCGCTGGGCGCGGTCGGGCGGCTGACCATCACCGCGCGGGCAGACGGCCATGACGCCGCCGAGATTGCGGTGACGGGCGGGCAAGTGAGCGCGGCAAAACCGGCGGCACGCGGGCGCGGCACCACGGTCACGCTGCGCGATCTGTTCTATGCCACGCCCGCGCGGCTCAAGTTCCTGCGCACCGAGCGCGCCGAGGCGCAGGCCATTTCCGACACCGTCAAGCGCCTCGCCATGGCGGCCCCACAGGTGGGCTTCGTGCTGCGCGACGTCTCGGGCGGCGGCGAAGGACGGGTGACATTCCGCGCCGAGGCCGAGAGCGGCGATCTGTTCGAGGCGCTGGAGGGGCGGCTGCGGCGCATCCTCGGGGCAGGGTTCGCCGACAACGCGATCCGCATCGTCGCCGAGCGAGAGGGCTTGCGGCTGTCGGGGCTGGCCGCGTTGCCCACCTATTCGCGGGGCGCTGCGGTGGCGCAGCACCTCTTTGTCAATGGCCGCCCCGTGCGCGACCGGATGCTCATTGGCGCGCTGCGGGCGGGCTACAGGGATGTGCTGGCGCGCGACCGGCACCCGGCGGCGGCGCTGTTCATCGACTGCGACCCGCGGCTGGTGGACGTCAACGTCCACCCCGCCAAGGCCGAGGTGCGCTTTCGCGAGCCGGGGGTGGCGCGCGGCCTCGTCGTCTCGGGGCTGCGGCACGCCCTTGCAGAAGCCGGGCACCGGGCGTCCTCGACGGTGGCGGGGGCGACGCTGGGCGCGATGCGGCCCGAGCCGGCGGGCGCGCGCGTCTACCAGATGGATCGCCCTTCGGCGCAGGCGCGCGGGGCGGCCTATCAGGCGCAGGCCCCGGGCTTTGCCGAGATGGCCGGGGAGTGGAGCGCGCGGGTGGAGGAGGCGACGCCGGAGGCCGCCGACACCCCCGCCACCGCCCTGCCGCTGGGGGCCGCGCGCGCGCAGGTGCACGAGAATTACATCATCGCCCAGACCGGGCGGGGCATGGTCATCGTCGATCAGCACGCCGCCCACGAGCGGCTGGTCTACGAGCGGCTGAAACGGCAGGCGGCGGAGAATGGTATCGCCGCGCAGGCGCTGCTCATTCCCGAGGTGGTGGAGCTACCCGAGGCCGAATGCGCGCTGCTCTCGGAGCATGCGGGCGCGCTGGCCATGCTCGGCCTCGGAATCGAGCCGTTCGGCCCCGGGGCCATCGCCGTGCGCGAGACCCCGGCGATCCTGGGCGAGGTGGATGCGGGGGCGCTGCTGCGCGACATCCTCGACGAATTGCACGACGGCGGCGCGAGCGACCTGCTGGGCGCGCGGATCGACGCGGTGCTGTCGCGCATGGCCTGCCACGGCTCGGTCCGCTCGGGCCGCCGGATGAGCGGGGAAGAGATGAACGCGCTCCTGCGCGAGATGGAACGCACGCCGCTCTCGGGCCAGTGCAACCACGGGCGGCCCACCTATGTGGAGCTGCAACTCGCTGATATAGAGCGGCTTTTCGGACGGACATGATCCAGCTTGGCCCCTATTCGCTCGATCCGTCCGACCCGATCACCCTCGCCGCACTGATTGGCGGCGGGGCGTTTCTGCTGATCCTGCTGCTCTTGCTGATGGCGCTGCGGGCGGCCAATCGTTCGGCGCGGCTGACCGAACCGCTGGCGCGGCAGATGGCGCATCTGGGCGAGCGGGTGAAGGGGCTGTCGGACGGGCAGCACCAACTGGCCGGGGGGCTCAACCACGTCTCGGAAGCGCAGGCTTCGGCGCAGTCGCACATGCTGAACCTGATGGAGAAGCGGCTGTCGCAAGTCACGGAAAACATGACCGAAAACCTGCAAGGCTCGGCCCGGCGCACGGCGCAATCACTGGGCGAATTGCAGCAGCGCCTGCAGGCGATCGACCGCGCGCAGGACAACATCACCAAGCTGTCGGGCGATGTGCTGTCCTTGCAGGACATCCTCAGCAACAAGCAGACGCGCGGGGCATTTGGCGAAATCCAGCTCACCGATATCGTGACCAAGGCGCTGCCGTCGGACAGCTACGCGCTGCAGGCGACGCTATCGAATGGCAAGCGCGCCGATTGCCTGATCCACCTGCCCAATCCGCCCGGACCGATCTGCATCGACAGCAAATTCCCGCTGGAAGCCTACGAGGCGCTGCGCCGGGCCACCACCGATGCAGAGGTGGCAGAGGCAGCGCGGTTTCTGCGCAACTCCTTGAAAAAGCACATAAAGGACATCGCAGAGCGCTATATCATCGAGGGCGAGACCGCCGATGGCGCGCTGATGTTCCTGCCCTCCGAGGCGGTCTATGCCGAGCTGCACGCCAATTTCCCCGAGGTGGTGCGCGAGGGGTTCGCGGCAAGGGTATGGATCGTGTCGCCGACCACCTGCATGGCCACGCTCAACACCATGCGCGCCATTCTCAAGGACGCGCGGATGCGCGAGCAGGCGGGGGCGATCCGGCGGGAGCTGGCGCTCCTGTTCGCGGATGTGGACCGGCTGGGCACGCGGGTGGAGAACCTCGACCGGCATTTCCACCAGGCGGCGAAGGACGTTTCGGAGATCAGGATCTCCGCCGACAAGGCCGGGCGGCGGGCGCGGCGGCTCGATAATTTCGACTTCGAGGAGCTGGCCCCGGAGAGCGAGAGCGCGCTGCCGGTGGCGGGTGCGGGGACCGCCGGGGACGGCTGAAAACCGGGGACGGCATCGCGTCGGTACTCCGCCGGTATTGCGTCGGTGACGGCGCACGGGCGGCGAGGGCCGCGTTAACCCGGTCCGGGCAAGGCTGATCCTTTGGAACCCGGAGACCCCGCATGGCCCGCATGACCAAGACCCAGAACCTCGCCCGCGATACGCTGATGCGCGATCTCATCCACCTGAGCCGCGACGACTGGATCGACGCCACGCTGGCCGACGTGGTGCCCGACGCCTGGCACACGCTGGAGGCCGACCTGGATGTCGAGGAGCCGCGCGAGAAGGTGACGCTCTACCTCGACCGGTCGGTGGCGCGGTTCTATCGCGGGATGGGGCGCGGCTATCACGCGCGGGTCAACCGGCTGCTCAGGACATGGGCGCAGATGAAGATCGCGGGGGAGGTGCGGCTCGATGCGTACCTGGCGAAGCGGGTTGGGGGCGATGAGGGGGAGGAGACGGCGGCGGAGGACGGCAAGGCGGGTTGAAGCCCGCCCTGCCCCGCGCACCGTTCGACCGTCATCCTCGGGCGCGACCCGGGAATGACGGGGAGGCCGCGCGATGCTGACTCCCGATCGCTACATATCGCTTCGGCGGTTTCATACCTGGCGTCAATTCCACGAATTCGCCTGGCCTCGTGTCGGTCATCTGACAAAAGGCCCCGCTCTGCCTGTGGTGCACACTCGGGTGCGTGGACGGCGGTCCGGCGGCAGGCCGTGCGGGGCGGGGCCGCCTGTGGCCGGAGGCGATGTGAGAGGGGGGTGGCCTGGGGGGACGTTCGATCACTTGCCCCGCGCGGAATAGAGGCGCGCTTGCGCGCCGCCGCGCAGCGCCCGACCGCCCCGTCGCACCAAAGGTGCGCCGATACTACCGGCACGTCTCCGGCGTGACGGGCGGGCGCTTTTGCAACGTTGCAAGTAGCTGTAATTATTGAATTATATGGCACCATAAATCGCACAACACATCCCGGCTTGCACCCACCCGGCGGTCGGGCGCCGCGCGGCTTCTCAAGCGTTGTACTGAATGTCCCCTCCGGGCCAGACCGATCCACTGCCCCGACCCGCACGGCCGGTTCAGAACCGGCCACTGACCGTTTCGCATCGAGGATGCCGGGCCATGCCCGCCGCCTGCTTTCATCTGGCATCCTGTGTCAGGTGGCGGACACAAGATTCGGACGGCACGGTCGCAACACACAAGGTCCTGGCGGGATCGTGTCCTGGCGGGACCCCCACCCGAAACACCACAGGCACAGGCGCCGGTCACTCGCTCGCCCCGCGAACCTGCGGTCCTTTCCCCGGCTCAGCACCTGCACGGCGGTGCGCCCGCGCCGTCAGCCGCCGTGGACCTCGCTCCACCGTGCGATCAGCGCCTGTTGCAGACGTTTGGCGCGCAGGTTCCAGCCGCGCGCGCCACGAGGGCGCTCGCCGCGGGAGGGGTCGATCCGGCTGCGCAGGGCATCATCCGCCGTCAGGATCGCGAAGGCCAGCCCGCGCCCGTCCGGCGCGGTGACATAGCCTGCCAGCGTGCTGACGAAATAGAGCGTGCCGGTCTTGGCCTGCACCCGCGCCGGGTGGCCGCGGCGGGGCCGGCCGCGGGCGTCGCGCAGGGTGACCTCGCGCAGGAGCGGGCGCAGCGCCTGCGCGCGCCCCGCCGCCGCCAGCGCCCGGGCCATGTCGAGCGGCGACAGCCGGGACCGGTCGTCGAGCCCCGAATGGTCGCGCAGCGCCGACGTCTCCATGCCCAGCGCGGCGCGCGCCCAGCCGGTCATCTCCCGCGCCGAGGCGGCGAGATCGAGCGCCCGCCCGCGCCTGCGCGCGCTTGCGGCCATGCCGACCATCTCGGCGGTGATGTTGGTGGAGTAGCGCAGCATCCCGCGCAGGATGTCCGCGAGCGGATCGCTTTGATGGGTGACGAGCGTGCGGCCCTGCGGGGCCGCGTCGTCGATCTCTCCGGGTGCCTTCAGCACGATCCCGTGGGAGCGCGCGAAGGTGGCGAACACCTCGCCGGCGTAGAGCTCGGGCTTGCGCACCGGAAGCCAGCGCGCCCCGCCGCCGCCCAGCGCGGCGCGCGCCACCGTCCAGTCGTCGCGTGCGCCCGCGTCGGTGTAGGTGAAGACCGGTGCGCTGCGGTCGGCGACGCGCATCCGCGCCACCGTCACGTCGGGACGGTAGCGCCCCGAGCGCGCATCCATGGTGATGGCATAGTCGGCGCCCGTGCGGGTCCATTCGAACCGCACCCGGTTGTGGTTGAGGCTCAGCCCCGAGAGCGCCGGGTTGTAGCCGGCATGGACCGGCTGGCGCGCATCTATGGCGCGCCGGTAAGGCACCGCCCCGCCCCAGACGCGGAACCCGCCGGTCACCTCGCGCACACCGGCGCGCTTGAGCGCGGCCGCCATGTCGGCCAGAGCGTCGGTGTCCAGCGTCGGGTCGCCGCCGCCCGCCAGCACCAGATCGCCCCTGAGCACGCCATCCGCCACCGGCCCGGTGGCCACCAGCCGGGTCTCGAACCGGTGCGCCGCCCCCAGCGTGTCGAGCGCGTAGAGCGCGGTCAGCGCCTTGGTGACGCTCGCCGGCGGCAGGCCGGTCGCGGGCGCGCGCGACTCCAGGACCGCGCCGGTTTCGGTGTCGAGCACGGCATAGCCCACATCCCCCGACAACCGCGCCTGCGCGATCAGCGCCTCCGCTTCTGCCGCCGCGCGGGCGGCGCGGATGCTCGCCGGGCGCAGCAGCGGGCGCAGCGACACCGCCGGTGGCTCGGCCACGGCGGGCGCGGCCAGCGCGGCCAGCGCCGAGGCGGTGAAGAGGCGTCTTGTGATCCGGTTGCTCATGGCGTGACGGTAAGCAAAATCACCGCACCGGCGCAACCGGCTTCGGTGCCGCAGCGGCTCACTTTTCCGCTTGCGCCGCGTGGTCCGCGCCGCGCTCGCGCGCGCGCAGGTCGCTCGACGAGATGCCGGTCATCGGCACGTTGACGAAGCACCAGGCCGGGGCCCTGGCGCGGCCCAGCAGGTGGCTCGCCCGGCCCTTGATCCGCGCCTGCGCATAGATGCGCGCGGCGGGCGACAGCCGCGCCGAGATGCGCTGACCGGGGCGCGCCAGCACCCCCACGGGCACGCGCTCGATGATCCCGCGCCAGTCCTGCCAGCGGTGGAACTGCGCCAGGTTGTCGGCCCCCATCAGCCAGACGAAGCGCCGCCCCGGGCAGATCGCCGTCACCGCCGCCAACGTTTGGGCCGTGTAGCGCGTGCCGAGACGCGCCTCGATATCGGTGACCGCGATGCGCGGGTGATCCGCCAGCGCGCGCGCCGCCGCCATCCGGTCGGGCAGCGGCGCGGGGCCGTGGCGCTTGAGCGGGTTGCCGGGGCTGACCAGCCACCACACCCGATCCAGCCCGAAGCGCCGGAGCGCCTCGCGGCTGATATGCAGATGCCCCGAATGGGGCGGATCGAAGGACCCGCCCAGCAGGCCGATCACCTGGCCGGGGCGCGAGGGTGGCAGCGGCTGGATCATGCCCCCTCTTCGCCAGATATCGCACCGGCGTAAAGTCCCAAAGCACGCTCGCCCGCCATCCGGCGCCAGCAGGGTCACGTCGCGCGCGCCGCCGCAGGCGGCCAGCACGGCCAGTGCAAGGATCGCAGGGACACGGCGCAACAGGTTCCTCCCTTCCCCCCGGGGGGGCTGTCCGTCTCGTGCCCGCGACCGCGCCGCCGCCCCCGCCATCCCCGCCGCCCGGTGTTTCGTGGACGGATCGAATTGTCAGAATTTTCCGGCCCGTGGCCACGGGCTGTTAACCGCGGGCGGCTAGGGTCCGTGGAGGAGCACGGGCAAGGGGCGCGCGCGAATGACGGATCACGACACCGACAGCGCCGCGGAAACGGCGCTCGCCTGCCTGACCTGCACCGGCGCGGGCGGGGCGCTGTTTCGCGGCATCGTCGCGGGCGCGCATGACGGCATCGTTGTGCAGGGGCTCGACGCGCGCATCGAATGGGTCAACCCGGCCTGCGAACGGCTCTATGGCTGGACGCTGGACGAGATGCGCGGGCGCAAGCCGCAAGACTTCCTTTTGCCGCCGGAGATGCGCCCGCCACCGGACGAGATCGCCGGTTTCCGCTATCACGCGGACAGCGCGCTCTTTCGCCGCTACTCGCTTGGCCGTCACATCCGCCGCGACGGCACGACGTTCTGGAACCAGCAGGGATTCGCGCTGGTCGATCTCGGCCCCGGTCCCGGCGATCGCAAGGTGATCATCACCTGCCGCGACGTCACCGACCAGGTCAGCACCGAAATGGCGCTGCGGCAGGTGCAGGTCGATCTGCGCCACGCCGCCCACCACGACGACCTGACCGGGCTGGCCAACCGCAAGCGGCTGGTCGAGCATCTCGGCACGCCGCAGGTGCGCGCCGGGATCGCCGCCGGGCGGCTCGGCGCGCTGGTCATCGACATCGACAAGTTCAAGGACATCAACGACACGCACGGCCACGGCGCGGGCGACCGCACGCTCGTCCATGTCGCGTCGGTGCTGGCGGGGGCGGCCGGGCCGGGCGATCTCGCCTGCCGCACCGGCGGCGACGAGTTCCTGCTCGTCTGCGCCCTGCCCGATGGGACGGCGACGCTCGACGCCCGCGCGGGCGAGGTGCTGCGCGCGCTCGGCCAGCCGCTCGTGTGGCGCGATCAGACCATCCGCATCGGGGCCTCGATCGGCGCTTGCGCCGCCGGCGACGGGGCGGCCACCGGCGAGGAGATGATCCAGTGCGCCGATACCGCGCTCTACGACGCCAAGGCGCGCGGGCGCGGCCGCGTCGTCCACTACACCGCCGGTCTGGGCCGCGCGCAGCGCGCCCGCCAGACGCTCGCCCGGGATCTGCGCGAGGCGGTGAGCGGCGACCAGTTCACCATCCACCTGCAGCCGCAACTGTCGCTGGCCACGGGCCGCATCTGCGGCTGCGAGGCGCTGATCCGCTGGCAGCACCCGGCGCGCGGGCTGCTCGCCCCGGCGGCGTTTCTCGACGCCGCCGACGGGCTCGGGCTGCTCGCCGAGATCGACTATCGCTCCATGACCATGGCGCTCGACGCACTGCAGGCGCTGGACGCGGCGGGATTCACCGATCTGGGCATGTCGATCAACGTCTCCGCCGCGATCCTCGCCGATGTCAACTATCCCGGTCTGCTGGACTGGGCGCTGCAATCGCGCGGGCTGGCCGCAGGCCGGGTCTGTATCGAGGTGCTGGAAACCACCATCCTCGACGGCTCGGGCGCGGATGTGCGCGGCGCGGTGGCGCGGCTCAAGCGGCTGGGCGTGCGCGTGGCGCTCGATGATTTCGGCACCGGCTATGCCGGGCTCGCGCACATGGCCAGCTTCGAGGTCGACGCGATCAAGCTCGACCGCTCGATGATCGCCCGGCTGGAGCAGGACCCGCGCAACCGCGTCATCGTGCGCGCCATCATCCGGCTGTGCGGCCTGTTGCGCATGTCGGTGGTGGCCGAGGGGGTGGAAACGGCGGCGCAGCGCGCCATGCTCCACCGCGCCAATTGCCCGGTGATCCAGGGCTACGGACTTGCCCGCCCGATGCCGCTGCCTGCCCTGATCGGCTGGCTGCGCGCCCGCGCCGACGGCATGGCGGCCCTCGCGCCGCCCGCCGTCCCGGCCCGCCCGGCACGCTGACCATTGCTACGGCCGCGCGCGCCCGCTATCCCCGGGGCATCACGGATTTCCAGACGGAGCGCGGATCATGGCAGCCTATCAATACGTCTATCACATGTCCGGGGTCTCCAAGACCTATCCGGGCGGCAAGAAGTGCTTTGAGAACATCAATCTCAACTTCCTGCCCGGCGTCAAGATCGGCGTCGTCGGCCCCAACGGCGCGGGCAAGTCCACGCTCTTGCGGATCATGGCCGGGCTCGACACCGAATTCTCGGGCGAGGCGTGGGCGGCGCAGGGCGCGCGGGTGGGCTATCTCCCGCAGGAGCCGCAGCTTGACGACAGCCTCGACGTGCGCGGCAACGTGATGCTGGGGGTCGCGGCCAAGCAGGCCAAGCTCGACCGGTTCAACGAGCTGGCGATGAACTATTCCGACGAGACCGCCGACGAGATGGCGCAATTGCAGGACGAGATCGACGGCGAGAACCTGTGGGATCTCGACAGCCGCATCGACGTGGCGATGGAGGCGCTGCGCTGTCCCCCGGACGGGGCCGAGGTCGCCTCGCTCTCGGGCGGCGAGCGGCGGCGGGTGGCGCTGTGCAAGCTGCTGCTGGAGGCCCCCGACATGCTGCTGCTGGACGAGCCCACCAACCATCTGGATGCCGAGACCATCGCCTGGCTGCAAAGCCACCTGATCGACTACAAGGGCACGATCCTGATCGTCACCCACGACCGCTATTTCCTCGACGATATCACGGGGTGGATTCTCGAACTCGACCGCGGCCGCGGCATCCCCTACGAGGGCAATTATTCCGCCTGGCTGGAGCAGAAGGCCAAGCGCCTCGCGCAGGAGGCGCGCGAGGACAAGTCCCGGCAGAAGACGCTGGAGCGCGAGCTGGAATGGATGCGGCAGGGGCAGAAGGCGCGGCAGGCCAAGCAGAAGGCCCGGATCAACGCCTATAACGAGCTGGCCGGCCAATCCGAGCGCGAGCGCGTGGGCCGGGCGCAGATCGTCATCCCCAACGGCCCGCGCCTTGGCGACAAGGTGATCGAGGTCGAGGGCCTGAAAAAGGCGATGGGCGACAAGCTGCTGATCGAGGATCTGAGCTTTTCGCTGCCGCCCGGCGGCATCGTCGGCGTGATCGGCCCCAACGGCGCGGGCAAGTCGACGCTGTTTCGCATGCTCACCGGGCAGGAGAGCCCGGATGCGGGCAGCATCGAGTATGGCGATACCGTCAAGCTCTCCTATGTCGATCAGTCGCGCGATGACCTCAAGGCGACCGAGACGGTGTGGGAATCGATCTCCGGCGGTGCCGAGGTGATCGCGCTTGGCGACGCCCAGATCAACTCCCGCGCCTATTGCGGCGCGTTCAACTTCAAGGGCGGCGACCAGCAGAAGAAGGTGTCGCTCCTGTCGGGGGGCGAGCGCAACCGGGTGCACATGGCAAGGCTGCTGAAGGAGGGCGGCAACGTGCTGCTCTTGGACGAGCCGACCAACGATCTGGACGTCGAGACGCTGCGCGCGCTCGAGGATGCGCTGATGGATTTCGCCGGCTGCGCCGTGGTCATCTCCCACGACCGCTTTTTCCTCGACCGCATCTGCACCCACATGCTCGCCTTCGAGGGCGAGGCCCATGTGGAGTGGTTCGAGGGCGACTTCTCGGCCTACGAGGAAGACAAGAAGCGGCGATTGGGCCCGGACGCGCTGGAGCCGAAGCGGGTGAAGTACAAGAAGTTTGCGAGGTGAGGAATATGTTTCGCATTTTTCTTTCTGTGCTGATTGCCTTGGCTTGTTTATTTGGCTTCGGCTGGTTGCTGCTTTGGGTTTTTGATTATGTATGGAGTGGAATAAGCAGCACTGACGACAAGCTGTCGGTGGCCATCGTCGCCGGTTTTTTTAGTATTTTAGGGGCTGCATTAACTGTAACCCTCGGGCGGCATTTTGATAGAAAGCGAGAAATTGAAACACATTTCAGAGAAAAGAAGATAAAAATTTATGATCAGTTTTTAGTTGAGTTGTTCAAAGTGTTCCATGGGACTGATAAGTCTAGCGGAGACAAGAAAGAGGTAACTGCGTTTTTGCGGGAATGGCAGCGCACACTTGTTCTTTGGGGCGGAAACAATGTGCTCCGCGCATATTTCGCTTGGATGTCGAATTTGAAGCAAGCAAAGCCTGATGTTCAGACGATCTTTTTAATGGATGATTTTTTTCGCGCCTTACGCAGAGATATCGGCCAAAGTTCATTTGGCATTAAGAAAGGCGAATTTTCTCATCTTTGGCTGCAACATGCGGATCTATTTTTGGAAGAAGCAAAGAAGAACCCCAGCCTCACATTGAGTGAGCTTGCCGAAATTGAGGAAAGACGCTCAACATAGAATACCGTAGGATGGGACCTCCACCGTTCCTTTGAATAAAGGTGCCCGCACATCCCCCGCGCGGAACGAGGCGTGCAAGCACGCCTTTATTCCGCGCGAAGAGTGGCCTGTCGGATGGACGCCAACCTACCATGCGCACTGCCCCCGCGCACCTCGGCCATCGCGGCCATCGCGGCCATCGCGGCCTGCCAAGAAACGCCGCCGGGGCAGCTTTTTTCTTGGCAGGCCCCCTGCCCCCGGTGTTTGCTGGCGGGACAGTGACAGGGGAGGCAGGGCATGGCGATCGCGCACCCGGATTTCACCATCGGCATCGAGGAGGAATACCTGCTCGTCGATCTCGACAGTCTCGCGCTCAGCCCCGCGCCCGAGGCGCTGATGGCGGCATGCCAGAATGACCTCGAGGATCAGGTCAGCCCCGAATTCCTCAACTGCCAGATCGAGATCGGCAGCAAGCCCTGCGCCACCATCGCCGAGGCGCGCGAGGACCTGAAGCGCCTGCGCGCCACCGTGGCGCGGCACGCGCGGGCGCACAACCTCGCCCCCATCGCCGCCTCCTGCCACCCGTTTGCCGACTGGCGCAGCCAGACCCATACCGACAAGCAGCGCTACAACGATCTCGACCACGATCTCGCCGGGGTGGTGCGGCGGATGCTGATCTGCGGGATGCATGTGCATGTCGGCATCGACCCGCCCGACCGGCGCGTCGACCTGATGAACCAGCTCAGCTATTTCCTGCCGCACCTGCTGGCGCTGAGCACCTCGTCGCCGTTCTGGCAGGGGCAGGATACGGGGCTGGCGAGCTATCGCCTGACGGTGTTCGATAACCTGCCGCGCACCGGGCTGCCGCCGCGGATGGAGAGCTTTGGCAGCTTCGAGCGGTCGGTGCAGGTGCTGGTGGACATGGGCGTGATCGAGGACGCGTCGAAGATATGGTGGGACTTGCGCCCCTCGTCGCGCTTTCCCACCATCGAATCGCGGATCTGCGACGTGCAACCCCGGCTGGAGGACACGCTCACGCTGGCGGCGCTGACGCAGGCGCTGGCGCGGATGTTGTGGCGGCTGGCGATCCGCAATCAGCGCTGGCGCATCTACGACACCTTCCTCGTCAGCGAGAATCGATGGCGCGCGCAGCGCTACGGCACCACCGGGGGGCTGATCGACCTCGGGCGCGGCGAGATCGTGCCGATGGCGGAGCTGGTCGCCGAGATGATCGAGCTGGTGGGCGAGGATGCCGAGTTCTTCTCGTCGCTTGCCGAGGTGGCGCGGGTGCGCGACATGGTGGCGGGCGGCACCAGCGCCGAGCGCCAGCGCGCCGTGGCCGGGGCGGCGCACGAGGGCGGCGCGGACGGCGACGCGGCGTTGCACGCGGTGGTGCGCCACCTGATCGAGGAATACCACGCCGATCTCTGAACCTGGCCTTGCAATACTGCTGCAAGGATTGGTAATTAAACGTGCGTTCAATTCACCCGCTGCAAGCCGCCCGAAGGAGCCGCACATGGAGTTCGCCCTGACAGAGGAACAATCCGCCATATTCGACATGGCCCATGCCTTTGGGCAGGACCGGATCGCGCCGCACGCGCACGACTGGGAGCGCGCGGGCACCATCCCGAAGGCGCTGTGGCCCGAGATCGCGGCGCTGGGATTCGGCGGGCTTTACGTGAGCGAGGAGTCGGGCGGTTCTGGCCTCTCGCGGCTGGACGCGACGCTGGTGTTCGAGGCGCTGTCGATGGCCTGCCCGTCGGTGGCGGCGTTCCTGTCGATCCACAACATGTGCGCCAAGATGATCGACAGGTTCGGCAGCGGCGAGATGAAGGCGCGGGTGCTGCCCCGCGCGATGACGATGGAGACGGTGCTTTCCTACTGCCTGACCGAGCCGGGATCGGGCTCGGACGCCGCCGCGTTGAAGACCCGCGCGGAGCGGACGAACGAGGGATACACCCTCAACGGCACCAAGGCATTCATCTCGGGAGGCGGATATTCGGACGCCTACGTGGTGATGGTGCGCACCGGCGGCGAGGGGCCGCGCGGCATCTCGACCGTCTATGTCGAGGACGGCACGCCGGGCCTCAGCTATGGCGGGCTGGAGGACAAGATGGGCTGGCGCAGCCAGCCGACGCGGCAGGTGCAGTTTGACAATTGCAACATTCCGGCGGCCAATCTGGTTGGTGAAGAGGGGAAAGGTTTCACTTATGCGATGAATGGCCTCGATGGCGGGCGGCTCAACATCGCGGCCTGTTCATTGGGCGCGGCGCAGCAGGCGATAGACTTGACGCTCGCCTACATGGCCGAGCGCAAGGCGTTCGGCAAGCCGATCGACCAGTTTCAGGGGCTGCAGTTCCGGCTGGCCGACATGGAGATCGAATTGCAGGCGGCGCGCACCTTTCTGCGGCAGGCGGCGTGGAAGCTCGACCAGGGTGCGCCCGATGCGACGAAGTTCTGCGCAATGGCCAAGAAATTCGTGACCGAGGCCGGTTCGCGCATCGTCAACCAGTGCCTGCAACTGCATGGCGGCTATGGCTATCTGACCGATTACGGGATCGAGAAACTGGTGCGCGACCTGCGCGTGCACGAGATCCTCGAAGGCACCAACGAGATCATGCGCCTGATCGTGGCGCGGCAGATGCTGGCGGACCGATGAGCGACGATATCCATATCCGCAAGGAGGGGCGCGCGGGGCGGATCACGCTGACGCGGCCCCGCGCGCTCAACGCGCTGAGCTACGAGATGTGCGGCGCCATCGAGGCGGCGCTCGACGACTGGCGCAACGATGACGAGGTGGCGCTGGTGCTGATCGACGCCGAGGGTGACAAGGCGTTCTGTGCCGGTGGCGATATCCAGCAGCTTTACGACACCGGGTGCGCCGGCGATTTCGCCTATGGGCGGCGGTTCTGGGCGGATGAATACCGGCTGAACGCAAGGATCGCGCGCTATCCGAAACCTTATGTCGCGCTGATGCAGGGCTTTGTCATGGGCGGCGGCGTGGGGATTTCCTGCCACGGCTCGCACCGCGTGGTCTGCGAGAGCACGCAGGTGGCGATGCCGGAATGCGGCATCGGCCTGGTGCCGGATGTGGGCGGCTCGCTGCTGCTGGCGCGGGCACCGGGGCGCGCGGGCGAATACCTCGGAACGACGGGCACGCGGATGGGGCCGGATGATGCAATTTATGCCGGGTTTGCAGATCGTTATTCGCCACAGTTAAAGTGGCAAGAGCTGCGCGTGGCGCTGATCGAAAGTGGCGATCCGGGGGTAATCGACGGCTTCGCCGGGACCCCGCCGGAGGGCGGCTTGCGGGCGCAGCAAGCCGGGATCGACGCGCATTTCGGCGGCGAGGGGCTGCACGACATCCTCAATTCGCTGCGCAGCGACGACGGCGATTTCGCAAGCGCGGCGCTCAAGGCGATTGGGCGCGGCTCGCCGCTGTCGATGGCCTGCACGGTAGAGATGGTCCACCGCCTGCGCGGCCCCGGGGCGGGTATCGGCCGCGCGCTCGGCCTTGAATACCGGTTCACGTATCGCGCGATGGAGATCGGCGATTTCCTTGAGGGTACCCGCGCCGCGATCATCGACAGGGATCGAAAACCACAATGGAAACATGGGCTTGACGCCCTGCCGGGCTATGCGGTGTCGCAGATGCTGATGCCGCTGGGGCCCGACGCGCTGACACTGGAGGAGGAGTGACCATGAAGATCGGATTCATCGGCTTGGGAAACATGGGCGCGCCGATGGCCGCCAACCTTGCCCGCGCCGGGCACGCGGTGACGGGCTTTGACATGGCCGAGGTCGGCGTCGAGGGCGTGACCATGGCGGCAAGCGCGGCAGAGGCGGCGCGGGGCGCGGCGGTGGTCATCACGATGCTGCCCAACGGTGACATCCTGCGCCGCGTGGCCGCCGAGGTGATCCCGGCGATGGACCCGGGCGCGGTTCTGCTCGACTGTTCGACCGTCGATGTGGAGAGCGCGCGCGACGTGGCGCGAGAGGCGCAGGCGGCGGGGCTGTCGGCGCTGGATGCGCCGGTGTCCGGCGGCATCGGCGGGGCCGCGGGCGGCACGCTCACCTTCATGGTGGGGGGCGACGAAGCGGGCTTTAAGATCGCCCGGGAACTCCTTGACATCATGGGGCAAAAGGCGGTTCACTGTGGTCCATCCGGCAACGGTCAGTCGGCCAAGATCTGCAACAACATGATCCTCGGAGCCACCATGATCGCCACCTGCGAGGCGTTCGCGCTGGCCGACAAGCTGGGGCTTGCGCGCGAGGCGATGTTCGACGTGGTGTCGACCTCGTCCGGCTCATCCTGGTCGATGAACACCTATTGCCCGGCCCCGGGGATCGGCCCCAAGTCGCCCGCCGACAACGGCTATACCCCCGGCTTTGCCGCCGATCTGATGCTCAAGGACCTGCGCCTGTCGCAGCAGGCGGCGGAGGCGGTGGATGCCGACACGCCGATGGGCCGCGCCGCCTGTGATCTCTACGCACAGTTCGTCGAGGGCGAGGATGGCAAGGGCCGCGATTTCTCGGCCATGCTGCCCCGGTTCGAGAAACGCGGACGCGGCTGATGGGCTGGCGCGCGCGGGCCACGGGCCTGCCGCCGATGGGGGCGGCGGCGGCAGCGCTCGACGCGCTGGTGCCGATGGAGGTGCCCGAGGGCGCGGTGCTGTTTCGCCCCGGCGAGACGGTCAAGGGCTTTGTCATCGTTCTGCGGGGCCGGATCGAGGTCTATCTCACGGGGCTCTCGGGGCGGGAAATCCTGCTCTACGAGGTCAACCCGGGGCAAAGCTGCGTGCAATCCACGCTGGGCCTGATGGGCGGCGAGGACTATTCCGGCGAGGCGGTGGCGCGCACCGCATCCGAGATCGTGCTGGTGCCGCGCGACATCTTTCTGCGGCTGATGGATGACGATCCCGGCTTTCGCGGTTTCGTCTTTGCCGCCTTTGCCGCGCGGCTGCAATCCATGATGCACCTGCTCGATCGGGTGGCGTTCCAGCGGATCGAGACGCGGCTGGCGCAATGCCTGCTGGCGCGGGCGACGGGCGGGCGGCTGGCGGCCACCCATGCCGAGATCGCGGTGATGATCGGGACGGCGCGCGAGGTGGTCTCGCGCCGGCTCGACGCGCTGGCGCGGCGCGGCATCGTGGCGCAGGAGCGCGGCGTGGTGCGCATTCTGGATGCCGGGACGCTGGCGGATCTGGCGGACGCGGAAAAATGAAGCGGGGCGGCCGATGCGCCGCCCCGCCGGGATACCGCCCCGCACTCGCACCGCACCTCTTACGGCTTGGGCGGCAGGATCACCCGGTCCACCACATGGATCACGCCGTTGGACTGGGCCACGTCGGCGATGGTGACGTTGATGGTGCGCCCGCGCTCGTCCTCGAGCATGATCTTGTCGCCCGAGTAGGTCGCCTTGAGCTCGCAGCCGCCGAGCGTGGGCACGATGTGCATGCCGCCGTCATCGTCGATCATGCCCTTGATCGCCTGCGCCATCGCGTCGGCGCCCACGACGTGGCAGGTGAGGATCTGCGTGAGTTGCTGTTTCGCCTCCGGCTCCAGCAGCGCCTCGACCGCGCCCTCGCGCAGCATGCCGAAGGCGGCGTCGGTGGGGGCGAAAACGGTGAACGGCCCCTCACCAGAGAGCGTATCGACGAGACCGGCGGCCTTGACGGCGGCAACGAGCGTCTCGTGATCGGCGGAGTTCACCGCGTTCTCGATGATGTTCTTGTCGGCGTACATCGGCGCCCCGCCGACCATGGGGTTATCCATGCTGGCAAGCGACATGCTGGCGGTGAGCGCGAGCGCGGCGGTGGCGGTGGCGGTGGCGGTGAAAATCCTGTTGGTTTTCATATCCGTGTCTCCTTGGTTGGTTGATCACGCCCCCGACCCTGTGGCCGGAGGTCACGAGGAGGCACGCAGGGGGTGGCGAAAGAGTTTCAGATTTTTTTGCGGGGGGCGTTATTGGCATGGAAGGGACATTGGGCATGATGCGACGAGCCGCGCGAGGGCCCGACCGCCGGGTGGGCGCAGTTCGGCCAATGCTGTGCGATTTATGGTGCAAAATACATCAATGATCACAGCTATTTGCAGCGTTGCAAAAGCGCCTGCCCATCATGCCAAAGGCGTGCCGCTTATACCGGCGCACCTTCGGTGCGACGGGGCGGGTCATGCCGGAGGCATGCCTTCGGCATGACCGCTCGCGCGGCGGCGTGCAAGCACGCCTTGATTCCGCGCGGGGTGGGTGGCGAACGGCAGGTATAGGCCAATACGCCCCGCGCCCGCCGCCCGCCTAGCTGTCGCGCACGGCACCGGTGGCCAGAACGTCGCCGGTGGGCGCGCCGGTGGGCGAGCCGCCGGAGGGCTCGTCGGAGACCGCGAGCACCGCGCCCGGCAGGCGCGGGCGCAGCGCGTCCGGCACCGGCAGCGTGCCGCGCCGGTCCTCGGGCAGCACGCCCAGCGAGACCGGCGCATCCTCGTCGGCGATGAGCCACAGTTCCAGCGCGCGGCCCGGCGCGGGCGCGCCCGCCGCACGGTCCACCAGCAGGGTGCCGGTGGCCGCGTCATAGACCGCCTCGACCACGAGGCTGCGATCCTCGGCGGCCACCTCGGCGCGGTAGATCGCCTCGGCAGGCGTTTGCGGCGGCGCCCCCCAGTTGCCGCCGATGACCACGGCCAGCGCCAGCACCGCCGCCGCCGCGAGCCCGCCGCCCCACACCACCAGACGGCGCGGCCAGCGCGCGCGCCGGGTGTCGGGGAAGAGCCCCGCCTCGAGCCGCCGCCAGACATGGGCGGGGGGGGGCTGTGGCGCGACATCGTCGGTGAGAGCGGCAAGATCGGTGGCCCATTGCGCATAGGCCGCGCGCAGCCCGGGCTCACGCACCATGCGCGCCTCGAACGCCGCCGCCTCTTCTGCCGAAAGCAGGCCGAGGGCGTATTCGCCCGCGAGGATGTGGTCCTCGTCCCGGTCCGGCTGGTCCAGATCGCTCATCGCGACAGACACTCCTTCAGCTTCAAGAGGCTGCGGCGCAGCCATGTTCGCATCGTGTTGAGCGGCACGTCAAAGCGCGCCGCGAGATCGGCGTAGGTCTCGCCGTCGAGATAGGCGCGGCGCACCGCCTCGGCGCGGTCCGCGGCCAGTTCTTCCATGCAGGCGTCGAGCCGCCGCCGCTCGGACGCCGCGACGGCCCGCGCCTCGGGCCCGGCCCCGCCATCGGCGATCCGCTCGTCGAGCGTCTCGACCGTCCCGGTCCTGCGCCGCTTGCGCAGGCGGTCGACGGCACTGTTGCGCGCGATGGTGATGAGCCAGGTCATGGGGCTCAGCCCGTTGACATTGTAGCGCGCGGCATTGTGCCAGACCTTGACATAGATGTCCTGCAGCACGTCCTCGGCCTCCGCGCGGTCATTCAACACACGCAGCGCGACACCCAGAAGTTTCGCCGAGGTGGCATCATAGAGCGCGCGGAAGGCCGCCCGGTCGCCTTGCGCGGCGCGCAGGATGTGCCGTTCTATGTCGTCGCGCGTTGCCATGCAGCCGTCACTGTCCCGTTCGGAGGGAACCCTAGCACGACGGGCGCGTATGGCCAGTGCCTGCGGGCCATGGGGCCAGCGCGATCTTGCCCCTTCCCCTTGCCCTTGCGCGCGATATGTTGCACCACGACACGAACACATGGCGACCCTATCGAAGGACCGGCGAATTGGCTGACGGAACGATTGACATCAACGCGAAACCGACCGAGGAAATCTCTGTCCGCGAAACCTTTGGCATCGACACCGACATGATCGTCAAGGGTTTTGCCGACAGCAGCGAACGGGTGCCGGAATTCGATTCCACCTACAAATTCGACCCCGACACGACGCTGGCCATCCTCGCCGGGTTTTCCCACAACCGCCGGGTGATGATCCAGGGCTACCACGGCACCGGCAAATCGACCCATATCGAGCAGGTGGCCGCGCGGCTCAACTGGCCGACGGTGCGGGTCAATCTCGACAGCCATATCAGCCGGATCGACCTCATCGGCAAGGACGCGATCAAGCTGAAGGGCGGCGTGCAGGTGACCGAGTTTCACGAGGGCATCCTGCCCTGGGCGCTGCGCAATCCGACCGCGATCGTGTTCGACGAATACGACGCCGGGCGCGCCGACGTGATGTTCGTGATCCAGCGGGTGCTGGAGGCGGATGGCAAGCTGACGCTGCTCGACCAGAACGAGGTGATCACCCCCAACCCGTTCTTCCGCCTGTTCGCCACCGCCAACACGGTGGGCCTTGGCGATACCACCGGCCTCTATCACGGCACGCAGCAGATCAACCAGGGCCAGATGGACCGCTGGTCGCTGGTCGCCACACTCAACTACCTGAGCCACGACGCCGAGACCGCGATCGTGCTGGCCAAGAACCCGCTCTACAACACCGCCGAGGGGCGCAAGACGGTGAGCCGCATGGTGACGGTGGCGGATCTGTCGCGCACCGCCTTCATGAACGGCGAATTGTCGACCGTGATGAGCCCGCGCACGGTGATCGCCTGGGCGCAGAACGCCACCATCTTCCGCAACGTGGGCTATGCGTTCCGGCTGACCTTTCTCAACAAGTGCGACGAGTTGGAGCGGCAGACGGTGGCGGAATTCTACCAGCGCTGTTTCGACGAGGAACTGCCGGAGAGCGCGGCGAACATGGGTGTGCAGTGACGCGGGCGGTGGCCTCAGATTTCTGGCTTGGCCGCGTCTTCCAGCGCCTCGACGCGCGCGTCGAGATCGTGGGAATGGCCCGCCATGAGGGTCAGGATGTGGGTCAGCCCGTCGATGCGCGCATCCACCCCGTCGAAACGCTCGTCGATGGCATCGAATTTTTCGTCAATCGCGTCGAAACGTCCGCGCATTTCGCGGCGCATTTCCTGCAACAGGGCGATGGTGTGGTTATCCGGCGTGTCGGCCATGCGGTGGCTCCCTTGCTATCAGAGATAAGCTGTCGGGCACAGCATTGCAAATCTTCGGTTAACATATCGCTAAACGAAAAGATCACGGCGACCCCATGACCAAACCCACCGACAACCCCGCCGATCCGTTCAAGAAGGCGCTGGCCAACGCCACCAAGGTGATGGCGGACGACAGCGACCTGACGGTGAGCTATTCGGTCGATCCGGCGGGGATTTCGGGCGATGCGATGCGCCTGCCGCAGGTCAGCCGCCGGATGAGCCGCGAAGAGGTGCTGCTGGCGCGCGGCACGGCGGATGCGCTGGCGCTGCGGCACAAGTTCCACGACGCCGCGACACATGCCCGCTATGCCCCGCCGGGCGACATGGCGCGCGACCTCTACGAGGCGATGGAGACCGCCCGCTGCGAGGCCGTGGGCGCGCGCGAGATGCCCGGCACCGCCACCAATATCGACGCCAGGATCGCGCAGGACGCGGCGCGTCTCGGCTTCGATCAGATCACCAATTCCGCCGATGCCCCCCTGCCCGCCGCCGCAGGCTACCTGATCCGCCACCTCGCCACCGGACGCGACATGCCGCCGGGCGCGCAGAACGTAATGGAGTTGTGGCGCGGCTTTATCGAGGAGCAGGCGGGCGGCACGCTCGAAAACCTTCAGGAGACGCTCGCCGATCAGACCGCATTCGCGCGCTTTGCCCGGAGGATCATCGAGGATCTGGGCTATGGCGATCAGTTGGGCGACGACCCCGACAGCCCCGACGAGGACCAGGAGGACGAGGCCGAGGAGGCAAGCGAGGAGGACGACCCCGAAAGCCAGGGCGAGGACGACAGCGACGAGGACGAGGCCGACGCCGATCCCGAGCGCAGCCAGGACGAGCAGCAGGACACGCAGCAGGCGCAGGTCAGCCTCGACGAGATGGCCGAGCAGGACATGGACGAGGAGACCGAGCTGCCCGAGGGCGAGGCCCCGCTCGATCCGCCGCCGCCGCCGCCCGCCTCGGAGGCCGATCCCGGCTACTTGATCTATGACGCCAGCCACGACGAGGAAATCCGCGCCGAGGATCTGGCCGACCCGGCCGAGCTCGAACGCCTGCGCGCCTATCTCGACCAGCAGCTCGACCCGCTCAAGGGCGCGGTCGGGCGGCTCGCCAACAAGCTGCAACGCCGCCTTCAGGCTCAGCAGAGCCGGTCATGGGAGTTCGACCGCGAGGAGGGCATCCTCGATGCCGGGCGTCTTGCCCGGGTGGTCGCCAACCCGACCACGCCGCTCAGCTTCAAGGTGGAGAAGGATACCGAGTTCCGCGACACGGTGGTGACGTTGCTGCTGGACAATTCCGGTTCGATGCGGGGCCGCCCGATCTCCATCGCCGCGATCTGCGCCGATGTCCTCGCGCGCACGCTGGAGCGGTGTTCGGTCAAGGTCGAGGTGCTGGGCTTCACCACCCGCGCGTGGAAAGGCGGGCAAAGCCGCGAGAAATGGCTGGCCGAGGGCCGCCCGCAACTGCCCGGTCGTCTCAACGACCTGCGCCACATCGTCTACAAATCCGCCGACGCGCCGATGCGCCGGACGCGCGACAATCTGGGCCTGATGATGAAAGAGGGGCTGCTGAAGGAAAACATCGACGGCGAGGCGCTGGAATGGGCACACCGGCGGATCGTGGCGCGCAAGGAAGCGCGCAAGATCCTGATGGTGATCTCCGACGGCGCGCCGGTCGATGACAGCACGCTGAGCGTCAACCCCGCCAACTACCTCGAAAAGCACCTGCGCGACGTGATCGCCATGGTCGAGCGCCGCAAACAGGTGGAACTTCTGGCCATCGGTATCGGCCATGACGTCACCCGCTATTACGAGCGCGCGGTGACCATCACCGACGCCGATCAGCTTGCCGGTGCGATGACCGAACAGCTTGCCGCGCTCTTCGACAGCGACCCGCGCGCGCGGGCCCGCGTCATGGGCATCAGGCGGGCAAGCTGAGCGTGCCGGTCACGCTGAACAGCCTTGAAAGCCGTGGCACCCTGCCCTTCGATCAGGTGATCGACGTGCGCTCGCCGTCGGAATTCGCCGAGGACCATATCCCCGGCGCGATCAGCCTGCCGGTGCTGTCGGACGCCGAGCGCGCCCGCGTCGGCACGATCTATGTGCAAGAGGACCGGTTCCTCGCCCGCAAGATCGGTGCGGCGCTGGTGGCGCGCAACGCGGCCGCGCATATCGAGGGGCCGCTCGCCGATCGCGATGGTGGCTGGCGGCCGCTGGTCTATTGCTGGCGCGGCGGGCAGCGGTCGGGCTCGTTCACCTCTATCCTGCAACAGATCGGCTGGCGCGCCGACACGATCGCGGGCGGCTACCGCAGCTATCGGCGGCTGGTGGTGGCGGCGCTCTACGAGCGGCCCTTTCCCGCCCCCGTGGCGCTGATCGACGGCGGCACCGGCACCGCCAAGACGCGGCTGCTGGCGCATCTTCACGCCGAGGGCGCACAGGTGATCGACCTCGAGGCGCTGGCCCTGCACCGCGGCTCGGTCTTTGGCCTCATGGGTGCGGAGCAACCGTCGCAAAAGGCGTTCGAGAGCGCGCTTGCCGCCGAGGTGGCGGCGCTCGATCCCGCGCGGCCCGTCTTTGTCGAGGCCGAGAGCGCGCGGATCGGCGCGATCACCCTGCCGCCGGCGCTGGCCGTGGCGATGAAATCGGCGCGCGCGGTGCGGCTGGAGGCCCCGATGGGCGCGCGGGTGGCGCATATCCTGGACGAGTATGCCGACCTCATCGCCGACCCCGCGCGGCTCGACGCGATCCTCGGGCGGCTGGTGCGCTATCACGGGCATGACGCGGTCGATGCGTGGCGGTCATGGGCGGGCGCGGGGGAATTCGCGCCGCTGGTCGACTCCCTCATCCGCACCCATTACGATCCGCGCTATCGCCGGATGAGCAGGGCCGCGGCCACGCCGATGACCGTGCCCGACCTGTCGGACGCGACGCTCCGCGAGGCCGCGCGCCGCCTGATCGACAGCCACGGCTGAGCCGGGTCAGGCGGCCGCGCGCACCACCTGCGACAATGCCGCCTCCACCAGCGCCGGCCCCGCGCCGGGCCGCACCGCCCCCTCCGACAGCATCCTGCGCCAGCCGCGCGCGCCGGGACGGCCCGCGAAGAGACCCAGCATGTGCCGCGTGACCGAGATGAGCCTGCCGCCCGCGCTCAGATGCGCCTCGATATAGGGCAGCATGGCGTGAACGGCGGCTTCGGGCGTCGCATCCGGGCCGGGCGCGCCGAAGATGCGGCGATCGGCGGCGCAGAGGATGTCGGCGGGCCTGTGATAGGCCGCGCGCCCCACCATCACCCCGTCGAGGCCCGAGGCCAGCATCGCCTCGGCCTCGTCCAGCGAGGCGATGCCGCCGTTGACCGAGATATGCAGGTCGGGGAAATGCGCCTTCATCCGCCGCACCAGATCGTGATCGAGCGGCGGGACGTCGCGGTTCTCCTTCGGGCTGAGGCCCTGAAGCCACGCCTTGCGGGCGTGGATGATGACCCGCCGCACCCCCGCCGCGCGGATTTGCGACAGGAAGTCCGGCAGCACCTCTTCGGGATCCTGATCGTCCACGCCGATACGGCACTTGACGGTGACCTCGCGCGGCTGTGCGTCGATCATCGCGGCGCAACACTCGGCCACAAGGCCCGGCGCGCGCATCAGCACCGCACCGAAGGTGCCCGACTGCACCCGGTCCGACGGGCAGCCGCAATTGAGGTTGATCTCATCGTAGCCTGCCTCCGCCCCCAGCCGCGCCGCCTGCGCCAGCTCTTTCGGGTCCGACCCGCCCAGTTGCAGCGCGACGGGATGCTCCTCGGGGCTGTGGTCGAGCAGATGCAGCGCGCCCCCGCGCACCAGCGCGGGCGCGGTGACCATCTCGGTATAGAGCAGGGCCCGGCGACTGAGCAGCCGGTGCAGATACCGGCAGTGGCGGTCGGTCCAGTCCATCATAGGGGCAGAGGATAACCGCGCGGCCGCGGTGGCTGCGTTCAGGGGCATCAAGAGTTCTCCTTGGGGCCGCCCTCTATCGGAACGAACCCGCTTTGCATACCATATGCACTCGGCGCCTGTCCTGCCACCCCGCCCCGTGCAAAGACAGGGAGACGGCGGCGTTCGGGCAAGGCTGTGATTACGCCCTTTTCCCAATCGGGTTTTCAATCGGGAAAATCTACCGCCAGGACCCCGTCAAGATATCGCTGCATCATGGGGAGCCACATTCCATGCAACTTCGCCTATCGTATTGGGACCAATTCTCAGTTCCCAGCACTTGCACATGTTCGGGCCGGTTTTGCCGATCGCGTACGATATGATGACTGGCCAGCGCAGGAAAATGTTGTGGACGACGGGTCGACAACCCAACTCAGCCCGGAGAAAGACCCCCTCTTTGCGTTGGGCAAAGACCTCTCCCTTGCACATCAGGTTACGCGGCGCTCGGGTGCTGACCACTGCTGACCCGTCGGTCGCCCCACAGGCGTTTCCGAAACCGGACCGGACTGGCATGCAGAAGCCCTCGGCCTGTTGCGAAGGCATCGTCGATGTTATGACAGAACCGACCACGTTCGAACTTCCAGGCGGTGATCGTGCGGGCCATTTTGTGGATCGCTGCTCCGAATGCTGTGAGAGCGCGGCATAGTTGTCGGCGAGGGTCGCCCGGTCTGCCATCTCATCGGCGGCAACGGTCTGGATCGTGGCAAGGGGAGGGGCTTGAGATCATGGAGTATTCAATAAGCCGACGCGCGCTTGTCGGATCGGCACTGGCGGCAGTGATGGCTGGCCGCGCACGGGCGCAACCTGTCTTTCGCCTTGGGCTGACACCCGTGTTTCTCGACAACGATGCCGCTGTAATTGACGGCCTGCGCCGCGCCTTGTCGCGCGGGATGGGGCGCGAGATCGAACTGGTTCAGCGTCGCACCTATCAGGAAATCACCGGTCTCCTGCTGGAACGGAGTGTCGATGCGGCATGGCTTTGCGGCTATCCGTATCTCCAGCACGCCGATTTGCTGGATCTTGTCGCGGTCCCTGTCTGGCGCGGTGGCCCACGATACCAATCCTACCTCATTGTCGGGGCTGAGGACGGGGCGGAAAGCCTGACCGACCTGCGCGGTGGAACGCATGCATTTTCCGACCCGGATTCGAACTCTGGCTACCTTGTGACCGCGACCGATCTGCGCCGGATGGGGGAACAGGTCGAAGGCTTCTTCAGCCGGTCGATCTTCACCTTTGGCCACCGCAATGTGGTGCGCGCGGTGGCGGATGGCCTGGTGCGATCCGGCAGCGTCGACGGCTATGTCTGGGAAGCGCTTGCCGCGATCGAGCCGGGTCTCACCGCGCGCACACGCGTGATCGCCCGGTCGGAATGGCTGGGCTTTCCCCCGGTCTGTGCGCGGCATGACAGCCTTGCAACCGAACCGGTTCAGGCCCTGCAAACCGCCCTGATGAGCCTCGCCGAGACGGAGGAAGGCCGACAGGCGCTCACCTCGCTGCAACTGGACGGGTTCCAGCAGGCTGCCCCTGCCCTGTTCGACGGGATCGCCGACCGCATGGCCGATCTTGACCCCTGAGGCATGAACCGGTTTGCCCCCATCCCCCTGTCGATCAAGCTGCCGCTTCTTGCGGCGGCGATGATGGTCCTTGTGGGAACGGTGGCATCCCAACAGGTCCTGCGGTCGCTGGCGCAGGTTCAGGACGCACGGATCCAGGAACTGGCACGAATGCATGTCGAAGGATTGTCTGTGGCCCTTGGCCCGCTCGTGCTGCGGAATGACATTTGGGAGGTCTACGACACGCTTGACCGGGCGGCCCAGGGGGGCGAGGGGCGGCGGATGGTTCTGACCGCCGTGGCGGACGAGCGCGGAAGGGTCCTCGCCGCGACTGACCCCAGGCGTGTTCCCATGGACAGTGATATCGCGGCGCTGGCCGGGGAAGCGGTGGCCCTTGAGAACCTCTCGGTGGATGGCGCTTCGCCCGTCCTCAGCCTGCTTGCGCCCTTGACCTATCAGGGACGGAACGTCGGGCAGATCGCGACCGAGCTGGACGTCGCCGACCTGCTCTCAGAACGCAGGCGGGCACTGCTTTACCTGATTGTGGGCAATGCGATCGCCATCGGCCTTCTGTCGTTTGCCGGCTTTCTGGCGATTCGAAAGATGCTGCAGCCGGTCACGACGTTGGCACGCCAGATGACCGAAACGAAAGGAGAGCCCCATCCGATACCAGCCTCCATGATCCCGCGCGGCGATGGCGAATTGGCGCGACTGGCACGTACCTATAATTCGATGGTCGGCGCTGTGGCGGCCAAGGCCGAAGCTGAGAGGCGGCTTGCGGAACGGGAACGGTTCGTCGCGCTTGGTCGCCTGTCGTCTTCACTGGCGCACGAGATCAACAACCCGCTCGGCGGGCTTCTGAATGCGACGGATACAATCCGCAGCTATTCCGATCGTCCCGGGGTGGTGCGGCAGTCCGCCGACCTGCTTGACAGGGGCTTGCGGCATTTGCGTGATGTGACCCGGGCAACGCTCGACCAGAACCGCATCGACCCCGAGACCCGTGTTCTCACACTTGATGATTTCGAGGACATCAAGCTCCTGATCCAGCCCGAAGTATCGCGTCTGGCGTTGGATCTTGAGTGGTCTGTCGATGCCGCAGCGGTCACGGAGCACAGCGTACCCGCGGGACCGGTGCGGCAGATCGCGCTCAATCTGTTATTGAACGCCTGCGCGACCGCTGGTCAGACGGGGCGCGTCGGACTGATGGCCCATTCGAAGGCTGGCACCCTGTCCCTTGAGGTTACGAACACCGGCGTAGGAATGCCCGAAACAGCCCTGGATCGTCTGCTCGGTGACGGTCCGCTGTCGCCCGGCGGCGGCGTCGGGCTGCGCCTTGTCCGCGACCTCGCAAAATCCTTGGGCGGCACCATCGGTAATGCGCATGAAGACGGCGTGACGCGCGTCACTGTCAGCTTGCCGGCGTCTGGAGAGGTGAGTCGTGCTCAGGAATAGATACATCGTTCTTGTAGAGGACGACGAGATCATGGGCGGGTCGCTGGTGCAGCGGTTGGAGCTGGAAGGTGCTCAGGTTCTTTGGCAAAAGCAGATGGTAAGGGCTCTCGGAGCGATCCGCACGCCCAAAAGGCCGATCGACGCGGTGATCTGCGATATCGGCCTGCCGGATGGATCGGGAGAGGAGCTTTTCTCGACTCTGGCTCGTACCGCGACGCCCCCACCCTTCCTGTTCATCACGGGTCAGGGCGGTATCGGGCAGGCGGTTCGGCTGATCAAGTCGGGCGCCGCGGATTACGTCACCAAGCCGTTCGACATGGCGGTCTTTCTCGAACGTCTCAGCCTGCTTGTCGAAACCCACGAGAAACCGCTTCAGGACGACGACTTCCCCCCCGTGTTGGGCGTCTCGGTCGCGGCACGACGCATAGAAGGGCTGATCGTCAAGGCTGCAAAGGTAAGCCAACCCGCGCTGATCCGGGGCGGACCGGGCACCGGCAAGGACCTGGTCGCCCGACGCATCCACGATCTTTCGGATCGCTCTGCCGCACCCTTCATTTCAGTGAATCTCGCGCGCGAAGCCGACGCGGAGACGGCTTTGTTCAGCCCCGCTGGCGGGGTCGATGCCGTGGGCGAAGGCACCCTGTTCATCAACGCTGCCAGCAGAATGACGGCACAGACCCAGTCCCGCCTCCTGGAACGACTGGACCGGAGTTTCGATGGGCGGCTCATCGCGGCCTGTGGCAACGATCTCGAGGCCCTGATCGGGAAAGGCGCTTTCAATTCGGAACTGTTCTACAGGCTGGCACGGATCGAAATCCCGATCCCCCCGCTCGGCACACGACCCGAAGATGCCGTCTGGCTGCTCCAGCAGCTTTTTCGCAAGCTGGCTCCTCGCCATGCACCAGGGCTGGTCGGGATCGGCGCGCTTTGCGAAGAGGCCGTGCGCACCCATGACTGGCCGGGCGGCGGCCGGGACCTGCGGGCCAGATTGCTGCGTGGGCTGGCCATGGCGACAGGGTCGCTGTTGCAGCCATCCGACCTGTTCCCCGAACGTCTCGCAGGGCCAGACGACATAATGCCCCTGGCCCAGGCCCGTGAAGCCGCGGAGAAGGCACAGATCATTGCCGCCCTCGACCGGACCGATGGTCAGATCGGCGAGGCGGCAAAGCTCTTGCGGATTGCCCGCACGACGCTCTGGGAAAAGATGCAGAAACTTGGCCTGTCCGGATCCTGACACCGGCTACCAACCATGTTCGGATTTCCGAACATAAAATTTTCCCCTTTGGAATCATCGGATAGCTGCAACGCAGCATGACCTCTCATGCCATCGCCTGCTCCGGATGCAGGCGCTAGGCTGGCGACAATCATCCATTACTTGATGAGCCAGGGAGGACACCAGCCAATGAAGTGCAACAAATTGGTCGACGCGGGACGTCGGCAGTTTCTCAGGGGCGGCATGGCCGCCACGGCGGGGGCCGTCGCCACCACCGTCATGACCCCCGAACAGGCCAGGGCGCAGGCGCTGGCCCGCGTCGATTATCCGGCGAGCCGCCTTGCCAACATCGCCGATCTGGTGGTGAACGAACCCATGGACATCGCCTACCCCGATGCGGACAGCCCCGGTGTGCTGCTCAAGCTTGGTCAGGCGGTCGAGGGCGGCGTCGGCCCGGATGGCGACATCGTGGCGTTTTCGGTGCTGTGCCCGCACAAGGGCTGGCTGATGAGCTATTCGGCCGAGGATCAGACGCTCAACTGTCCGGGTCACCATTCGCGCTTTGACTGTGAATCGGGAGGCCAGCAGATCTGGGGCCATGCGACCAGCAACCTCGCCCAGTTCCTTCTCAGTGTTGACGAAAATGGCGATATCCATGCCAACGGGATCGACGAGCTGATCTACGGCCGCCTGTCCAACGTGCTGGCATAAGGGAGAGAGATCAATGGCCTACAAGAGACAGATCGACCGTTTGCCAATTATCCCGGTGGACGCGGATGAATTCAACGTGACCTGCCATTACTGCATCGTGGGTTGCGGCTACAAAGCCTACACCTGGCCTATGAACCGGCAGGGTGGCTTTGCCCCGGACCAGAACAAGTTCGGCGTGGACCTGAGCGAACAGCAGTTCATGGAAACCGAAGCCTGGTATGCGCCGTCGATGTACAACGTGGTCCGCCAGAATGGCCGCGATGTGCATCTGGTGGTCAAGCCGGATGCGAATTGCGTCGTCAACTCGGGCCTGGGGTCGATTCGGGGCGCGCGCATGGCCGAGAACCGGCCCTCCAAGGTGACCGGCACGCAGCAACAGCGCCTAAGCGATCCGCTGATCTGGCGCAACGGCGTCTGGCAGCCGACATCTTGGGACGATGCGCTTGACCTCGTGGCACGGGTGACTGCGGCGGTCGTCACAGAAGGCTCCGAAGACGATCTGGTCGTGTCCATGTTCGACCATGGCGGATCCGCCGGCGGGTACGAGAATACCTGGGCGACCGGCAAGCTCTATTTCGAGAGCATGAAGATCAAGAATTGCCGCATCCACAACCGGCCTGCCTATAACTCGGAGGTGCACTCGACCCGCGACATGGGCGTGGGCGAATTGAATTACGCCTACGAAGACTACGAGGTGACAGACACCATCTTCATGGTCGGCGCCAACTCGATGGAGACCCAGACCAACTTGTTCCTGAACCACATGGTGAAGGGATTGCAGGGTGGTGCGAAGTTCATCGCGGTCGATCCGCGGCGGTCGATCACAGTCGCCTCGGCCGAGCAATATGCCGGACCGGAAAACGTGCTGCACCTGCCGATCAACGAAGGCACGGACATGGCGCTGTTCAACGCCATCTTCACGCATGTTGTGGAAAACGGTTGGGTGGACGCCGACTTCATCGCCGCGTCCACCTTCCAAGACGGTGAAGCGGTTGCGCAGGACGAGGCCCATCCGGCGAGCCTGGGCAGCCTTGAACACGCGCTGGCGACCTGCCGCACCTCGCTGGACGAGGCGGCGGAAATCTGCGGTGTTCCTGCCGCCGACATCCAAAAGGCCGCCGAATGGATCGCCAGGCCGCATGACGACGGCAGCCGTCGCAAATGCGTGACCGCCTATGAGAAGGGCATCATCTGGGGCAATGACAACTACCGTACCATCGGCGCGCTGGTGAACATCGCGCTGGCCACCGGCAACATCGGTCGCGAAGGCGGTGGCGTTTGTCGTCTGGGTGGTCACCAGGAAGGCTATTTCCGCCCCTCCGAAGCGCATGTCGGGCGGCCGGCGGAATACATCGACCAGTTCCTGATCCGGGGCCTGGGCGGCGTGCATCACATCTGGGCCTGCGACCACTACAAGACCACGCTCAACGCCTCCGAGTTCAAGCGGGTGCACAAGCGGCGCTCGGACATGGTGAAGGACGCGATTGACGCGGCCGCCGGTGGCACGCGCGAACAGGTGGTCGATGCGATCGTCTCGGCGATCAACGCGGGCGGCCTGTTCGTGGTGGACATGGACATCATCCACAGCCAGATCGGCCAGAATGCCCATGTCATCCTGCCGGCATGCGAAGCCAACGAGATGAACCTCACCTCGATGAATGGCGAGCGACGGTTGCGTTTGTCCGAGAAGTACATGGACCCGTTCGGCAACTCGCTGCCCGACGCGCTGATCGCGGCAAAGATGGCCCAGCACATGGAACGCGTCCTGCGCGAGATGGGCGAGGATGCCTATGCCGACCAGTTCAAGGGCTATGACTGGGAGACCGAAGAAGACGCTTTCATGGACGGCTATAACTCGGGTAACCCGGAGGTGACCTACGATCGTCTGCGCGCGATGGGCAACAACGGCGTGCAAGAGCCGGTTGTGGGCTACGAGAATGGTCAGCTTGTCGGTACGACGCGCCTTTATGCCGATGGCGTGTTCACCCGGCACGGGCGTGAGGACGGCAAAGCGCTGTTCTGTGCGGCGGGCTGGCGGGGCTGGCAGGCGCCGGGCAAGGCCCGCGAACAGGCCGCGCACCGGTTCTGGATCAACAACGTCCGCGCCAACATCTTCTGGCAGAACCAGTTCCTCGATCAGGACAACGATTTTATCCAGGATCGCTATCCGCATCCCTTTGTCGAGATGCATCCCGATGACATGGTCGACCTGGGCCTGAACCCCGGCGACCTGCTCGAGATCATCAACGACAATGGGGTGACGCAGGGCATGGCTTATCCCATGCCGACGCTGAAGCGCAACACGGTGGCGATGGTCTTTGGCTCGCCCGCGGGCAGCCAGGGCAACGTGGTGAACCCGGGCGTGAACGAGCTGGTGCTGCCGGACTACAAGCACTGCTGGGGCGACATCCGCAAGATCTCGGATGCGACCGCCCAGACCCGGGGCATCTCGTTCAAGTCGCACGAGGTCGTGCTCTGATCCGGTTAAACGCAGGCCCGCCCCCGTCACCGGGGGCGGGCCTGTTCGCTTGGGAGGGGAAAGCCATGTCCAGCCTTGCCGCCTGTTCCACGGGCAAATCCGGGCCGACCCTGTCGGTCGATGCGGCGCGCTTGCGCGCCATCGCCGCCGCCTGTCCGGTTGCCGGGCAAGAGATGCTGGCGCTCGATCAGGCGGCCGGCCGCGTGATCTCTGCCCCGGTCACGGCGGACCATGCCTTGCCGCCCTTCGACAATTCCGCCATGGATGGTTATGCTTTGCGCCTGTCGGATCTGACCGGCGACGGCCCGTGGCACCTGCCCGTATCCGCCCGCATTGCGGCGGGCGACGCGCGCGCCCTCACCCTTGCGGCAGGTGCAGCGGCCCGCATCTTCACCGGTGCGCCGGTGCCCGTCGGGGCCGATGCCGTCGTGATGCAGGAACGGGTCACGCGGGCCGGTGACATGGTATCCCTCACAGATCGCCCCCGTTCGGGGCAAAACATCCGCCGCCGGGGCGAGGATGTGGCCAAGGGCGCACAGGCTTTGGCCGCCGGTCTCGCGCTGACCCCGCCCCGGCTGGCGCTGCTGGCGGGCTGTGGCGTGGCGTCTGTTGCCGTGCACCCCCGTGTGCGCGTCGCCATCCTGTCCACCGGCAATGAACTTTCCGAGCCGGGCCTTACGCTTGGGCCGGGGCAGATCTACAACTCCAACCGGGTGCTTCTGCGGGCAACCCTGTCACGTCTTCCCTGGGTTGACCTGACTGATCTCGGCATTTTGCCGGACGACCCCGCCAGCATCCGTGTGGCCATCCGCCATGCCGCGCAGACCCATGACGTCGTGATATCCTCGGGCGGCGTTTCGGCAGGCGAGGAAGATCATATCCTTGACGCGTTACGCCTCGAGTCTGCCGAGCTTGACGTGCTCAAGGTCGCGATCCGCCCCGGCAAGCCGTTGACCGTCGGTCGGCTTGGAAAGGCGCTCTACTTCGGATTGCCGGGCAATCCCTATGCCGCAGCCATCACATTCTCCCAGATCGCAAAGCCCGCCTTGCGCCGGGCTGCAGGGTTGATGGAAGAGCCGGACACCTGGGTACCCGCCGTCGCGGGTTTCACCTATTCCCGCACCACCGGGCGGCGCGAATATGTGCCGGTCACATGGTCAAGGCGCGACTCGTTCGGGCGTCCGATCCTGATGCGACTCGGTCAGGGCGCGTCGGCCTCGATGTCGCCCATGGCGCAGGCGACGGGCATTGCGGTCATCCCCCCTGAGCTGGAGGTCGTAGGACCGAACCAGCCCCTTCAGGTCGAGCCGCTACTCGACTGACCGCCGGTACCGACACGCCATCCAGAGCATGTTGCTCAAAAGCGGGAACCGGTTTTGAGCTACTTGAACATGCGGAATCAAGAAGTTGGAGCGTGTCGCGTGAATGCGGAGAACGCGGCACGCTCTAAACAGCAGTCTCGGCGCCAGCATCGCCGAAACGCCTATCCCCGCTTGCTGCCAGAACGTCGGGAGCGCGCATGCCGAAAGGGCTGCAAATAGAATGGGAGGTGCTGCTACTTGAAACATGCGGAGAACCGATGAGCGACCCGAACCGCCGCCCGTATCGGAACCCGAGCTGTTTTCACCCGATGAAATCCGCGCGCCGTTCGAGCAGGCTCTCGTAGAGAAAATCGACGAAGAGCCGGACGCGCTGCACCCGGCGCAGATCGCCGTGCATCAGCACCCAGGTCGACCGGCTCTGATCGAGAGCCGTGCCGGGTACCCGCTGCAACTCCGGAAACACGCTCTGCACCCAAGTCGCGAGGAACGTCATGCCCGCCCCGGCCCGCGCGAGGTGCAGGTGCATGGCCGGGTCGGGGATGGCATGGCGCACGGTCGCGCGCGGAAAGGGAGAGGCGGCGATCATCGCCTGAAGTTCGGGCACCTCGCCGTAGCCAAGCCATGTCAGCCCCTCGCCGCGCGACCCCGCGTTGTGCAGATGCCTGTCGATATAGGCCCGAGAGGCAAGAACGCCGATCGACAACGGAAACAGCTTGCGCCCCACGGCATCGCCGGTGAGGTCCCGCACATGACGGATCGACACGTCTGTTTCCAGCTTCTCGATGGAGTCGATGCCGTAGGAGAGGTTCATGTCGATGTGGATGTCCGGGTAGAGCAACAGGAACTCTCCCAGCACCGGCGCGAGCAGGTAGTGCGCGGTCATCGGATCGACCGACAGCCGGATCCGGCCCGACGCCTCGCTGTCCAGCCCGCGCACCGCGTTGAACCCCTGACGCAGTGCTGCCTCGGCCTCGAGCGCCTGTGGCAGCAGCTTGCGGCCCGCCGCGGTCAGGTCAAGACCGCCCACCGAACGCCGGAAGAGCTGCACGCCCAGCCGCGCCTCCAGCCCCTCGACCTGCCGGCGGACCGTCGCATGCGTGCCGCCGGTCTGCTCCGCGGCACCGCGCAGGGAGCCTTCCCGGGCGACGGCGAGAAAGGCGGGAAGAGCTTTCCAATCCATCATGTGGTTCGTTTTCGATCCATTTCGCTTCGCATCGGGTAATAGATGGATCGAATCTCGCCCGATACATCGTCCTCGTCAACACGAATGAAGGATGAGCCAGATAACTGCTGCCCTCACCGCGTCGAGCGTTCAGCGATACGGAGCGCCCGACATGCTCGCCCCGTCAGGCACCCGATGCCAGTCCCCGGGCAACCCGAGGTGCCGATCCGCGTTCGCGCCTCCGCCGGCCGCGCCAAGACCTGGTCGGCACTTGCTTGTCCGGCGACGTGGTCGCTGTCGGAGACGGAGCCACCCGTTTCGCTGTGGGCGACGGCGTTTTCGGTGGGGCCGGGCTGTGCTTCGGTGCCAATGCCAGCCTTATCTGCCTGAACGGGAACGGTGTGCTGATGCCAAATCCCGCGAGCCTGTCGCATCAAGAGGCGGCGGTGATGTGCGATGGGCCGCCCGCCCGCACCCCCATCGAGATCGCGTGCACGACATCGCCGAGGGTCAGCCGCGGCGTCCACATCGCCGCGACGGATTTGAAAGCCCGGCATCGGGGTCCGGTCTGCGCGGGTGACAGGGCGTTCCGGTCGGAGAAACCGCACGCGCCATGTTTCGCGCGGATGCGCTTGAGCAACTGTCGGCGGCATAGCCGCGCGGCCCGGTCATTCAGCGGCGTCAATCGCGCGGTCCTGCCTCGGAGGCAAGCCGAATTTTCGGGCGTATTCCCGCGAGAATTGAGCCGAGCTTTCGTAACCGACCTCGAACGCGATCCCGGAGACCTTTTCGTTCGTGCTGCGCAATGCCTCGCGGGCACGCAACAGGCGCAGGTCCTTCTGGTATTGCAGCGGGGATGTGCCCGTGACGGCCTTGAAGTGCTCGAAGAAGGCCGAACCGCTCATGCCGGCTCGGTCCGCGAGGTCGCCCACCACGAGCGGGCGGGCAAGGTCCGACTGGATCTCGCGGGTGGCCTGGAAAATGCGGCTGGCCGTCGTTTCATGCCAGAGCAGCTTGCGAAGCGGTTCGGCATGGGCGCTCAGGAGAAGCCGGGCATGGATTTCACGCGCCGTGATCGGGGCCAGCAGGCGGCGTGCCTCTTCGTGATCGCATTGCCCGAGATAGCGCAGGAGCGCGCCCTCCATCTCCTGATCGGTCTGGCAGAGAGAAATCGAGAACGGGTCATGCCGGCTGGCGGCACGGACGGGCGCCACATCTGCGGCCATCCCGCGCAGCAGGTCGAGGTCGATCGGGAAAACGAGGGCGACGTAAGGACGGTCCGGCGCGGCCTCGATGATGCGCGAGACGACCGGCAGCGCATGGCTGACAACGAGCGACTGTCCGTCGGCGACGCGCAGGGTTCTGTTGCTCGTTCCGACCTCCTTGGCGCCTTGCAGAACAAGGCACAGGAGCGGGCGGTAGACGGTCGCGTCCTGCGCGGACGGGGCTGCGAACCTCAGGACATGCAGGCCGCTTGGGGCATGCGCGAGCGCGCCTTGCGCGGGTCCTTCCCGGTCGAGCAACGCCGATACGTGATCCATAAGGGCTGAACGGGCCATGGCCATCTCCTCGCACCCGGACTAGCACATGGCTCGCGCTTTCTTGTGCGAAATGTGTCACCTTCGGAGGATCAGGCAAGAAATCCGGGCAATCGGGAAAGAATGGCCTCCGCCGCTGCGGTATCGTCGACAGACCGAAACACGCGGAGGACGACCATGGCGAAGGTCCTGATCACGGGGATTGCGGGTGGCTTTGGCAAGCCCACGGCGCTGGCACTTCTGGAGCGCGGGCACACGGTCGCGGGCAGCGTGCGCCGCTGCGAGGGGCGCAACGCCGACACGGTGGCGGAGCTGGAGGCCGCCGGTGCGCGGATCGTCGCGATGGACGTGACGGACGCGGCCAGCACCGAAGCAGGCGTGGCGCAAGCCATCGCCGCGCTCGGCGGTCTGGATGTGCTGTTCAACAATGCCGGGATCGGCGCCTACGGCATCCAGGAACTGATGTCGCCCGAGGACATGGGCCACGTCTTCGACGTCAACGTCACGGGCGTTCAGCGGGTGATGCGCGCGGCCCTGCCCCTCATGCGCGCGCAGGCGCGCGGCACGGTCCTTTACACCTCCAGCCTGATCGGCCGGATCGCCACGCCCTTCTACGGCACCTATTCGGCGTCGAAATGGGCGCTGGAGGCCATCGTCGAATGCTACCGGACGGAGCTGTCGGGCTTCGGCATCGAGTCCTGCATCATCGAGCCCGGGGCGATGCCGACGGCGTTCTTTGACGGCATGGTCACCCCCAACGATCCGGACCGGGAGGCCGGCTATGGCGACTTCGCGCAAGCGCCGGCGATGTCGGCGACCGGGTTGGCGCAGATGCTGGACGCAACGCCCGCGCAGCGGCCCGAGCGGGTCGCCGAGGCGGTGTTGGCCCTGCTGGACATGCCGTTCGGGCTCAAACCCTTCCGCACGGTCGTCGACCACACCGGCGTCGGACCGGAGATCATCCGCTACAACGACGTGCTGCACGACGTCACGCGCACCGTCCTGACCAGTTTCGGCATCGAGCGGATGCTCGACCTGAACACCTGAGGAGTGCCCCATGAAGACAATCCTGATCACCGGCGCCTCGTCCGGCATCGGCAAGGCCACCGCCCTGCGGTTTCAGGCCGAGGGCTGGAACGTCATCGCCACCATGCGGGACCCCTCCGGCGGTGCGGAACTCGGCGCGTTGGACAACGTCCATGTCACCCGGCTGGACGTGACCGATGCAAACTCGATCACCGCTTCGGTGGCCGAGGGGATCGCCCGCTTTGGCCGGATCGATGTCCTGCTGAACAATGCGGGCTACGGGGCCTACGGGCCGCTCGAGGGCTTCTCGACCGACCGTATCCGCCGCCAGTTCGACACCAACGTGATCGGGCTCCTGGAGGTGACAAAGGCGGTGCTGCCGCATATGCGCGCGAACCGCTCAGGCACGATCGTCAACATCTCTTCCATCGGCGGGCAGATCACCTTCCCGCTCGGTACGCTTTACCACGGCACGAAATTCGCCGTCGAAGGCCTGTCCGAAGCGCTGCACTATGAGCTCGAACCGCTCGGCATCCGGGTGCGCATCGTCGAGCCGGGCATGATCAAGACCGATTTCGGCGGCCGGTCCTTCGACTTTGCGATGGACGAAACGCTCTCGGACTATGCCCCGACAGCCGAGGCCATGGGGCGCCTTTTCGGCAAACTCGCCTCCGACCCCTCCGGGCCCGAACTCGTCGCCGGGGTCATCCGGGACGCGGCAAACGACACCAGCGACCGCTTGCGATTCCGCGCCGGCCCGGATGCGCGTGCCCTGCTCGATGACCGAAAAGCCCAGGACGACGCAACATTCATCGGCCGCATCAAGGATGTCATGAAGGGCTGAAGGTTCTTGCCTCAAGCAGCGCCCGATCTGATCCGAAGCGCGGGTCGAAACCGCTGCGAAATCGCACGATAGCGCGCGATCATGACGTCGAAGCGGCGTGTCGGTGATGATCGGCAAGGCCGAGCGCAAAGACGCCACCATCGACACCATCGCGCGCACCGGGGCGGCCTGCCTGATCGCCGTCGGCGGCGCGGCCTGTCTGGTCTCGCAAGCGGTGCGGGAGGCGCGTGTTCTGCCCTTCGACGATCTCGGGATGGAGGCGATCCACGAATTCGGGGGGCAGGACATGCCGGTCACGGTGGCGGTGGACAGCCGCGGCGGCTCGGTGCAGCGCGACGGGCCGAAGACATGGCGGCGCGCTGGCTCTTTCTACGCACAAGAGCCGGAGTCAGCGTAAGACAAGCGCGGTGCCGACCTGCCGCACCGGGCGGCAAACGGCCAGAGGGTCCGGTGCGGGGGCAAGGCATGGCCAAGCGCTGCCGGTTTCTGTTCCGGCGTCGTCATGTCTCGGTCCTCCATCGCTTGCGGGGTGCGGAGCGTGCGGGCGTCTCCGGTGACACGGATGCTGGCACCGCGTTCGGGCGTGATTGCAACGTCCAACCGCGACGCCCCCCATATCCTCGCCCTGCCGGATGGTGATGCTGCCCCCGTGCGGCCAGCCTAGGTCGCGCAGATACCCCGCCAATGCGGCGGCGGCGGCGCCGGTCGCAGTGTCCTCGGTGACACCGCCAAGCGGGAACGGATTGCGCGCGTGAATGAGCTGCGCCGTCTCGGCATAGACGAGATTGAAGGTGATATACCCCTCGCGTTCGGCCAGCGCCCGACCCTTTGCGACGTCATACCGCATCGCGCGCAATATCTCGCGGTCCTTCACCGCCAGAACCAGATGGTCGCGGCCGCCATGCGCAACCGCAGGCGAAATGCGTGGATCGAGATCGGCAAAGGTGAGGCCGAAGAGGGCGAGCGCATCGTCCAGAACGGCAGGCGCAACCGGAGCGCTGCGGCTCGGCGGCGACTGAAACGAGGCCCCCCGGGCGGTGCCCGAAAGGTGCCCCTCGATGGTGATGCGCGCGCGGTTGATGTCGAGCGTGAGGTACCCCGGCCCGGCGTGACGGGCCAGCGCCGCGCCGAGCGCGATGGTGGCATGGCCGCAGAAATCGACCTCGACCTCGGGCGCGAAATAGCGCACCCGCCAACCATCCCCGACAGGCGCGGCAAAGACGGATTCGGAATACCCGACCGCCGCCGCCACCCGCTGCATGACCGCCGGGTCAGGCAGCGGGTCGCAGATCACGACACCCGCCGGGTTGCCGTCCGCCCCACCGTTCGAGAAGGCCGCGATATGGTGCACGTTGAGCATGTCATCCTCGTTCCTCGATACTTGTCTGCCCGTCTTCCGCGCGCTTGCGCTCGGCGCTTTTGACCAGCAGGGTCATGGCGCGGTTGAGCGGCACGTCGAGCCCGTGTTCTTCGGCGCGCTTCACGATTTCCCCGTTGAGAAAATCGATCTCGGTCGGCCTGCCGCGCGCGAGATCCTGCGCCGTCGAGGAATGCTGCCCCGCCATGGTGACGGGGATGGTGCGAACCGTCTCGAAGACCGAAGAGGACACCGAAACACCTTCGGCACGGGCGACGGTCAATGCCTCGCGCACGATATCCTGCATCAGTTCCGGCATCCCGTCCTGCTCAGCCATCTTGCCATAGGGCAAGCCGGTCATGGCCGACAGCGGATTGATCGCGCAATTCACCACCAGCTTGGCCCAGAGCGACGCCATGACATCGCTCGACACCCGCGTCTCGACCCCCGCCGCATTGAGCAGGCTTGCGACGTCGGTCGAGCCGTCTCCGGCCAGTTCCAGATCGCCCCGCCCCTCGTGGCGCACCACACCCGCGTCAGTCATGCGGCTGGCGACATAGACCACGACGGGCAGGACAGGCCGACCCAGAATCGCGGCAAGGGTCTCGGCATTCGAAACACCGTTTTGCAAGCTGAGCACGGTGCATCCCGGTGCAAGATGCGGCGCGATCTGCCGTCCGGCGTCTTCGGTATCGCCGGATTTCACGCAGACCATCACCAGACCGGCCCCGGCAACCGCCGCAGGATCGCAGCGTGCCGCAACCCGCGCGACAAGCCGCTCGCCGTTTTTCTCAAGGACCAGGCCGTTCCGCGTGACCTCCGCCGCGAAACCGGCGCGTCCGATCAACACCACCTCATGACCGGCCAGCGCCAGCATGGCCCCGTAATAACAGCCGACAGCACCCGCCCCCATCACCGCGATTTTCATCTGCCGTCTCCTTCGCGCCTCAGCCGTAATGCGTCATCACGGTCTTGATCCGCGAGAATTCGTGCAGGGCGACAAATCCCTTTTCTCGCCCGTGACCGGATTTGCGGACGCCACCGAAGGGCAATTCCACCCCCGATTCCACCCCCCTGCCGCACCGAAATTGTTGACGAAGACCCGCCCGCAATGCAGCGCCTTCGCCATCCGTTTCCGCCGCGCCCCGTCGCGGGTCCGGACCGAGGCCACAAGCCCGTAATCGGCCCCGCCCGCAGGATCACGCGGACCCGGTTTGCAGCAGCCGCACCTGTTCGGGCATGAAGGCGTCGCCTTCCCCGCGCTCGACCAGGGCGCTCAGCGTTTGACAGACCGCATCGGCCAGCCGTTTCTCCGCCCCGAGTTCGCCGGCCATCCCGGCGTAGTAGCCTGCATCCTTCAACGCATTGGCGATGGTGAACCGCATCAGGTCGGAATTGCCGTCGAGGATGAACGGCGCCACACGTTCCAGCGCCGCGCCGCCCGCGCCGCCCTTGCGCAGGCAATCGACCATGGCGTCGATGTCCATCCCGTCCCCGATCGCGCACGCCGCGACCTCGGCGATCAGCGTCACGGTGCCAAGCGAGATGATGTTGTGGACCAGCTTCAACTGATGCCCGCAGCCGACGTCGCCCGCCACGAAGATGTTCTCGGCAAAGCTCTCCAGCAGCGGCCTGACACGCGCGATGTCCCTGGCCTCGCCGCCCACCAGCAGGTTGAGACGGCCCTCCTCGGCCTCCTTCGGCGTGCGGGTCATCGCGGCGTCCACAAGGCCGCAGCCCTTTTCCCGCACCCTCGCGGCCAGCGCGCGGGTCGAGCCTGGGATCGCGGTCGAGCAATCGACGACAATGCTACCGGGGCGCAATGCCTCCAGCACCGCGCCCGAGCCGATCAGCACATCCTCGACCTGCGGGCTGCCGGTCACGCAAAGGACGAGCACATCGCAAACCCCCGCGAGATCACGCGCCGTGTCATGCGGCGTTGCGCCGAGGGCAACCAGATCGTCGGTCGGCTGATTGCCGGCGTGATCGAGGAAGCGGAGAGTCCAGCCCTTGCGGGCGATGTTCCCGCCGATGCCATGGCCCATCAGGCCGACGCCGATCAATCCGATTGTTGTCATGGTGGGTTCTCCTGCCATCGCGTTTCGCTCACGGCGTGCACCAGGTCCGGCGTGGCGGTTCCCAAGGATGCCGTTGAACGGCACCGCAGCAGAGAGCGTATCGAGAACATCCGGTGATCTTCGCCTTACCAAAGCCATAGCCCTGGAACGAACATCAGACAATCTGATTGGATCAGGGCATTCGTGAGAAAAGCCGAACGGATGCATCGGGCATCCCGCGTGCTGTCGTCGGCAGCCCCGGTCAGGGCGGCGCAATGTCACGGCTGGCCCGGGGCCATGATCAGGCGGCTTTCGTGGTCATGCCGAGAACCGTGCCGATCCCGTCCCGGGCCCCGGGCGCATCCGCGGCGACGTCACGCCCCTGACGTCCGGCGCGCGGACCGATACGGGCGCGCACCCGCATTCGCGATCCGGTGCAGGGATGACCAGTGACAGACCGGTACGAGGGCCTCATGTCTGACGACCGGCGCCAGCGGCGCAGCCCCGCCGGCGTCTGTGCCTATTTCCCGGTGGCCGGGTGCCACGCTTGCAATGCTCAGGCGGCGCCTGCCCGCGCCTCGGCAAAGGACAGCAGCCTGCCGCGCTGTTCGTCCCACAGGTGGAGCCGCGCGCAGCGGAAGCTTTCCCAAAGCGTGATGCGTTTGGATTGCGCCAGCAGATCGTGCTCCGCGATCACCTCGGGCAGGCGGTAGAACGGGATGCGGCTGGCCAGGTGATGTACGTGATGGATACCGATATTGCCGGTGATCCAGCGCAGCACGGCGGGCAGCGCGAAATGCGAACTGCCGTTCAGGGCTGCCTCCTGAATGTTCCACTCGTCCTCGTGCTGCCAGCTCGTTTCCTCGAACTGATGCTGCACGTAAAAGAACCACATCCCCGCCATCGCCGCCAGAAGCACGGTCGGCACGAACACGAAAAACAGGACGTCCCAGCCGCCCAGCCAGACGATCAGTGTCACGCCGAGGCCGATGGCGGCATTGGTCCCCATGGCGCTCAGCCAGTAGCGCCAGCCGGCGCGCATCAGGTGGATGGGCAGCCGGTGTTGCAGGAAGAACATGTAGAACGGCACCACCCCGAACAGGAAAACGGGGTTGCGGACAACGCGATAGAGCGCCCGGCCGGCCCAGCCTTTCTCCTGATATTCCCGCACCGTCAGCGTCGGCATGTCGCCGATCCCCCGCCGGTCCAGATTGCCGGTGGTGGCGTGGTGGACCGCGTGGGTCTTGCGCCAGACATCATAGGGCGTGAGCGTGAGCACGCCGATCCCGCGCCCGATCCAGTCGCACAGGCGCCGGTCGCGGAACAGCGAGCCGTGCCCGCAATCGTGCTGGATCATGAAGAGACGCAGAAGGAACCCCGAGTTTGCCACCGCCAGGGCCATCGCCAACAGGGGGCTGATCGAGACCATCCACCAGGCCACCGCCCATATCCCGACGAAAGGCGCGAGCGTGACCGCCAACTCGAATATGCTGCGGGAGGGCATGGGTTGACGATATTTCATCAGCGACCGCGTCCAGTCCGACGCGGCGGGCGCACGTTCGTCCCCCACGTCGGCCACGCCGGGGCAAGGATCGGTGTCACGGCAGGCGGTCGGGACCGGCGCGCGCGGCGCTCGGGACGGATCGACCGCGCGCCCGGTATCCTGCCGCATGTCCTGTTGGTCGGGTTGCGCGTCGCTCTGGTGGCAGGGTCTGGGCGAATCGGTCATTCAGGGTTCCTTGTCCTTCGAGGTCATGTATATCACCCCGGCGGAGTTCGAAAGGCTCTCAAGGCGGTGATGCCGCAACCGGATCGTGCCCGGTTTATCCCGGCACCGATGACGGCCTGATGACCGGTCGCTGCACCGCGCGGCATCCGGCATCCGGCATCCGGCATCAGGCATGTCCCGCGACTGCACGCGACCATACGGCACGCGACCATGCGGGTCCGGCCGGTTCCCGCCTCACGGTGCCAGCGGGACCATTGTCCCCATGAGCCGCGCCACATGCGTCTCGCGCCCGGCCTCGACGGCGTGGATATCCGCCTCCACGATCACCAGCCGCCGCCCCGGGCGCAGCACACGGCCCGCGGCCACCAGAAGTCCACCCTTGGCGGGGGCGAGCAGGTGGATCTTCATCTCGCTGGTCAGCACCTCGTACCCCTCGGGCAGCACGCTCAGCGCGGCATAGCCGGCGGCGCTGTCGCCAATGGCAAAGCTCAGGCCGGCATGGGCGTAACCGTGCTGCTGACGGCTGCCCGGCAGGATCGGCGCCTCGATCCGCACCCGCCCCGCACCGACCTCCACCAGCCGCGCGCCCAGCGTCTCCATCATCGCCTGCGCGGCAAAGCTTTCGCGGATCCGCGCCGCCACCCTCGGCTCAGGCCTGGCCCGGTGTTCCATTGTCGTCCTCCTTCATTGTGCCGCAGTTTCGCGGCCCTGCGCGGCAACAGACGGTTGGCCCCGTGAAATTCCCCTGCTAGATACACGCTATGCACGAAGTTCCAAGGGTGTCGAGTTGATCTGGTCCGAGTTCCGGCGGCGCATGGCAGAGACCGCTGCGGCGGTCACATCCCGCATCACGATGTCGATCTGGCTCACCGCCTGCCTGATCGCCGTGGTCGCCGGGCCGTTCGGAACGTTCCAGACCATGAGCTTTGGCCTGCGGCTGGCCTATTGGGGCACGGTCATCACCTCCGGGCTCGCCCTCGGCGCTCTGGTACATGCCGTGTTCCTGACCATCTGCCGCGGCTGGCACCCGTTCTGGATCGACCTCAAGGCCGCGGCGCTCATCACCACGCTGCTCGCGCCGCTGATCTTCGTGCTGCGCGCGGGGCTCGACCCGATGCTCACCCGCGCCGATCTCTCGCCCGGCTCGATCTGGATCAATACCGGGCTCTTCGTCCTGCCGATCTTCGTCCTGCGGCGGCAACTGACCGGGGCAGAGCGCACGCCCGAGCCGCGCCGCCCGCGCCTCCTGCGGCGTCTGCCCGACGCCTTGCAGGAGGCCGAGGTGCTGCGGCTCTCGGCGCGCGATCACACGGTCGAGGTGGCGACAGACCACGGCCCCGCCACCCTGCGGCTGCGCCTCAAGGACGCCATCGACGAGATGGAACCGGTCGAGGGGGTCTGCACCCACCGCTCGCATTGGGTGGCGCGCGCCGCGATCACCGGGTACGTGTCCGAGGGCGGCAAGCTCTTCGTCACGCTCGCGAATGGCGACCGCGCCCCGGTCGGCGGCAAGTACCGCCCCCGGCTCGAAGAGCTTGGCCTCGTTCCGGGACAGGACGGCTGAGCCGCCTCAGCCCAGCCGCACGACCTCGCCCAGCCCCCGCTCGCGCGCGATCGTCGCGGCGACCGACGCCACCGCCAGGTCCTGCAACCCCACGCCGGTGCCGTCGAACAGCGTGATGTCCCCGTTTGCCGCGCGCCCGGCATGGGTGCCGTTGATGACCGCGCCGACCGGCGTGATATCGCCCTCGGAAATCAGCCCCTGCGCCACCGCGTGCTGCGCCTCGCCGATGCTCACCGATTGCGCCACCTCGTCGGCAAAGACGGCGGCACGCGCCAGCAACGCCGGGTCCACCTCCTGCTTGCCCGTGGTGTCGGTGCCCATGCAGGCGATATGGGTGCCGGGCCTGATCCAGTCCGCCATCAGCAGCGGTTGATGCGCGCTCGTGATCGTGATGATCACATCCGCCTGCGCGCCCAATTCCTCCGGGCTCACCCCCTCGAACGCCAGCCCCAGATCCGCGGCCACCGCTTGCAGGCGGGGCAGCATCTCGGGATGCGGATTCCAGGCCACGACCTTCTCGAAATCGCGCTGCTCGGCGGCGGCGCGAAGCTGAAACGTGGATTGATGGCCCGCACCGACCATGCCCAGTACCTTCGCGTCCTTCCGCGCCAGATGCGCGATGGAGACCGAGGACGAGGCCGCCGTGCGCAGCGCGGTGAGGTAATTGCCCCCCACCAGCGCCGACAACTGCCCGGTATCGGGATCGAACAGGCACACCGTCGATTGGTGGTTGGTCAGCCCCTTGGCGGCGTTGCCCGGCCAGTAGCCGCCCGCCTTGAGGCCAAGGCTCAGCCCCGCGCGGTCGAACCCGCCCTTGAAGCCGTAGAGCGCATCGGCGTGGCCGATGGCCTCGCGCACCACTGGAAAGTTATAGGCGTCCCCGCGCGCCATCGCGGCAAACACATCGCTGACCGCCGCAAAGGCATCGGTGCGGCTGATGACCTGCCGGCAAATCTCCTCGCCGACGATGACGATGCCCTGTGTCTCGATCTGGCTGTCCATCATCCCGCCCCTCAATACGCGCGGCCACGGGCCGACACCGGCCAGACCGTCTCGACCTTGCCATTGCGGACACCGACATACCAGTCATGGACGTTGCAGGTCGGGTCGCAATGCCCCGGCACGAGGCGCAGCTTGTCGTTGACCTTGAGCACGCCCTGCGGGTCCGCCACCACGCCGTGCTCGTCCGAGCACTTGACGTATTCGACATCCGTGCGGCCAAAGACCACCGGCAGCCCGCTGTCCACCGACTGCGCCTTGAGGCCGGCATCGACGATGGCCTTGTCCGCCTTGGCGTGGCTCATCACCGAGGTCAGGATGAACAGCGCGTTCTCCCATTCGCCCTGGTCGATGCGGTTCCCGTCCTTGTCGAGGATGCGACCGTAATCGGCATCCATGAAGGCATAAGAGCCGCACTGAAGCTCGTTATAGACCCCCGAATTGCCCTCGAAATAATAGCTGCCGGTGCCGCCGCCACCGACGATGTCGCACTCAAGCCCTTGCGATTTCAGCCCCTCGACGGCATCGCGCACCTGCGCCACGGCCAGATCGATCTTGGCCTTGCGGTCCTCGTATTTGTCCATGTGCTGCATCGCGCCCTGATAGGCCTGAATGCCCGCGAACTTGAGGCCCGGCGCGCCGTCGATGGCCTTGGCGATCTCGACAACCTCTGGCGTCGTCGTCACGCCGCAGCGCCCCGCGCCACAGTCGATCTCGACCAGACATTCGATCTGCGTGCCATGCTTTTGCGCCGCTGCCGACAGATCCGCCACATTGGCCAGATCATCCACACAGCAGATCGTGCGCGCGCCCAGCTTGGGCATCCGCGCCAGCCGGTCGATCTTGGCGGGGTCGCGCACCTGATTGGACACCAGCACGTCCCTGATCCCGCCACGGGCAAAGACCTCGGCCTCGCTCACCTTCTGACAGCAGACGCCGCAGGCACCGCCAAGGCTCTCCTGAAGCTTCGCCACGTCCACCGACTTGTGCATCTTGCCGTGCACCCGGTGGCGCATCCCGTGCGCCTTTGCCCAATCGCCCATCTTGCGCACGTTGCGCTCCAGCGCGTCGAGATCGAGCACGAGACAGGGCGTCTGGATATCGGCCTCGTCCATGCCCGGCAGGGCGGGGATGTCAAAGCCCACTTCGAAGTCGTCGAGATTGATCGCGTCTTTCATGATGTCCTCCGGTTTGCTTTCGACCGCAGGCCGGGGGTCACCCCGGCCCGCTCTCATTTGATCCAGGGCAGGCGGTCGAGATCGACATTGCCGCCGGTGATGATCACGCCGACACGGCGGCCCGCGAACACCTCGCGGTTCTTCAGGATCACCGCCAGCGGCACCGCGCAGCTTGCCTCGATCACGATTTTCATCCGCGCCCATGTCAGCTTCATCGCGTCGATGATTTCCTCTTCGCTCGCGGTCAGGATGTCGGTGACGTTGCGGCTGACGAAATGCCAGGTGTTGTCCTTCAGCGGCACCTTCAGCCCGTCGGCCACCGTCTCGGGCGCGTCGTCGGCGATGATGTGCCCGGCCCTGAAGCTGCGCGCGGCATCGTCCGCCTGCTCCGGCTCGGCGGCGTAAATCTGCACATCGGGCGCAAGCGTCGACAGCGTCAGGCAACAGCCCGACACCATGCCGCCGCCGCCGATGGGCGCGATCACCGCGTCCAGCCCCTCGACCTGTTCGATCAGTTCCGCCGAGCACGTCGCCTGCCCCGCGATCACGCGCGGGTCGTTGTAGGGATGGACGAATTCCGCGCCCGTCTCTTGCTGCACGCGGGCGAATACCTCCTCGCGGCTCGTCGTGGACGGCTCGCACTCGGTGATGATCCCGCCATAGCCGCGCACGGCGTCCTTCTTGGCCTGCGGCGCGGTGCGCGGCATCACCACATGGCACGGGATGCCCCGCCGCCCGGCGGCATAGCTGAGGCTGAGCGCGTGGTTGCCGCTCGAATGCGTGGCCACACCGCGCGCGGCCTGCTCATCCGACAGGCCGAACACCGCGTTCGACGCGCCGCGCGCCTTGAACGCCCCCGCCTTCTGGAAGTTCTCGCACTTGAAATGCAGGTCCGCCCCGGTCAATTCATTGAGATAGGACGAGGTCAGCACCGGCGTGCGGTGGATGTAGGGCGCGATCCGCGCGCGCGCGGCGTGCATGTCGTCGATCGTCAGATCGGCGGCGGTTTGCGGCTTGTGGTCCGGCATGTCGGTCTCCTTTCACGCGGCCTGCGCGCGTTGCGTGCCAGCGGTGGCCCGGTAATGCGCCTGCGCGGCGGCCACCCCGCTGCCAGGGGTTATCGGGTAATCCAGATCGGCCATCGCCATCTCGATCACGGCCAGCCCCGACAATACCATCGCATCCGTCAGGCTGCCCAGGTGGCCGATGCGAAAGGCGCGGCCGTTCATCTCGCCAAGGCCCGTGCCAAAGCTCATCCCGTAGGTGGCAAAGGCGTGGTTCACCAGCGCGTTGCTGTCAAATCCCTCGGGCACGCAGATTGCACTCACCGTATCCGAATAGAGGTCGGGCGATTGCGCCACCAGCCGCAAGCCCCACGCGTTCACCGCCGCGCGCACCCCCCCGGCCAGCCGCGTGTGACGGGCATAGACGTTTTCCAGCCCTTCCTCGAACAGCATCTTCAGGCTCTCATCCATGCCGAAGATCAGTTGCAAGGGCGGCGTGTAGGGAAAGCCGCCATTGGCATAGGCCCCGAGCATGTCGCGGAAATCGAAATAGGTGCGCGGCAGCGTCGCCGCCTCCACAGCCTCCAGCGCCTTGGGGCTCACCGCCACGATGGCCATGCCGGTCATCAGCATGAACCCCTTCTGCGAGCCCGACACGGCAATATCCACGCCCCAGCCGTCCATCTCGAACGGCATCGACGCCAATGAGCTGACGCAATCCACCATCAACAGCGCCGGGTGCCCCGCGCCGTCCATCGCCGCGCGCACCGCCGCGATATCCGAGCGTACCCCGGTCGCGGTCTCGTTATGGGTGACCAGCACGGCCTTGATTTCGTGGCCGCTATCGGCCTGCAACGCCTCGGCAAAGCGGTCGGCGGGCGCGCCGCTGCCCCACGGGCATTCGATGATCCGCACGTCCAGCCCGTGGCGCTGACACATGTCGATCCAGCGATGGCTGAACATGCCGTAACGCGCCACCAGCACCGTGTCGCCGGGCGACAGCGTGTTGGTGATCGCGGCCTCCCAGCCGCCGGTGCCCGACGCGGGAAAGAGCACGATCTCCCCCGTTTCCGTACCGAACACCCGCTTGCACCCCGCGCGCACCGGCGCCAGCGCACCGGCAAAGGCGGGCGAGCGGTGATCCATCGTCTGCACCTGCATTGCCCGGCGCAGCCGGTCGGGGATGTTGGTCGGGCCGGGAATGAAAACCGGGTTCTGGTCTGACATGGCGCTGTCCTCCTCGCGATGACACATGATGACGCGAGGCGGCGCGGAATGCAATTTTTCTGAAAATATTTTTCATTTAACTCGAAAAATCATCATACAACTGATTTACAATGACTTTATGTTTTCCACCTTAGCCCGCCGGAAAATGTTGGAAATATTTTTCACCCGCCATATGCTCTGCACGATCAACCTCCGCCGACAGTACATCCCGGCACAGGCCCACCCATGACCCAATCCCCCCGCCCCCGCGGCCGCCCCCGTTCGGCCTTTGCCGACAAGAGCGGCACCACCCTTCAGGCGCTCGACCGCGCCCTTGCCCTGCTCGCCGAGGTGGCCCGCCGCGACGGCGCCAGCCTGACCGACCTGTCGCGCGCGCTCGACATCCCGCCGGCCACCACCCACCGCATCCTCGCCACGCTGCAAGCCCGCGATTTCGTCCGCTTCGACGAAGAGCGGCAGGATTGGTCCGTGGGGCTAGAGGCCTACCGCACCGGCGTCGCCTATCTCAGGCGCGCGGGGCTTGCCGATATGGGCCGCCCGGTGATGCGGCGGCTGATGGAGGAAACCGGCGAGACCGCCAACCTCGCCGTGCCCGACGGCTCCGAGGTGGTGTTCATCGGACAGGTCGAGACCGGCAACCCGATCCGCGCGTTCTTTCCGCCCGGATCGCGCACGCCGATGCACGCCTCGGGCATCGGCAAGGCGATCCTCGCCGCCCTGCCCGGGGATCGCCGCGCGCGCCTGCTGCCGGGCACCGGGCTCACCGGCTTCACCGCGCACACCCATGTCAGCCTCGCCAGCCTGATGGCCGATCTCGACGCCACCCGCGCGCGCGGATGGTCGCTCGACCGCGACGAGCGCTACGAGGGCATGTCCTGCATCGGCGCGGCGATCCTCGACGGGCGCGGCGAGCCCTGCGCCGGCATCTCGATCTCGGGGCCGTCCTCGCGCTTCTCCGACGACAGGCTGCCCGCCTTCGGCAAGGCGGTCACCGAGGCGGCGGCGGAGCTGACCGCGCTCATCGCCGGACAGCGCCCGCAGGAGAATTGACCGAACCCGGCCCCCGCCCCCCTTTTCTCGGGGCCGCCTTCGGTTATATAGAGAGGCTGAGGCCGGAGTGCCTCCAAACGCAACCCGACCCTCACGGCCAAGAACGCGCAGCATGTCAGCACACGTCCCGATCACCACCATGACCGGAGCCAACGACGATGACCCCGACAGCGCGGTCGTCACCAGAACCCGTGCGAAGACCAAGCGCCCGCCGCTCTACAAGGTCTTGCTGCTCAACGACGATTACACACCGATGGAATTCGTCGTCGCGGTGCTCGAGCGGTTCTTCGGCATGTCCCACGCGCAGGCGTTCGAGATCATGCTCACCGTCCACAAGAAGGGGGTGGCCGTCGTCGGCGTGTTCAGCCACGAGATCGCCGAGACCAAGGTGGCGCAGGTGATGGATTACGCGCGCCGCCATCAGCACCCCCTGCAATGCACGATGGAAAAGGAATAGCGTGGGCCTCGCCACACGCCTGACGCTCGCCCTGTCGGGCGGCCATGTCACCCTGCCCGGGGCCGGACGCATCGCCGTGTTCGGGCCGCGCGCGGGCGCGGACCTGTCGGCCCTGCCCGAGGATCGCGTGCAGGTCATCACCACGCTGCGTCCCGATTTCGACCATTTCACGGCCCAGGGGTTCGACCGCGCCACCGCGCCCTCGGGCCGCTACGCCGCGGCCGTCGTCTGCCTGCCGCGCGCGCGGACGCTGGCACAGGCCATGGTGGCACAGGCCGCCGCCTGCACCGACGGGCCGGTGATCATCGACGGCAACAAGACCGACGGCATCGAATCGATGCTGCGCGCCCTGCGCGCGCATCCCCGCGCCACCCCCGGCGCGCCGCTCTCCAAGGCGCATGGCAAGCTCTTCGCCCTCGCCCCCGGCGCCGACCTCGCCGACTGGCAGGCCGGGGGGCCGCAACGGATCGAGGGCGGCTTCGTCACCGCGCCGGGCTGCTTCTCCGCCGACGGGATCGACCCCGGCTCGATGATGCTGGCCGACACCTTGCCCGCCACCCTCGGGGCCCGCGTGATCGACCTCGGGGCCGGCTGGGGGTATCTCTCCGCGCGCGCCCTCGCCCGCGACGGCATCGAGCAGCTCGACCTTGTCGAGGCCGACCATGCCGCGCTCGACTGCGCGCAGCTTAACGTCACCGACCCCCGCGCGCATCTGCACTGGGCCGACGCCACCGCCTGGCGGCCGGAGCATCCCGCCGACACCGTCATCACCAACCCGCCGTTCCACACCGGGCGCGCCGCCGACCCGGCCCTTGGCCGCGCCTTCATCGCCGCCGCTGCCCGGATGCTCAAGCCATCGGGCGCGCTGTGGCTCGTGGCCAACCGGCACCTGCCCTACGAGACCACGCTCGCGCAGAATTTCAAGCGCGTCGAGGAGGCCGCGGGCGATACCCGCTTCAAGATCCTCCACGCCAGCCACCCCTCTCGCCAGCGGCGCTGAAATCGCCTAGTCTCGCGCCCGGCACAGCATCCCGAAAGGCCCGCGCCGATGTCCTTCTCCATTTCCGGCAAGACCGCCATCGTCACCGGTGCCGCCAACGGCATAGGCCTCGCCATCGGGCGGCACTTCGCCGACAAGGGGGCCAACGTGATGTTCGCCGACAAGGACGAGGCACGCCTGAAAAAGGAACTGGGCAGCCTCGCCGAGAGCGACAACATCCGCTTCTTCGCCGGCGACATGCGCCAGAAACTGGCGCAGGCCAACCTGCTCTCGGCCACGCTCGACGCCTTCGACGAGGTGGACATCCTCGTCAACGCCTGCCGTCAGGTCGCCGCCTCGGACCCGCTCAACCCCGACGATGACGGGGTCGAGACGCTGCTCCAGCAGAACCTTATGACCGCCCTGCGCATGAGCCAGCTTGTCGCGCGGCGCATGATCAAGCAGGACAAGGGCAGCCGCAAGGGCACGGCGGGCGCGATCGTCAACCTGTCGTCGATCGCCGCGCGCCGCACCCATCCCGATCTCATGGCCTACTCGATCTCGTCTGCCGCGCTCGACCAGATGACGCGCAGCCTCGCCGTCGCCCTCGCGCCGCACCGCATCCGCGTCAATGCCGTGGCCTTCGGCTCGGTGATGAGCGCCTCGCTCAAGGACACGCTGCGCGAACACGGCGATTACCGCGAGGATATCGAGGATCACACCCCGCTGGGGCGCATCGCCTCGGCGACCGAACTGGCCGAAGCGGTGCAATATCTCGCCTCGGACGGCTCCGGCTTCATGACCGGACAGATCATGACAATGGATGGCGGGCGCACGCTGCTCGACCCCGTGGCCGCCGCCGCGCATTGAAAGGCTTGCCGATGACCGAGGATTTCACCGAGGACTTCACTGCGGATTTTACCGAGGAAAAGGCCCGCGCGAGCGCCTGGTTCCGCCACTTGCGCGACGAGATCGTGGCCGCCTTCGAGGCGCTGGAACAGAGCCATGACACCGGCCCCCTCGCGGATGCCGCGCCGGGCCGCTTCGAGGTGAGCGAGACCCGCCGCAACAGCGAGGACGGCTCCGACGCGGGCGGCGGGCTGATGAGCGTGATGCGGGACGGGCGCGTGTTCGAGAAGGTGGGCGTCAACGTCTCCGAGGTCTACGGCCACCTCGGCCAGGCCGCGCAAAAGGCGATGGCCGCGCGCGGCGTGCCGGGGATGGAGAGCGACCCGCGCTTCTGGGCCTCCGGCATCAGCCTCGTGGCACACATGCAGAACCCGCATTGCCCCGCCGTGCACATGAACACCCGCATGTTCTGGACACCGCACGCGTGGTGGTTCGGCGGCGGATCGGACCTAAACCCCTGCATCGAATACCCCGGGGACACCGCCCATTTCCATGCACAGCAGGAGGCCCATCTCGCCCCCCACGGGGCCGATCTCTACCCCCGGCTCAAGGCATGGGCGGACGAGTATTTCTACATCCCCCACCGGGGCCGCGCGCGCGGCGTCGGCGGCATCTTCATGGACGACCGCAACACCGGCGACTGGGAGGCGGATTTCGCCCTGACACAGGATATCGGCCGCGCCTTCCTTCCGGCCTTCGTGCCGCTGATCGAACGTCGCCGCGTGCAGGATTTCACCGATGCCGACCGCGACACGCAACTCATCCACCGCGGCCTCTACGCCGAATACAATCTCGTCTACGACCGCGGCACCAAGTTCGGGCTGGCCACCGGCCACGACGCGAACGCCGTGCTGATGAGCCTGCCGCCGCTGGCGAAATGGGTGTGAGCGGACGAACATTCCGCTGAACCGCCGCGACACCGCCCATTGCCGCAAGCCACCGTGTTCAGCCGGGATATTATCCCAAAACCCGCCGGGACCGTATCAAATCCGCCTCATTTGCCGGAAAAACCCCGGATGCGCTTGAACTGTCCCGTGCTCCGGGTCTAAGCCGCGCGCAACCCCGGTGCCGGCCCGGTCGCGCCATGACAATATCCCAGACGACGAAGGTTCCCATGCAGTCCGCCAATCTCGCCCCCGTCCCCGAACTCTATGTCTCCTACGAGAGCGCGCAAAAGCTCAAGCACGAGGCCGGCACCCTCGCGAGCTGGGATCTCGGCCCGCGCCAGATCTGCGATCTGGAACTGTTGATGAACGGCGGGTTCAACCCGCTCAAGGGGTTCCTGTCCGAGGCCGATTACGACAGCGTCGTCGAAAACATGCGGCTCGCCGACGGCGCGCTCTGGCCGATGCCGATCACCCTCGACGTGTCCGAGGATTTCGCCGAGCGCCTCGAAATCGGCCAGGACATCGCCCTGCGCGACCAGGAGGGGGTGATCCTCGCCACCATGACCGTCACCGACCGCTGGACGCCTGACAAGGCGCGCGAGGCGACGCATGTGTTCGGTGCCGACGACATCGCGCACCCGGCGGTCAACTACCTGCACCACACCGCCGGTCGGGTCTATCTCGGCGGCCCGGTCACCGGCATCCAGCAACCGGTGCACTATGATTTCCGCGCCCGCCGCGACACGCCCAACGAATTGCGCGCGCTCTTTCGCAAGCTCGGCTGGCGCCGCGTCGTCGCCTTCCAGACGCGCAACCCGCTGCACCGCGCGCACCAGGAACTGACCTTCCGCGCCGCCCGCGAGGCGCAGGCCAACCTGCTGATCCACCCGGTCGTGGGCATGACCAAGCCGGGCGACGTCGATCACTTCACCCGCGTGCGCTGCTACGAGGCGGTGCTCGACAAGTATCCCGCCTCCACCACCACCATGAGCCTGCTCAATCTCGCCATGCGCATGGCCGGCCCGCGCGAGGCGGTCTGGCACGGCATCATCCGGCGCAACCACGGCTGCACCCACATGATCGTCGGCCGCGACCACGCCGGACCGGGCAAGAACTCGGCGGGCGAGGATTTCTACGGCCCCTACGATGCGCAGGATCTGGTCCGCGAGCACCAGCACGAAATCGGCATCGAGATGGTCGATTTCAAACACATGGTCTATGTGCAGGAGCGCGCCCAATACGAGGCCATGGACGAGATCGAGGACCGCGACAACGTCACCATCCTCAACATCTCCGGCACCGAGTTGCGCCGCCGCCTGCGCGAGGGGCTCGACGTGCCCGACTGGTTTTCGTTCCCCGAGGTGGTCGAGCAGTTGCGCCACCGCTTCCCGCCGCGCTCGCAACAGGGCTTTACCGTGTTCTTCACCGGCTTTTCCGGCTCGGGCAAATCCACCATCGCCAACGCGCTGATGGTCAAGCTTATGGAGATGGGCGACCGCCCGGTGACGCTCCTCGACGGCGACATCGTGCGCAAGAACCTGTCGTCGGAGCTCGGCTTCTCCAAGGAGCACCGCGACCTCAACATCCGCCGCATCGGCTATGTCGCCTCAGAGATCACCAAGAACGGCGGCATCGCCATCTGCGCGCCGATCGCGCCCTACGGGGCCACCCGCCGCGCCGTCCGCGAGGAGATCGAGCAATACGGCGCCTTCATCGAGGTCCACGTCGCCACCTCCATCGAGGAATGCGAACGCCGCGACCGCAAGGGCCTTTACAAGCTGGCACGCGAAGGTAAGATCAAGGAATTCACCGGGATTTCAGACCCTTACGACGTTCCCGAAAATCCCGAACTGCGCGTCGAGACCGAGAATGTCGAGGTCGACAACTGCGCCCATCAGGTGCTTCTCAAGCTCGAACAGATGGGCCTCGTCGCGGGCTGATCGCCAGGCACAATGAACTTTCGGGCCGTCCTTCACCGGGGCGGCCCCGATCTTGGTGAGTCCACTGTCTCTTTTGCGGGACATTGCTGCCGTTCGCACTTCGAAGGCAAAGTGCAGGTCCAAGCCTATAACAGTCTTCGCCCGCCCACCAACTCTTGGCGTGTATGGCACATCGCGAAGTACACAGAAGCCTATCGGCCCGGTGTCCCATTCGCGATCGGCATCATTGAAGCTTCCGCGTTTATTCAACCTATGTTAACCAAGCTAAGAGACTCACAGGGGATATTTTTCGTCCGAATGTGTTGGAGATAGGAAGGCTTCATGTCAGATAAAGATGAAGAAACGGAAGAGCCCATTGATGATGAGCCTGAGGTTTCTAGCGGCCGTAAAGAAAAAGGTCAAAGGCAGCCTTTCATAAACCTGCGCAGAGAACTTAGTGAAGAAGAACTGTCAAACTCCGGCGTTCAAAAAATGATGCTTGCAGAGGTTGAGCGATTGGACGCGGAGAACGACAAGCTCCAAGACGTGCAGCTTCAGTACCACCAAAAAGACAAGCAGGTTGCTGTGTTTGAGGAGAAATTTAAAGCCAAAGTAGCAATTGAAGTAATTTCCACTGGGATGATTACTGTTGGCTCGGTGCTTCTAGGCTTGGCATATGGAGCTTGGGATAAAGCCCCGCTAGGATTGTTTTTTCTTGCGTCTGGAGTGGCTTTAGTAATTCTTGCAGTAGTTGCGAAGGCTATAAAATCATGAATTTGCAACTACGATCCATTGTTGAACCTGGCGATCTCGCCAAGGAAAGGCTGACGCTGAGAGCCCTAACGGATTTAGATGTGGGTGATTACATAGTAGCTCAATCAGGATACGTTGATGACAGTCCTACAACGACCTTTTTTCATACCGTTTGGTTTCCGTACAAGAGAATCAAGAAGGGCGATCTAGTAGTCGTATATACCAAAAGGGGAAGCGAAAGGGAGCGAGAGATCTCTACGGGAAAAGTCGCGCACTTTTATTACATGGATTTGGGCCAGACCATCTGGGATACCCCCGGCACTGGCGCTTTGGTCCTTTATGCTCCCGAGTGGACCAGTGCTTCGGTCGATGACCTCGGTTAGTTTCCCGTCGTGAGGTGATGATCTCTGCCTTGAGGAGCCGAAAAACTCGGTCATTCGTGCTCGACGCGGAGAATGACCAGTTCGCCTCAGTGTCGGATGGCCATGTCCTCTTTGGGCGGGCTCCCAACCTTCTCTGCGGCTGTTACGAATGTCCGTATTGGTGAAGGTTTTCTGATGCGGTTCGCAACTTTGCACCGGCAGCGTCCTGCGCACGGCGGCCATCAGAACAATCAGCATTGGTCAATGCTGGCCTCAAAGCAGACATTCCGAAACGCGTACCAAGCCCGTTACAATAACCCCATGTACGCCATATCGCTCACCTCGATCCCGCCGCGCTACCCGCACCTCGGCCCGGTCCTGGCCAGCCTGCTCGCCCAACGCCCGCCGCCCGCCCGCGTGATCCTCGCCCTGCCCGATACCCCCGCACGCTTTGCCCCCGCGCCGCCGCCGGACACGCCCGACGGGGTTGAGATATGGCCCCTGCCCCGCGACGAGGGTCCGGCCACCAAGGCGCTGCCCGCCGCGCGCGCGCTGACGGGCCATATCGACCGGCTGATCTATTGCGACGATGACTGGATCATGCCGGAAGGCTGGGCCGCGCGGCTGCTCGCCGCCACCGACGCGCGGCACGCCGCCGCCGCCTCCGGCTTCGGCCTCGACCGCCTCAAACGGTACGGCCACCGCACCCCCGCTCCCGGCCTCACCGATATCGCGCAGGGCTTTGCCGGGGTCTGCATCCGCCCCGAATGGCTCGCCGGTCCGGGGTGCATCCCGCCGCCTGCGGCGTGGCCTGTCGACGATATCTGGCTCTCGGCGCAGCTTGCCCGGCAGGGCATCGCCATCCGCCTCGCCGCCGCCGCGCGCACGGGCATGCGGCACGCCTTCGACGACGCCCACGCCCTGCAAGACGCGGTCATCGGCGGGCGCGACCGCGCTGCCGCCAACCGTGCCTGCCTCGACGCGATCACGGCGCGCGACGGCCTCTGGCCGCCGGCACCGCACGCCGACCGGCCCTGCGATCAGTGAACGGCGACAGGCTCCATGTCGTTCTGCCGCGCCAGGAAATAGGCCATCCGGCGATCCGCCACCAGCGCCAGCCGCTCTCCTGCCGTGCTGTGCACCGCGTAGAGCGTGTCGTGATCGCCGACCTTCGCGCGCATCTCCTGCGGCAGGTCACTGGCCTTCACGGGGCGCACATAGACGATGGGCCGCCCGTCGCCGGTGTCCATGTCGGTGTCGATATCGTATTTCGTGTCCATGCTTGCTTACCCCTTCGTGATCCTGACCTGCTGCACCACCGGCTCCGGCTCGATGCGCCGCAGATCGACATGCAACAGCCCGTTTTCCATGATCGCCTCGCCCACCTCGACTCCGTCGGCCAGCACGAAAGAGCGCTGGAACTGACGCGCCGCGATGCCGCGATGCAGGAACACGCGCTCCGCGTTCCCGTCCGCCTGCCGCCCGCGGATGACCAGTTGGCGGTCCTCCACGGTGATCGACAGATCCTCCTCGGAGAATCCCGCCACGGCCAGCGTGATCCGGTAGGAATTGGGAGAAGTCTGTTCGATATTGAAGGGCGGGTAGCCCTCGTTACCGGATTTGGCGCTGCGTTCCAGCAGCCGCTCAAGCTGCTCGAACCCCAGCAGATACGGGTGCGACCCCAGTGTAAGCTTCGTCATCGACACGTCCTTGGCTAAGCGACCGTCCATCTCTCCGGGCCCCGTCACGGCGACCCTGAACCGGAAATATGGGTGCGCGCCCGGCGCCGTGCAAGACCTTTGCGAAACCGCCGGGATCGGCTATCCTGTACGCCCGGCAGCCAGCGAGGATCCGCGCGCCATGAACGCCTACAGCGACCTTTCGATGAAGACCGACGAGGTTCTGCGCGTCGAACTCGAAGAGTTCCGCCGCGAGCACGCCGATCTCGACGCGGCGATCCGCGCGCTTCAGGAACGGTCCACCGCCGATCAGCTCACCCTGCAACGGCTCAAGAAAAAGAAACTCTGGCTGCGCGACATGATCGCCCGGATCGAGGACCGGCTCTACCCCGACATCATTGCGTAACCCCCCGTCATGGGTATAGTGCGCGCTCCGAAACAGGGGGCGCGAATGACGGACGTCAAGATCGGAATCATCATGGGCAGCCAGTCCGACTGGCCCACCATGCGCGAGGCGGCGCAGATCCTCGACGAGCTCGGCGTGGCCTATGAGGCACGCATCGTCTCGGCCCACCGCACCCCGGACCGGCTCTGGGAGTATGGCCGCGACGCCGGCCCGCGCGGGCTCAGGGCGATCATCGCGGGCGCGGGCGGGGCGGCGCATCTGCCGGGCATGATGGCCTCCAAGACGCGCGTGCCGGTGATCGGCGTGCCGATCCAGACCCGCGCATTGTCCGGCGTGGACAGCCTCTATTCGATCGTGCAGATGCCGCGCGGCTTTCCGGTGGCGACGATGGCCATCGGCGCGGCGGGGGCTGCCAATGCCGGGCTGATGGCGGCGGCGATTCTGGCGGGCGAGGACGCGGAGCTCGGCCGCCGCCTCGACGCGTGGCGCGCCGCCCTGTCGGCCTCGATCCCCGAGGAGCCACGCGATGACGACTGACCCCCTCGCCCCCGGCGCCACCATCGGCATCCTGGGCGGCGGCCAGCTCGGCCGGATGCTCTCGGTCGCCGCCGCCCGCCTCGGCTACAAGACCTGCATCTTCGAGCCCGCCGCCGACTGCCCCGCCAGCCACGTCGCGAATGTCCACTTCAAGGCCCCCTACGAGGACGAGGACGCCCTGCGCGCCTTCGCCGCCGCGGCGGATGTCATCACCTTCGAGTTCGAGAACATCCCCGCCGCCGCGCTCGACCTGCTGGCAAACCTCACCGCCGTGCGCCCCGGCCGCCGCGCGCTCAGGGTCAGCCAGGACCGGCTCGTGGAAAAGGCCGCGCTCGCCGACATGGGGCTGGCCACCGCGCCCTTCGCCGCCGTGGACGATGCCGAGGACCTCGCCGAGGCGCTCGCAGAGATCGGCCCGCCGGGCATCCTCAAGACCCGCCGCTTCGGCTATGACGGCAAGGGGCAGGTGCGCGTCGATACCCCGCAAGGCGCCACCGCCGCGCTAGACGAAATGGCCGGCCAGCCGGCCATCTACGAGGGGTTCGTCGCCTTCTCGCACGAGGTCTCGGTGATCGCCGCGCGCGGGCTCACGGGCGAGGTCGCCTGTTTCGACCCGGGCGAGAACGAGCACGAGGGCGGTATCCTGCGCACCACCACGGTGCCCGCGCGGCTCTCGGCGGCGCAACGCGCCGATGCCGTGCTGATCGCGGGGCGCATCCTCAACGCGCTCGATTATGTCGGCGTGATGGGGGTGGAGCTGTTCGTCACCGAGGGCGCGCTCATCGTCAACGAGATCGCGCCGCGCGTGCACAATTCCGGCCACTGGACGCAGGCGGGCTGCGCCATCGACCAGTTCGAGCAGCATATCCGCGCGGTGGCGGGGCTGCCGCTCGGCGATGGCGGCCGCCACGCCGATGTCGGGATGGAAAACCTCATCGGCGACGACATCGACCGCCTGCCCGAGCTGCTGCGCGACCCACGCGCGAGCCTCCACCTCTATGGCAAGGCCGAGGCCCGGCCCGGGCGCAAGATGGGCCACGTCAACCGCGTGACGGGCGCCGCGGGATAATTGGCGCGCCCCGCGCACCCGCCGCGAACCCGGCCCGGCCACCACCGCACGGCACAAGACGGGCGGACCGGGGCCCAGCAGCCAACCTGTCCACCCCTGGCCCAGCCGAACCCGGGTCCAGCCGAGCCCAGGCCCAGCCGAGGCGGAGAGGGGGCGGGCCGGGCGGGGGCCCGTCGGATGCCGGGCCCCCGCCCGGCCCGCCTGCGCCCTTGTCCGTGGCGCGGCGCGTGTTTCATCCGTCAACGCGGCCGCGGTCTCCTCCGGCATCACGGTGCCGGTCGTATCCGGTCGGCGCGGGGGCCGCAAAGACCGCGCCCGCCTGTTTTCTCGCAGCGGCCACTGCACAACACCGACCGGGCCCCGTCCGGTGCGCGGCGCCCGGGCCATCCGCCAGCACCATCTGCGTCACACCCGCCAGCGCGGCACCGGTCGTATCCATGCACCCGGCGCGGCGCCTGCCGCTTCCCGGCGCCGCCCCTGTCACATCCACCAGCGCGGCCGGTCGTGCCGCCCCAGCCAGCCGCCGACGCTGAAATGGTCGCGCCGGATCAGCAGCACCAGCGCGATGAACGCCGCCAGCACCGCGAGGTCGATCACCTGGTTGCGGTTCACCGGAAAGCCCCGGTCGTTGAGCGCGAACGGGTCGAGAAACCCCTCCCAGCGACGGGTGACGGTAAAGAAATGCATCACCAGCAGGCTGCCATAGCTGAGATACCGCAGCACCCCGAGCGCCACCAGCACACACAGCGCGATCTGTCCCCAGCCGCCCAGCATGACCTGCGCCACGCTCACCTCGACCCCGTCGAAATGCCGGGCAAGGTTCTGATACTGCTGCGGCGTGATGATCTTGTGTGCGGCCCACAGAAAGATGAACCACGCCAGCCCCAGCCGCAGGATCAGGAGCGCCGCGCCGTCGAGCCTGTCCTGCGCACTCAAACCGATGCCGTTTGCCGATGCCATCCCGCCCGTTCCCGTTGCTGCCACGTTGCCTGCACCGGCCACCGCGCCTTCGCCTGCTTGCCCGGTCCGCCCGGTCCGCCCGTCCGCTCCGCCCGATCCGCACCGTGCCATCGCAGTGGCGGGGGATCGACGTGGACACGCCGGTTTGCCCGGTCTGGCTAGCGGCAAGCAAGCTGCGGCGCAAATCACAGCTTGGTCAGGGATGTGTCACGCAGGGGCCCGCGCCCCGCCCCGCGACCTCGCAGACACCCCGCCGCACCCGGCCTGCGCCGCACCCCGCTCGCGCCGCACCTGACATGCGCCACACCTGGCCTGCGCCGCACCTGGCCCGCGCCGCACCTGGCCCGCGCCGCACCTGGCCTGCGCGGCACCTGGCCTGCGCCGCACCCGGCACGCGCACAGCACCCGGCACGCGCCGATCGATCCGGGTTGCCGGTCCGAACTGCGCATCGCCCGGCCCGCAGCGCCGTGCCCGTCCCCGTCGCCGCCCGTTCCGCAGCGCCGTGCCCGTCCCCGTCACCGCCCGGCCCGCAGCGCCGCGCCAATCCCTGTCGCCGTCCGGTCGCCGTGCTGCCGCTGTCCCCGCAGCGCCGCACCTGTGCCTGTCACCGCCCGGCCCGCCGGATCGCGCAGGCGTCGCGAATCGGCCCCTCCGCTCGCCACGCGGCACCGGTCACGTTATGCCGGTCCGTGTCAGCGCACGGCGCTGCCCCGCCACGCCGACCTGTGCGCGATCCCGTCCCGCGTACCAGGCACCACCGCGGGCAGGCCCGGCCGATGCGTCTCATGCCCTTGCGTCTGGCCTGACGTATCCCTTCATCCCTTCATTCGTTGATCCGTTGATCCGTTGATCCGGCGAATCGTCCGGGTTCCCACACCGTGACGGGAAAACCTTGCGATCCGGTTGACGCCCCGGACACGACCTGTCGCGAACCTTGCGGTTCGGCCCGCGAACCGAGAGGTTCGCAGATCACGCACCAGACCAGATTGCGGCCCGGATAAGTCCAGCCTATCCTGCCGCAATGGCGATCCCGGTTGAGACATTCTTCCTCGCGCCCGATGCCGAGGGCACCCTGCAAGCACAGATCCGGCAGATGATCGCGCAGGGCATCCTGTCGGGGCGGTTCCGCAAGGGCGAGAAGTTGCCGTCCTCGCGCCGCCTTGCCGCGCACCTCGGCGTCAGCCGCATCACCGTGACCCTCGCGCTCACCGAGTTGCAGGCCAGCGACTACCTCGAAAGCCGCGACCGGTCCGGCTACTATGTCTCTGAAAACGCACCGGAACCTCCCGCCTTCGCTGATCCCGCCCCGCGCCGCGAGACGGTGGACTGGGCGCGCGCGCTGGGGCGGCGCTACAGCGATGGCGACACGCCGGAAAAGCCGCTCGACTGGGCGCGCTACCCCTACCCGTTCATCTATGGCCAGACCGATCCGCAGCTTTTCGACCATGCCAACTGGCGGCAATGCGCGCTGCGCGCGCTGGGCGCGCGGGATTTCCACGCGCTGAGCGCCGATCATTACGACCGTGACGATCCGAGCCTCGTGGAGTTCATCGCGCGCCACATCCTTCCGCGCCGCGGGATTCTCGCTCAACCCTCTGAAATCCTTATTACAATGGGGGCGCAAAACGCGCTCTGGCTGGCCGCGCAGGTGCTCTTGACGCAGCGGCGCACCGCGGTGATCGAGAACCCGTGCTACCACGCGCTGCGCGACATCCTCACCCAGTCGCGCTGTCACCTGCACGCCATAGACGTGGATCGCGACGGGTTGCCGCCCGAGGCGCTGCCGCGCCACGCCGACGTGATCTTCACCACGCCCAGCCACCAGTCGCCCACCAACGCCACCATGCCGCTCGACCGCCGCCGCGCGCTGCTTGCCCGCGCCGCCGACCGCGAGGCGCTCATCGTCGAGGACGATTACGAGTTCGAGATGGCCTTTCTCCACCCCCCTCTCCCGGCGCTCAAGTCGCTCGACACCGAGGGGCGGGTGATCTATGTCGGGTCCTTCTCCAAGTCTGTGTTTCCGGGTTTGCGCCTTGGCTATCTCGTTGGATCGAAACCTTTTATTCGAGAGGCACGGGCACTGCGCGCCTCTGTTCTGCGCCATCCGCCGGGTCTGATGCAGCGCACCGCCGCCTATTTTCTCAGCCTCGGCCACTATGACAGTCTGATCCGCCGCACGGCGCGCGTCTTCGCCGGGCGCCGCGAGGTGATGGAGGCCGCATTGGCGGCACACGGGCTTGACATCGCCGGGCGCGGAGCCTTCGGCGGCTCGTCGATCTGGATGCAGGCCCCGGACGATGTGGACACCACCACGCTCGACACCCGCCTGCGCGCGCAAGGCGTGCTGATCGAGCCGGGCGCGCCGTTCTTTCACGGGCCGGACCGCCCGCGCAACTTCTACCGTCTGGCCTATTCCTCGATCCCGTCCGGGCGCATCGTCGAGGGGATCGCGCGGCTGGCACGCGAATTGGACAGCGGGCCCGGGCACGGGGCGGATCGCCCTTGCTGATATTTGTAACAATATAATCAGGGAGCTAACAATTCATGAACAGGTACGGCATTCATCAGACTGGATTGAAATCTCATTTATTGATACTTTGATTCTCAATAATGCAATGTATTGGACTTATCTGACACTCCGCTCTGGCCCTACTCGCCATGCCGCCCCCCGGCTAGGGTTCGCCCGAACAGACATGCCCCGCGCGCCATGCGTGCCCCAGACCCAAGGAGCCACCCGATGAGGATGACCACCGAAGAAGCCTTCGTGAAGACCCTGCAACGGCATGGAATCAAACATGCTTTCGGCATCATCGGATCGGCCATGATGCCCATCTCTGACCTGTTCCCGCGCGCCGGGATCACCTTCTGGGATTGCGCCCATGAGGGCAGCGCCGGGATGATGGCCGACGGCTATACCCGCGCCTGCGGCGAGATGTCGATGATGATCGCCCAGAACGGCCCCGGCATCACCAATTTCGTCACCGCCGTGAAAACCGCCTACTGGAACCACACCCCGCTCCTGCTGGTGACCCCGCAGGCCGCCAACAAGACCATCGGCCAGGGCGGCTTCCAGGAGGTCGAGCAGATGAAACTCTTTGAGGACATGGTCGCCTACCAGGAGGAGGTGCGCGACCCGACCCGCGTGGTCGAGGTGCTCAACCGCGTGATTCTCAAGGCAAAACGCGCCTCCGCCCCGGCGCAGATCAACCTGCCGCGCGATTTCTGGACGCAGGTCGTCGATATCGAGTTGACCGACGTGCTGGATTTCGAGCGCCCCTCGGGCGGCGAAACCGCGATCGCCGAGGCGGCGAGACTTCTGAGCGACGCCAAATTCCCCGTCATCCTCAACGGCGCGGGCGTGGTTCTGGCGGATGGCATCGACGCCTCGCGCGCACTGGCCGAACGGCTCGATGCGCCGGTTTGCGTGGGCTATCAGCACAACGACGCCTTTCCCGGCTCGCACCCGCTGTTTGCCGGGCCGCTGGGCTATAACGGGTCCAAGGCGGGGATGGAGCTCATTTCCAGGGCCGATGTCGTGCTCTGCCTCGGCACGCGGCTCAACCCGTTCTCGACCCTGCCGGGCTATGGCATAGACTACTGGCCGAAGGACGCCAAAATCATTCAGGTCGATCTCAACCCCGACCGGATCGGCCTCACCAAAACCGTCACCGTCGGCATCGTCGGCGACGCGAAAAAGGTGGCCGAGGGCATCCTCGGGCGTCTCTCCGACAGCGCCGGCGATACCGACCGGGACGCGCGCAAGTCCCTGATCGCGAATACGAAATCTACCTGGGCGCAGCAGCTTTCCTCGATGGATCACGAGGATGACGATCCCGGCACCACCTGGAACAAGCGCGCCCGCGCCGACAAGCCCGACTGGATGAGCCCCCGCATGGCGTGGCGCGCGATCCAGGCGGCGCTGCCCAAGGAGGCGATCATCTCGTCGGATATCGGCAACAACTGCGCCATCGGCAACGCCTACCCCTCTTTCGAGGAAGGGCGCAAATACCTCGCCCCCGGGCTCTTCGGCCCTTGCGGCTACGGCCTGCCCGCCATCGTCGGTGCCAAGATCGCCTGCCGGGACGTGCCGGTGGTCGGCTTTGCCGGCGACGGCGCCTTCGGCATCGCGGTCAACGAGCTTACGGCCATCGGCCGCGAGGAGTGGCCGCCAGTGACGCAGATCGTGTTCCGCAACTACCAATGGGGCGCGGAAAAGCGCAACTCGACCCTGTGGTTCCACGACAATTTCGTCGGCACCGAGCTGGACGAGAAGGTGAGTTATGCCGGCATCGCAAAGGCTTGCGGCCTCAAGGGCGTGCAGGTCAAGACCATGGACGCGCTCACCGACGCGCTTGATCAGGCGATCCGCGACCAGATGGAGAACAACACCACCACCCTGATCGAGGTGCTGCTCAATCAGGAACTGGGCGAGCCGTTCCGCCGCGACGCGATGAAGGAGCCCGTCGCCGTGGCCGGGATCGACCCCGCCGACATGCGCGCGCAGCAGGTCTGAGCCGTCGCACGACCGTGATCCCGCGCGGACACCATGCCGCGCGGGGCTATCCTGGGCCCGCGACGCTGTGACAGGACCGGACATGACAGAGCCTTATCCGTTTCTAGCCAGGACCCTGCCCGTTTGCCCGCCGTCGTTGCTGGCTCGGGCCCGGTCCTTGCCCAGACCGCGCGTGGCGCTCGTGAATGCCGGGGCCGAGAACCCGCTGCAGGGGATCCGGGTGGCCGCCGAGGCGGGCCTGGCGGACCCGGTGTTGATCGGGGACATTGCCAAGATCGCGGCGACGGCGAACGCGATCGGCTGGGACATTTCCGGGCTGCCGCTGGTGCACGCACCGAAAGAGGCCGCCGCACCCGAAGCCGCGCGGATGGCGCGCGCGGGCGAGGTAGGGGCCATCATGAAGGGGCAGATCCACACGTCGGCATTCCTCAAGGGCCTGTTGCCGTCGGCGGTCGGGTTGCGTGCCCCCGGCACGCGGTGCGGGCATGTGTTTCACATCACGATGCCCGGCTCGGAACGGCCGCTCCTGCTGACCGATGCGGCGCTGAACGTGGACCCGGACGTAGAAACGCGGCAAGCATGCCTGAGCCATGCGGTGGCACTCGCGATGCGGTTGGGGATCGCGCGGCCCAAGGCCGCCATCCTCGCCCCGTCGGAAGACCCGACGCCGTCGGTGCCGAACACGATGGACGCGCGCCGGATCGCGGATTGGGCGGCGGCGGCGTTGCCGCATGCCGTTGTGCAGGGGCCTATGGCGATGGACCTGATCCTGTCGCGCGCCGCAGCGGAGGCGAAGAATTTCGAGTCCGAGGTATCGGGCGATGCCGACATCGTGGTGACGCCCAACATCACCACGGGCAATGCACTGTTCAAGCTGATGTCCTTTGGCATGGGATGCTGTTGCGCGGGTGTGGTGCTGGGCGCAAACGTGCCGATCCTGCTGACCTCGCGCGCGCAGGGGGCCGAGGAGCGGATTGCGTCGATGGCCCTGGGCGTCATCGGAGCGGCACCATGATCCTTGTGGTGAATGCCGGGTCGTCTTCGATCAAGGTCGCCGTATTCGACGGCGGGCTTGCCGGGCGTCTGAGCGGTATCGCCGACGGCATCGGCGGTACGGGCCGGTTGAAGATCGGCGGACACGACACTGCGCAAGACCTGCCCGATCACGCCTCCGCGCTGAAATCCATCCTGCAAGCGCTTGACGATAATGGGTTTCCCCTCTCCAGCTTCCGTGCCGCCGCGCATCGCGTGGTGCATGGCGGCACCGGGATCACCGAGCCGGTGCGCATCACCCCCGACACCACCGCCGCCATCGACCGCTGCGCTGCCCTCGCACCGCTGCACAACCCCCACAACCTCGCCGCCATCGAGACGCTGGCGCGTCTCGCCCCCGACCTGCCGCAGACGGCGAGCTTCGACACCGCCTTTCACGCCACCAACCCCGAGGTCGCGCTGCGCTATGCCCTGCCCCCCGGGATCGAGGCGCGCGGCATCCGCCGCTACGGCTTTCACGGCATCTCCTATGCCTCGGTGGTGCGGACCCTGCCGGGGATCACCGGCACCCCCCTTCCCGCGCGCCTGCTGGCCTTTCACCTCGGCAACGGCGCGTCGGTCTGCGCCATCCGCGACGGGCGTTCGGTGGCCACCACGATGGGCTATTCGCCGCTCGGCGGGCTGACCATGGGTACCCGCACGGGCGAGATCGACGGCAACGCCGTGCTGCGTCTGGCCGAAGAGGACGGGATCGCGGCCACCCATGATCTGCTCAACAAAAACAGCGGGTTGCGCGGCCTCTCGGGCGGGCTGTCGGACATGCGCGCGCTGATGCAGGCCGACACGACAGAGGCGCGTTTCGCCATCGGCCACTTCTGTTACTGGGCCGTGCGCCACGCCGGATCGCTGATCGCGGCGATGGAGGGGCTCGACGCGGTGGCCTTCACCGGCGGCATCGGCGAGAACGCCGCCCCGGTCCGCGCCCGCATCATGGACGGGCTGGGCTGGCTCGGTCTGCGGGCGGACGCGGCGGCCAACGCCGGCGGCGGGCCCCGCCTGCACGCCCAGGGCTCGGCCATCGCCGCCTGGATCGTCCCCGCACGGGAAGAGCGCATGATCGCCGCCGACGCGCTGGCGCTCCTGGGCACGCCCGCATGACAACGGAACGTCGTACCGCCCGCTTCAGAAAGATCGAAACGCATGTTCACGGAACGCGAAGTTTGCAGAATACGGGTCGCACCGGCCCGCAGCCTGGCCTAGTTTCAGGCCAAGGGAGGACAGGCCGCCAATGACACAGCAACCCCGCATCGATACCTCGCCGCATGTCTCGGACGAGGTGCGCAAGACCACCTGCTACATGTGCGCCTGCCGCTGCGGGATCAACGTGCACATGAAGGGCGGCAAGGTCGCGTATATCGAGGGCAACCGCGATCATCCCGTCAACAAGGGCGTGCTCTGCGCCAAGGGCTCCGCCGGGATCATGCAGGTCAACGCCCCCTCGCGCCTGCGCGCGCCGTTAAAGCGCGTCGGTCCCCGCGGGTCGGGCGAGTTCGAGGAAATTTCCTGGGACGAGGCGCTGCAAATCGCCTGCGACTGGCTGGAGCCGATCCGCAAGACCGATCCGTCCAAGCTCGCCTTTTTCACCGGGCGCGATCAGTCACAGAGCTTCACCGGCTACTGGGCGCAGAATTTCGGCACGCCGAATTTCGCGGCGCATGGCGGCTTCTGCTCGGTCAACATGGCCGCCGGGGGCATCTACACGATGGGCGGCGCGTTCTGGGAATTCGGGCAGCCGGATTGGGACCACACCCGGCTCTTCATGCTGTTCGGCGTGGCCGAGGACCATGACAGCAACCCGATCAAGATGGGCATCGGCAAGATCAAGGCGCGCGGGGCGAAGGTGATCGGGGTGAACCCGATCCGCACCGGGTATAACGCCGTAGCCGACGATTGGGTGGGCATCACGCCGGGCACCGATGGCCTCTTCATCCTGTCGCTGATCCACGAATTGATGCGCGCGGGCAAGATCGACCTCGACTACCTCGCCCGCTACACCAACGCGCCGGTTCTCATCAACAGCGATCCCGCCTCGCCCGAACATGGATTGTACCTACGCGATACCGACGGAAAACCGACAGTCATCGACCGCACCACCGGCAAGCGCATGGCGTTCGATACGCCGGGTGTGCACCCCGACCTGAGCGCCACGCACGAGGTGGACGGGATCACGCATCGCCCGGTGATGCACCTGATGGCCGAGCGTTACCTCGACCCGCAATACGCCCCCGAGGCAGTGGCCGAGCGCTGCGGCATCACCCCCGACAAGATCCGCCGCATCGCCGCCGAGATCGCGCGCGTGGCGTTTGATGAGGCGTTTACCCTCGATCACGAATGGACGGACTTCCGGGGCGAGACGCACAAGACGATGACCGGCCGCCCGGTCAGCTTTCACGCCATGCGCGGAATATCGGCGCATTCCAATGGCTTCCAGACCGCTCGCGCGCTGCATGTGCTGCAAATCATCCTCGGCACGGTCGAGGTGCCCGGCGGGTTCCGGTTCAAACCACCCTACCCCAAACCCGTGAGCGCCCACCCCACGCCGCATTGCAAATACGCGCCCGGCCAGCCGCTCGACGGCCCGCATCTGGGCTTTGTGCGCGGCCCCGAGGACCTCGCGCTCAAGGAGGACGGCAGCCCGGCCCGCATCGACAAGGCGTTCACATGGGAAAACCCGATGTCTGCGCACGGGCTGATGCACATGGTCATCTCCAACGCCCATGCCGGCGACCCCTACAAAATAGATACGCTTTTCATGTACATGGCCAACATGTCGTGGAATTCCTCGATGAACACGCGCGGCGTGATGGAGATGCTGACCGACACCGACGAGACCGGCGACTATGTCATCCCGCGCATCATCTATTCGGATGCGTACAGCTCGGAAATGGTCGCCTATGCCGATCTCATCCTGCCCGATACCACCTATCTGGAGCGCCACGACTGCATCTCGCTTCTCGACCGCCCGATCTGCGAGGCGGACGCGGCGGCGGATGCGATCCGCTGGCCGGTGGTAGAGCCCGACCGTGACGTGCGCGGCTTCCAGACGGTGCTGGTGCAACTGGCCAACAAGCTGAAATTGCCGGGCTTTACAACCGAGGACGGCACGCCGCGCTATGCTGATTACGCCGATTACATGGTCAACCACGAGCGCAAGCCCGGCATCGGCCCGCTCATGGGCTTTCGCGGCGACGGCGCGGATGTGGGCCGCGGCGCGCCCAACCCAGCGCAGATCGACCGCTACATCGAGAATGGCGGCTTCTGCGTCAGCCACATCCCCGAGGGGGCCAATTACTACAAACCGTGGAACATGGCCTATCAGGACTGGGCCGTCGGCATGGGCATCTTCGACACGCCCCAGCCCTATATCTTCGATCTCTACGCCGAGCCGATGCGCAAGTTCCAACTCGCCGCCGAAGGCCATGGCGACCGCCAGCCCCCCGATCATCTGCGCGCGCGGATCAAGGCCATGATGGACCCGCTGCCGATCTGGTATCCGCCCTTCGAGGACGACAGCGTCGACACCGGGGAATTCCCCGTTCACGCGCTCACGCAGCGCCCCATGGCGATGTATCATTCGTGGGGCACGCAGAACGCCTGGCTGCGGCAGATCCACGGCGAAAACCCGCTCTACCTGCCCACGAAGCTCTGGCATAAGCACGGGTTTTCAGAGGGCGATTGGGCGCGCGTCACCTCACCCCATGGCGAAATCACCGTGCCGGTCGCCCACATGGCCGCGCTCAATGAAAACACCGTCTGGACATGGAATGCCATCGGCAAACGCAAGGGGACCTGGGCGCTCTCCGAAGATGCGCCCGAGGCGACGCGCGGCTTCCTGCTCAACCACCTCATCCACGAGCTTTTGCCACCCAAGGGCGATGGGCTGCGCTGGTCCAACTCCGACCCCGTCACCGGGCAGGCGGCGTGGTTCGATCTGCGGGTGAAGATCGAGAAGGCCGACGCTCCGGCAGAGGCACAACCGGCCTTCGCGCCGATCAAGTCACCGGTGGGCCGTGGCCCCGAAAACCTGACATGGAAGGTGGGAAAGTGACCCGGTTTCTTCTTGGTACCAATACTCCGGGGTCTGGGGCAGCGCCCCAGTCCTGCGGTCTCAACACGCACGAGGGCTGAGCATGACCACCCTTCCCGAATCCACCACCCGCAAGATGGGCCTCGTGATCGACCTCGACACCTGCGTCGGCTGTCACGCCTGCGTGGTGTCCTGCAAGGGCTGGAACACCGAGAATTACGGCGCACCGCTCAGCGATCAGGACCCCTACGGTGCCGACCCGTCCGGCACCTTTCTCAACCGCGTACACAGCTACGAGGTGCAGCCGCTGGCAACATCGGCCATGCCCCATCCCGCCGCGCAACTCGTGCATTTCCCCAAATCCTGCCTGCATTGCGAGGACGCGCCCTGCGTCACCGTCTGTCCGACGGGGGCCAGCTACAAGCGCGCCGAGGATGGCATCGTCCTGGTGAACGAGACCGACTGCATCGGCTGCGGGCTCTGCGCCTGGGCGTGCCCCTACGGCGCGCGAGAAATGGATCAGGCCGAGGGCGTCATGAAGAAATGCACCCTCTGCGTCGACCGCATCTACAACGACAACCTGCCCGAGGAAGACCGCGTGCCCGCCTGCGTGCGCACCTGTCCCGCCGGGGCCCGGCATTTCGGCGATCTGGGCGATCCCGACAGCGACGTGAGCCGGCTCGTGGCCGAGCGCGGCGGGATGGACCTGATGCCCGAACAGGGTACGAAACCCGTCAACAAGTACCTGCCGCCGCGCCCGCGCGACACGCTCGACGAGGTCGACGTGCTGGCCCCCCTGCTCGCCCCCGTGGCCGAAGAGCCCAAGGGCTTTCTCGGCTGGCTCGACCGCACTCTGGAAAGACTCTGACATGCATCCCGCCCCGTCCGTCATCGCCTTTACCACCCTCTCCGGCGCGGGCTTTGGCCTGCTGTTCTGGCTGGGCCTCGGCCTGCCCGATGTCACCGGCTGGGTGGCTTTCGCCTTCTTCGCCGTGGCCTACGCGCTCGCGGCGGGCGGGCTGCTGGCCTCGACCTTTCATCTCGGCCACCCGGAACGCGCGTGGAGGGCATTCAGCCAGTGGCGCTCAAGCTGGCTGTCGCGCGAGGGCGTCTGTTCGGTTGCGGCACTGGTGGTCATGGGGCTCTACGGCGCAGGGCTGGTGTTCTTCGACACGCGGCTGGCACCACTCGGATGGGCGGGCGCGGCGCTGGCGCTGGCCACGGTGTTCACCACCTCGATGATCTACGCGCAAATGCGCACCGTGCCGCGCTGGAAAACGCCGCTCACCCCGGCCCTGTTCTTCGCGGTTGCACTCGCGGGCGGGGCGCTGCTGGCCGGGCAGGCCATCGCCGCAATCATGTTGCTGGCGCTGGCGGGGCTGGTGCAGGTGCTGTGGTGGCGGCGCGGCGACGGGGCATTCGCCGCGGGCGGCACCGACATGGCCACCGCCACAGGGCTGGGCGGGATCGGGCAGGTCCGCGCCTTCGCCCCGCCGCATACCGGCGGCAATTACCTGCTGCGCGAATTCGTCTTCGTGGTGGGGCGCAGGCACGCGGCCAAGCTGCGGGTGATCGCGTTCGCTCTCGGCTATGCCGTGCCGCTCGTGCTGCTGGCACTGTCGTTCAGCCATGCGCTTGCCGCGCTCGCCGCGATCAGCCACCTCGCGGGCATCGCCGTGTCACGCTGGCTGTTCTTCGCCGAGGCCGAGCACGTGGTCGGGCTCTATTACGGGGCACGGTGAGCGATCAGTCGGCGGCCTCGCGCCACTCGCCGCCCTCGGGCCTGCCGCGCCGCTCCCAGAACCGGTTCCAGCGCACGCGGATCGCCCACCACAGCGCCGCAAGCAGCGTCAGCACCACGATGTTGAACCACGGCACGAGCCGCACGTCCGGCCCCTCGACCGCCCACAGCGAAACCGCGTTGGGATAGATCGAGAGGAACTCGTTGCGCCAGCCGTAGTGGCGGATCGCGACCCATTGCGCGGACCCGGCGGATTTCTTCGACATCATATCCGACGCCTCGGCCTGAAGATTCGCGGTGTCGAACTTGAAATAGGGCGGCCAGCCCCAGCCGGTATCCTCGTTGCGATAGATCATCGGATCGTCATCGGTGAGAAAGGTCTGGATGAAGAACACATCGCGCCCGGTTGCGTTGACGTTTTCGCCGGTCGCGGCATTGGACCAGAACAGCGCGTTCTCGCCGGGATTTACCCGCTTTTCATAGGTATCGGTGATCCGCGCGATATCATGCTGCGGCAGGGTGTAATGCAGAAAGGCCAGCACTGCGATCCAGAAGATCGCCCGCAAACCCCATTTCACATAGACCATCGCCCGGCCTCCTCAGTTGAAATTCGTGATCCAGATGATCAGCCCCACCGCCATCACCGGCAGAACAAAGACCAGCCACAAGAGCCTGTGCCGCAGCGACCGTTCATACTGCGCCATCCCTTCCGCGACATAGGCGTCGCGGTTGCCCGGACGGCCCGCCGCCTCCCAGTCACGCTCCATCCGCTCGCGATGGGCCGCACGGAAATACCACGACAGGCCCAGGTAGAGCACGCCGAGGGCGATCCCCCCGAAGATCAGCAGGCGCATCAGCGCGATCATGGTCTCTCCCCGCCGCCAGTCTTGAAAACTACACCACTTGACGTAAACTCGCGATGTCGTGGCGGCAAGTTTCCGGCATCCGACACCCTTTTGCATGTATTATGGAGTGTTCGCAAATGACACGTTTTTCGCTGGCCGCTGCGGCCCTTGCAATCGGTTTCGGCGTGCCCGCCGCCGCCGACGAGATATCGGACACACTGCAAAGCGCGCTCGACGCCTACGAGGAAGGCGATACGGCCTACGCGCTCGAAGAGCTCGACTACGCCCGTCAGCTATTGCTCGCGCTCAAGACCGACGCGCTCGCGGGCTTCCTGCCCGACGCGCCCGAGGGCTGGAGCCGCGAGATCAACACCGAGATGAACGCGGGCCTTGCCATGATGGGCGGCGGCACCGGGGCCGAGGCCACCTATGCGGGCGCGGGCACGCGCTTGACCATCACCATCATGGCCGACAACCCGATGGTGGGCGCCATGTCCGGCATGATCGCCAACGCGGCCATGTACGGGGCCCGGGTCGAGCGTGTGGGGCGCGAGAAATTCATGATAAAGGATGGAGAGGTGACGGGGCTCGTGGCGAACCGCTTTCTCATCAAGGCCAGCGGTGGCGACGCGGAGGAGATGCTCGCGCTTGTCGGAGAGATCGACTTTCGCGGGCTCAGGTCCTTCGGACAATAGCCACGGCATCGCCGCCGCGTTTCAACAACAGAGGAGAAAGACCCATGTGTGACGCCTGTATCATCAACGCGGTCAAGGACAGGATGCTGTCGCGGCGCGGCTTTTTCACGGCGGCGGCCACTGTCGGCGCGGGGGCGGCGCTCGCACCTCTCGGCGCGCCCCCCGCTCTTGCTCACGGGCACGGCGCGGTCGAAGACCTGACCCATGCCTATGACGCCGATTTCCCCACCTATTTCGGCGCGCCAGGCATCTCGACCGAGCAGACCTTCAACTTTGACGAGCACGGGTTCAACCTGCTGACGCTCACCGTCAACGAGCACACCGGCACCCATGTCGATGCGCCGCTGCACTTTTCCGCCGATGGTGCCTCGGTGGACGAGATCCCCGTGGGCGATCTGGTGGCCCCGCTCTGCGTGGTCGATATCGCCGCACGCGCCGCCGAGGACGCCGATACCCGGCTCACCCCCGACGACCTCAAGGCATGGATCGCTGCGCACGGTCCGATCCCCGACGGGGCCTGCGTGGCGCTTTACTCCGGCTGGGGGGCCAAGGTGGATAGCGACGCGTTCCGTGGCTTCGACGGCGAGGCGCAGCATTATCCGGGCTTCCACGTCGAGGCCGCGCAGATGCTGATGGAAGAGACCGGCGCGCGCTCCATCGCGGTCGATACCCTGTCGCTCGACCACGGGCCCTCGGCGGATTTCGCCACCCATTACGCGTGGCTGCCCTCCGGGCGCTTCGGGATCGAGAACGTGGCGGGTCTCGACCGGGTTCCGGCGGCGGGCGCTACCATCGTCATCGGCGCGCCCAAGCATCGCGGCGGCACCGGCGGCCCGGCCCGGATTTTCGCGCTGATCTGAGGCGCGCGCGCGTCAGGCCATGTCCGGCGGGGTCGCCTCGGCGGCCAGTTCCGGCACGATCTCGTCAAGCGCGACGGTGCGCGTGGCCTTTTCCCCGAGGCGGCGCAACGACACGCTGCGCTGCTCGATCTCGCGCGGCCCGCAGGCGAGAATCACCGGCACCTTGCCCACGGAATGCTCGCGCACCTTGTAGTTGATCTTCTCGTTGCGGGTGTCGGCCTCGGCACGCACACCCCGCGCGCGCAGGGCCTCGACCACCTCGTGCACGTAATCATCGGCGTCCGACACGATCGACGCCACCACCACCTGCCGGGGTGCGAGCCAGAACGGCAGCCGCCCGGCATGTTCTTCGATCAGGATGCCAATGAATCGCTCGAAAGACCCGAGGCAGGCCCGGTGCAGCATGTAGGGCCGGTGCTTGGCCCCGTCCTGCGCGATATAGCTCGCGTCCAGCCGCTCGGGCAGGTTCGGATCCACCTGGAAGGTGCCGCACTGCCAGACCCGGCCGATCGCGTCGGTGAGGTAGAAATCCAGCTTCGGTCCGTAGAACGCGCCATCCCCCGGCTCCAGCGTGTAATCGCGGCCAACGGCCTTGATCGCGTTTTCCAGCGCACCCTCGACGTAATCCCAGCTTTCATCGGTCCCGACACGTTTCTCGGGACGGGTGGCGAAACGGATCTCGAATTCAGGGAAACCAAGCTCGCGGTAGACCCCGGCAAGGAAGTCGATGAAGCGCGCGCACTCGTCCTGGATTTGCGCCTCAGTGCAAAAGATATGCGCGTCGTCCTGCGTAAATCCGCGCACCCGCATGATCCCGTGCAATGCGCCCGACGGCTCGAACCGCGCGCATGACCCGAACTCGGCCAGCCGCAGCGGCAGGTCGCGATAGGATTTCAGGCCCTGGTTGAACACCTGAACGTGGCAGGGGCAGTTCATCGGCTTCAGCGCGTTGATCCGCGTCTGCGCCTTGTTCTTGACCGCCGCATCGTCGTTTTCACCGTCGCGGCTCTCGTCCACCTCGACCACGAACATGTGGTGTTGGTACTTGTCCCAGTGACCCGAGGCCTCCCACAGCTTGCGGTCGACGACTTGCGGCGTGTTGATCTCGCGATAGCCGCCGACGCGCTGCTTGCGGCGCATGTAGTCCTGCAACTCGGTATAGATGGTCCAGCCGTTGGGGTGCCAGAACACCTGCCCCGGTGCCTCTTCCTGCATGTGAAAGAGGTCCATCTCGCGCCCGAGTCGTCGATGGTCGCGGCGCTCGGCCTCTTCGAGGAAATTGAGATACGCCTTGAGCTTGTCGCGGCTCTGGAAGGCCACGCCGTAAATGCGTTGCAGCATCTGGCGCGAGGAATCCCCGCGCCAATAGGCCCCAGCCACGCTCATCAGCTTGAAGGCGTCGGCGGGCACCTGCCCGGTATGCTGCAGATGCGGGCCACGGCACAAATCCTGCCAACCCCCGTGCCAGTACATGCGCAGCGGCTCATCGCCCGGAATGGCCTCGACCAGTTCCACCTTGTAGCGCTCACCCGTCTGCTCGTAATGCGCGATCGCACGGGCACGGTCCCAGACCTCGGTGGTGACGGGGTCGCGCGCGTTGATGATCTCGCGCATCCTGGCCTCGATGCGGCCAAGGTCCTCGGGCGTGAACGGCTCTGCGCGGTCGAAATCGTAATACCAGCCGTTCTCGATCACCGGGCCGATGGTGACCTTCACATCGGGCCATATTTCCTGCACCGCGCGGGCCATGATATGGGCAAGGTCATGGCGGATGAGTTCGAGCGCCGGGGCCTCGTCCTTCATCGTGTTGATGCTGATCGCGGCATCGCGCGGGATCGGCCATTGCAGGTCCCAGTGCTGCCCGTCGACATGGGCCGAGATGGCCTTCTTCGCCAGCGACACGGAGATATCCGCCGCGACCTCGGCGGGGGTCACGCCAGAGGGGTAGCTGCGCGCATTGCCATCGGGAAATATGAGGGAAATATCGGCCATCTGAGGCTCCTCGTCGGTTTGGCGCCCACGGAACGCCCGGTTGCGGGTATCTTGCGGGCCTCATGCCCGCATCCGCCCGCAAGGTCAAGGGGGCAGGTGCGCGACGGTATGCGACCGTATATTGCAACCTCTTGACGCAGTTGAAAAAACCCATTGGACATGTCGTGTCCAATGCCCTAAATGCCGTTTATCGACCACGCAACATTATTGCGCTGCGAACGTAAAGTCGCGGTGCCGTACATCACGGGAGACGCAGGAATTGCCGGGCTATAACGAGACATTCGAACTCTCCGTCGAGGACATGGATCTGATCGAGACCGCACTGCGGCAGGCCAAGGCCGAATTGTCGGCGCGGGCGCTGCCCGACGATGTGCAGCACGACAAGACCGCCGACACCCCGCCAGAGGCGGACGAGACCCTGCTGCGCATCCACGACCTGCTCGGACGGCTGCATAATCAGAAGGTGTTCTATCGGCCGCGCAACGGGGCCTATATCGGCGGCTGAGGCCGGGCGAAAACCGGTTTGCGCGCCTCGCGGCGCAGGTGCATGATCCCCGCCGCAAGGCAAGGGAGGATGCGATGCCGCAACCATCATGGCTCAAGACCGGGGCGGGCCGCCGCATCGCCCATCACCGGCTGACGGGCAATGGCCCGGGTATCGTCTTTCTCGGCGGGTTCAAGTCCGACATGGAGGGCACCAAGGCGCTGTGGCTCGAGGAGTGGGCGCGCGCCCGGGGCCGCGCCTTCCTGCGCTTCGACTATTCCGGGCACGGGCGATCCTCTGGTTCCTTCACCGATGGGTGCATCGGCTATTGGGCAGAGGATGCCCGCGCCGTGCTCGACGCGCTGACCGAGGGGCCGCAGATCCTCGTGGGCTCGTCTATGGGCGGGTGGATCGCGCTTTTGCTGGCAAGGGCCCGCCGCGAACGGGTAGCTGGCATGGTGGGCATCGCCGCCGCCCCCGATTTCACCGAGGACGCGATGTGGGCCGGGTTTGACGAACCCGACCGCCGCCAGATAATGCAGGAGGGGCAGATCGCCCTGCCCTCGGAGTATGGCGAACCCTACATCATCACCCGCCGCCTGATCGAGGACGGGCGCGATCACCTCGTGCTGCGTTCACCGCTCGACCTGCCCTTCCCGGTTCGGTTTCTGCAAGGAACCGCCGATAATGATGTGGATAAGTCCGTCGCCTTGCGGCTTCTGGACCATGCCACCGGGCCTGACATGCGGCTCACGCTGGTCCGCGGGGCCGATCACCGCTTTTCCGATCCCGACTGTCTCGATCTTATCGGCGCGGCGCTGGACGAGGTGAGCGCGCGGGCGGACACGGGATGAGGCGCTGGCTGCTGCGCGCCGTTCTGGCGCTTGCTCTGCTCCTCGGCGTGGGTCTGATCCTCGCGCCGCGAGAGCCGGTGGAGATGCCGCCAACCTTCGATACCGGCACCCTCGACGGCGGTATCGATGCTTTCCTCGCCGCGCGCGAGGCGCGCTATGACGACATCCGCCCCGACAGCCACAAGCGCGTGATCTGGGCCGGCGCGCCCGAGACGCGCACGCCGCTCGCCATCGTCTACCTTCACGGCTTCTCGGCCTCGAGCCAGGAAATCCGCCCGGTGCCGGACATGGTGGCGCAGGCATTCGGGGCCAACCTCGTCTTCACGCGGTTCCGCGGTCACGGGCGTGACGGCGACGCAATGGCTGAGGCGACGGCCTCTGACTGGCTCGCCGACGCCGCCGAGTCGCTGGCGGTGGGGCGCGCGGCGGGGGATCGCGTCGTGATCCTCGCCACCTCGACCGGGGCCACGGTGGCCACACTCGCCCTTGCCGACCCGGCGCTGCGCGACCGCGTCGCGGGGGCGATCCTCGTCTCGCCCAATTTCGGCATCAACAACCCGCTGGCCCCGCTGCTGACATGGCCGGGCGCGCGCCACTGGCTGCCGCTGGTGGCCGGGAAGCGGCGCAGCTTCGAGCCGCGCAACCCAGGACAGGCGGCGGAATGGACCACCGAGTATCCCAGCACGGCGGTGTTTCCGATGGCGGCGCTGGTGGCGCGGGCGCGTTCGCTCGATCCGGCGACGATCCCGGTGCCCGCGCTCTTCTACTACTCCGAGGCCGACACCGTGGTGCGCCCGGACCTGACCGACGGCGTGCTCGCCCGCTGGGGCGGGCCCGCGACGCGCGTCGCGCCGGTGCTGGCCGAGGGCGACGACCCGTCAGCCCATGTCGTGGCGGGCGACATCATGTCCCCCGGCAACACCGCTGCTGCGGCACAGGCGATGACCGGCTGGATCGAACGGGTCATCGCGCCTTAGACCTTGCACGGGCGGCAGCGGCGATGTCATGCTTTCGGAGGACGTGGGCGAGAGGCCGCCGGGATCGGGGGATGTTTCGATGAACAGTGATCCGATCGTGTTCCTGCCCGGCATGATGTGCGATGCGCGGCTCTTCGCGCCGCAGATCGCCGATCTGGGCCGCGACCGGGTGGTGTGCGCGGCGCCGATCACGCATGGCGAGCGCATAGAGGAGATCGTCTCGGGGCTGCTCGATCACCTGCCGGGGCGGTTCGCGCTGGCCGGGCTTTCGATGGGCGGAATCGTGGCAATGGAAATCCTGCGACGCACGCCCGAGCGGGTGACCCGGATCGCGCTGATGGACACCAATCCGCTGGCCGAGACACCGCAATCCTCCGCCGGGTACGAGCCGCTGGTCGCCAAACTGCGCGCCGGGATGATTGCCGAGGCGGTCGAGATGGTGCTCGGCCAGGACGTGCTCGCACCGGGACCGGGCAGGACAGAGGTGCTGGCGCAGGTGGTGGAAATGGCCGAAACGCTCGGGCCAGACACGCTCGTGCGGCAGGTGCGCGCCCTGCAGCGGCGACGCGACTATCAGGCCGTGCTGCGCCGCTGCCAGGTGCCCGCGCTGGTGCTGTGCGGGGCCGCCGACGGCCTGACCCCGCAACGGCGGCACGAGTTCATGGCCGGGCTGATCCCAGGCGCGGATCTGTGCGTGATCGACGGTGCAGGACATCTGCCGGTGCTGGAGCGGCCCGCCGAGACCAATGCGGCGCTGTGCGCATGGCTGGAACAGCCGAACCATCCGTTGCCGTGAACCGGTTCCCTGCCGCGATCAGGACGTCACGGGTAGGATCGCGGCAGGCCGAGCAATTCGTCCAGTTGCCGGGCGATCCAGCCGCGCGGGATGAAATGCCCGCGCCCGTGCACGTCGAGCGTGACACGCCCCTCGTCGCAGTCCCAGAGTGTGCGCGCGAACGTGTCGTGATGGGTCACCGACCAATGCCCGAGGCGTTCGCCCGGCCCGGCGCATCCCATCCGCTCGCGCCAGAGCTTGACGGGCCATGTCGTCTCGCCATGCGGGCCGAAGGGGAAATCCATCACCGTATCGGACGTGCCATGGACATGACGTACCTCCGCCGGGGCCTGCGGACAGGTCTCGGATTGCCGGAGCGTGCCCGACACCGCCAGCAGCGCCGCCACCCCGTCGCCGTTCTCGCAGGCATAGCGCCACGCCATGGCCGAGCCGTAGGAATAGCCCGAGACATAAATGCGGCTGCGGTCGATGGGATAGCGTTTCGCCGCGTCCTCGATCACGGCGGCGGCAAAATCCACGTCATCGGTCCGATCGGTCCAGAAATCCCAAGTCTTGCCCTGCCCGTTGGGCGCGAGCAACAGCACACCGCGCCGCCGCGTCGCGCCGGAAATCCGGCCATGCTTGACGATCAGCGTGCCCTGCCGCATCCAGCCGTGGAAATGCAGCAGCACCGGCAGCGGCGTTTGGCCGTCCCAGCCGTCGGGCTCCTTGACATGGTAGGACCGGTCGCCGAGCGCGCAGGGCACCTCGGCATGACAGCGCGGCTCGATCTGCCCGGCGGCGAGGGCCGGCGCGGGCGCGATGAGGGCAAGCAGGGCGATGGCAAGGGCGTGACGCATGGGCGCTCCGTCGTCTCGTGTCGCGATGGACCCTAAGCACCAGCCCTGAAATGTCATGTCACAAGCCTGTCAGCCCCACACCGAGGGTCCGCGACCGCGCGCTCTAGAAATGCGATTTCGGTTCGTCCGGCTTGCCCGCCGCCAGCGCCAGCACGCCCGCAAGCCCCGCCATCCCGATCGGAAACATGGTGAACACGTTGAAGCCGAACGCATAATAGATCAGCCCCGCCGCCACCAGCAGGAGCACCCCCGCAGGCAGGGCCCGCGCCCGCGCCATCGCGCCCCCCGCGATCGCCAGAAGCGGCGCGAGGAAGCTCGCGGTGCGGATCAGCGCGGGATCTGCGACCTGATGCAGCAGCCCCTCGACCTCGCCGAAGCGGTGCACCGCTTCGGTATAGCCATAGCTGAAAAACCCCACGAGGATCGCGAGACACCCGCCGATGATCCCCAGAACCGCCGCCGCATTGCGCATTGTGTCCGCCTTTCGTTGCTGCCGCCGATATAGGCGGTCTCGCCTGTCATCCAAGAAGCGCGGTCTGAACCTCCCGCCCCCAGCCGAGGTAAAGCGTGCCGCCCGCGTCGATGAGCGGGCGTTTCATCACCGCCGGGTGCGCGCCAATGAGCGCCAGCGGTGCCTCCGCACGCACCGCCTCGCTCAGTCCGCGCCATGTCGCCGATTTCCGATTGATCAGCGCGTCCCCGAACCGCTCCAGCGCCGCCTGTGCCACATCATCGGGCAGACCCTCTGCCCGGATGTCGTGCAGACGCGCCCCAGGCAGGGATTTCAGGGCCTTGCGGCAGGTATCGCAGGTCTTGATCCCGTATACGACCATCTTTTCGCTTCCTTGCGAACGCTCTCATAGCGCGCCGCGCCGGGGCCGTCACTGAGTTTCGCTTGATTTTTACATTGACGATGCAATCATCGTCCTGTGCCCAACGCGGCATATGGCCCGGCATACTCCCGGGGACGCGAAGACGAAGACGAAGGAGAACGGAATGCCGACAGGCACCGTGAAGTGGTTCAACACCACGAAAGGTTACGGCTTTATCGCCCCGGACGATGGCGGCAAGGACGTGTTTGTGCATATCTCGGCGGTGGAGCGTTCGGGCCTCACCGGCCTCGCCGACAATCAGAAGGTCGGCTACGAGCTGAAGGATGGCCGCGATGGCCGTCAGATGGCGGGTGATCTGACGCTGCTCTAGACGGTGCCGGGCGCGGCGGCACACCGCGTCCCGTTTGTCATCCCGCCTGCGGACAGGGCTCAGTCGCAGCCCTTCACCCCGGGTGAGCAGTCGCCATGCCGCGCACGCGCGCTGACGATGTGCGTGCCGTTATGGTGCTTCGCCTGTTGATAGCTTTGCGCGCGTTTCGGCGTGCCACAGCCGGTCACGCCGTCGACCGAGACCGCCTAATCGCTGCACATCCCGCGAACCATTTCGCGCATCCGACCAGGCTTCAGAACTTTCACCGGATGACGTCTTGCAACATCTCGCGGTCCAGCGTCAGGTCGGCCACGATCTTCTTCAACCGGCCATTCTCATCCTCGAGCTGCTTCAGCCGCTTCATCTCGGCCGGCAAAAGGCCGGCATACTTCTTCTTCCAGTTGGAGCAGGTCGCCTGGCTGATGCCTGCCTTGCGGCAGATCTCCGCGACCGGCGTGCCTTCTTCGCCCTGCTTGATGATGAACTCCTTCTGCGCGTCCGTAAACTTCGATGCCTTCGTGTGATTCCGCTCCTCTTCCAGCCGCGAAACCGTAGCGGAAAACTCCACTTTCAAACGGTCCAGTTTGCGGGGATCAGATCAGTCCGAAACAATCATTCGCGGCCTGCCTCGTCGTTCGATCAGAGCGCCCAATTCCCGCGCAACACGCGCCCGGAACCTGTTCGGATCAACCGAGCCACCTCTGCATTCTCGTCTTCAAGCGCCTTCAGCCGCTTGGCGTCCGATACTGTCATCCCGCCAAACTTGGCCTTCCAAGCATAAAAGGTGCCTTCCGACATCCCGTGCTTGCGGCACAGGTCAGCACACTACGCACCCGCCTCAAGGGTTAAATCTTCCTGCTGATCTCGCCATCCTGGCGGGCGACAACCGGGCGTCGGCAAAACGGAACGGGCGCGAAGCCTTAGAAGTCATGAAATTCTGAATGCTGCCGCTCGCGCCGGCCGCGCAGGTCACCTCGCAAATGGTGTCGTTCTGTTGGTGCCGGACCCGCCCATCGGGCCTTAGAGACAAACGCGCGTGCGACGGAAGGGCTGGGCATCAAGGTGGCCTTTATACAGGACGGTTGAAAGCACATTAGGCGGACGCCCGATACCGCGTGAACCAGCTCGGCATTCGCAGCCCGCAGGGACGGCTGGCTGCCTGGCTTACCCAGACCGATCCCAATACGATGATGGCGCCGAGGATCTGGAGCAAGCTCAATGCCTGTCCCAGCCAAACCCACCCAAGGATGACCGCAGTGACCGGGCTCATCATGCCGAGCATCGAAACCGCGCCGGGTTCGATCCGGGCAACACCCCGGAACCAGATCCAGTAGGTTGCTGCGGCCCCGATCAACCCAAGCCAGAGCAGCCCGCCGAGATTGGTCATGGTAAGCGGGGGTAGCGCGGGTTCCGCGAGAAGCGACAGAGGCAGTAGGATTAGGCCGCCCGCGGTCAACTGCCAGGCGGCGAAGCTGAGCGCCGGAACCGGGGGTTGCCATTTGCGACTGAGAACAGTGCCCGCAGCCATCGCCGCCGCTGCGCCAAGGGCTGCGGCAATCCCGACTGGGTCAAGCGCCGCGCCCGGTCCAAGGAGCAGGAGGCCGACGCCCGTTATCCCGGTGATCGCGGCGACAACAGAAGCTGCGCGTACAGATGTGCCCAGCCAGCCGCGCGCCATGCCGATCACCATCAGCGCCTGCACAGATGTCACGGTCGCGGCAACGCCACCTGGCAGGTGATACGCGGCGACGAACAGCAGTGTCCAGAACACCGCAAAGTTCAGCGCTCCGAGCATGAACACCCGGATCAGCCAATCGCGGGATGGCAGGCATCGCGTGACTGCGAGGAGCAGGAGGCCTGCCGGCAGAGCCCGCAACACCGCGAGAGTGATCGGATATCCCTCGGGCAGGAATTCCGTGGTGACAAGGTAGGTGCTGCCCCAGATGGCCGGTGCAAGCGCCGTGATCAGGATATCGGGCGTTCGAGACATGGTATGATTCTCCAAGGAAGGGCTCACCAAAGGAGCGTGGAAAGGGGGCGACTTCGCTCGACACGCGGTTCAAGGCCGATGTTGCGCATCAGATACGGAGGCAAATTTCCGGGCACGCCACGCAAGCGACGCCGCTCGCGATAGCGATACAGAAGCTGGGTGAGAAAACGCATCAGGCCGCGCCTCCCCGTTGCCCGGCAAGCCAGGCTGCAAAGTCGAGTTGGACTCTCAGATCCTCGATGGGCCCGTTCACAAGACGCGTGCCGGTCATAGGCTCAATCAGCGTCGGGACGCTGCGAATCTGAAACCGTTGCGCATGCTGGCGATCCGCCTCTACGCGCCGCGCTGTTTCTGGGTCTCTCAGCAGCGTACGGAATTCGGTGCGGTCATGCCCGATGGACGCGGCGAGATCATTGATGACGTCGCGATCCGCAACGTTGCGTGCTTCGGTGATATGCGCACGCTGGAGACGATCGAACATATCCCAGTGTCGGAGCTACTCCCCGTCTCTTGGACAGGATCTGGCGTAAATCAAGCTACTCTTTGCACCTGCTGATCGG